>JAJDZE010000093.1 GCA_022824805.1 Acidimicrobiia bacterium | reverse complement strand
TCGGTGATCTTCGAGATCGTCTCCCGGCTCACCGTGGTGTCGTAGATCTCCTCGAGATGCGCCTGGATCTCGCCGGTCGTGAGCCCCTTCGCATAGAGGCTGATCACGTTGCCCGACAGGCCGTCCAGACGACGCCGGTGCTTGCGCCGCCGTCACAGGCTCGAACGTGCCCGCACGGTCCCGAGGCACCGCCAGGCCGGCCCTCGCCGATCTCAGTGGTGACCCGCTTGGGGGTGAACCCGTTGCGCGAGTTCGGTGACCCTCTGCCCTCGACCGCGTGGCGCTCATAGCCCAGATGCTCGGCCGTCTCGACCTCCAGGCCGGTCTGAAGCACCCGACGCACCAGCCCCGTCAACAGGCCGTTCTCGCCGGTCAGCCCCCGGCGCCATCAGCGCGGGCCTGGGCCACCAGCAGCTCAGCCCACTCGGTCATCGCCGCCTCACCGGCAGCATCGCTCGCCGGCACCCCCGGCCTGTCATGATCAGCCGCAGACATGATCCTCCCCGGCCCCCAGCCCCCCGCTGAGGACCATCAGACCACGCCGCTTACACAAACTTCTTGACAGTCCCCCTATAGGAACGTCCCAGGGCGAATCACTGAGCACGAGGTGTGCACGCTGGCGGGCGAGCGCCGCGGTGACCGCTCGGGCGACCTGGGGCGCCCGGTAGCCGTGGGGCAGCGCGACGACCAGGGTGTGGCGGCTCGTGCGCTCGACGAGGGTCGCGGCGGCGCTGCGGTTGTGCCTGCCGACGATCAGGTCGCCTTCCCAGTGTCCGGGCTCGCTGCGGTCCGCCGCGCCGGCAGGCCGTTCGCTGAGGGGCCGCCAGTTCCCCAAGGGACTGGCCTTTTGGGCATGGCGGGTGCGCGCACGCCGGCGCCGCCGGTGCCGCCGCAGGTTCTTCCACGCGTCTGCTCGCAGCCCGCGGCCGCTGTACGCGGCCCGGCAGATCGTCTCCGCGCACACCCGCCGGCCCACCCCGGCAAGATCGACGCTGATCGCGTGCGGCCCACCCGCGCAGCCAGCCCCTCATCGGCTTGGAGCTCGGACGCCCTGGGCCGCCGCGCCCGCACCTCGGCGCCTGCTTGCGCCCGCCGCGCCCGGTACATGCCCTCTGGGCCGCGTCCGCGGCCCAGCTCTCGCCACACCGTCGACGGATGCCGCCCCAAACGCTCCGCGATGTCCTCGCAGCGGACCCCCGCCGACCTCATCGCCTCAATACGAACGCGCTCCAACGCGCTCAACCTCGCTGCCATACTGGACACCTCCACTGGTGCTTGCTGTGTTCCAAGAACGATCATCATGACCGATCACTCGCAACCACCAGTGGAGTTCGCCGAGTATGACGTGTCGCTCCGCGCGGACAGTCAAACAAGATTCTGCAAGAACTGAACGGCCGCACTCACAGACTGATACGAAACGGTCAGCGAATCACCATTTGAGTACTCGATCCGCATCTCTACACGCACAAACGGTGCCTCCATAGAAGCATCCACATTTAGGGATGACAAGAACGCCGCCGCGGCATCCGGCAATTGGAACTCAGTAGATATACCGGCAAGAGGCATCACGATAATCCGGCTGATTGTGCGGGTAAGAGTGTTGATCAGATTATCGATAAAGGTTCGCACATGCAGCTTGCTGGTCGCTAGTAGCGCATCCCCGACTTGTTGTTTATCTGCAGCAGAAAGACGGTCCCACTGGGATAGCTTGTTCCTGAATTCAACTTGCGGAGTGTTTTCCTCGGACGAAGCGCTGATTCCAACAATGTCGAAAGCGTCGATCACTTCGGAATAGGGCAAGTGAAGCACTGCAAACCCGACTGAGCGCAACTGCGCTAAGGCGCCATCAGTAAACTCTCCGCCAATAATGGCGCCAAGAAAAGGACTGTACCTTCGGTATTTCTTGGCAAGCGGCAACACTGCCCCTTGAATCTCTTGAGCCTTGTTTCGAGAGTGCTTTGTGTATCGACGCCACGCGACTTCGATGAAGGCCAATGGGTCGCCAATTTGTCCTTCAGTCCCGTTGCGTTCGAGTACGTAGTCCAGATCATGAGCGTTGCCTTCTAGGTCAGTCCAAACGACTTTCTTCCCGGGGCGCGCCGCTCTAGGCCCTTTATGGTCGAGATATAGACCGTGTTTCACGGCAACTGTAGCAAGAGCACGCTTAACTCCGTCTTCAAAGGTCGTTCCAATAGTCTGTCCCCATGTATGTGCCGGTGATTCTGCCATCGCTCAATCCACCCAGAGATGTCCTTCGTGAAGTGGTACTCGGTGCTTACGATTCTTCCATTTTGTGTTTCGGTCCCGAATTTTCTCGAATGAGTACGAATTGAAGCCAGCAGCAAGCGCGAGGCACCCGAGCCACTTCTCGACCGGAATATGTACTCCATATGGCGCGCTGTCGCCAACGACAAAGCACGCCTTACCATTGCTTACAAGAGACTTACGTATGGCTTTCATTGCGTAAGCCATACTAAGAAAATAGCCGACAACCATCAGGTGATACGCCTTTCGCCCTCCTCTATCTTGCCTTACGTTGTCGAGTTGCCAATAGGCTGCTTGGAGTTCTCGTCTTATACAATCTAGGTGTTCCGATTCCAATGCCGCCTCGCCGTCATACCCGGACATATGCTGAGTGCAACTATGGACGAGGACGTCGCGAATGGGACGCAGATCTGCCCATGACGATACATCGCCTAAAAATGTCATCTCAAGCCTGGTCGCGTCAGCGTAATCGTAATTGTTGGCATACGGGGGTGATGTCAGCACAAAGTCACACACTGGCAGTTCGGTAGACATCGATCTAATGTCGTCTTCGACGAGCATTGCCATTGGCGAGTTAGCGATTGTTGACTGAAGATGTGCCATATCGGCGGCCATGGTTTCGCACTGGACACCGAAACCATCAATCGGATTGATCACTCTCGCTTTCGACTTGTTTGGGAGGACATACTGCCATTGAGCCGTGCCAACGTGGGAAGCCGGGCGCAGAATGGCCATGAGAGCAAGCCATTGCAGTCCGCGGACGCTCTCCTCAGCTTCGGACTCCCGAATGGCTGCCTGCAATAGCCTGAGCGAGCCCAGATTTTCTGCTGAGTAGCATTTCTGAAGCAATGGAGGTTCACTGCCGAATCCAGATATAGAGACCGGTCGGGCTCGTGCATAAGAGAGAACCGCGCTATTCGCCTCTCGAAATGCACGAATCGATGTGGACCAATTCAGTTTAGATCGCGCAACTGCTGCCACAAATGGTTGGCTCTCAACTCCAACAGACTTCGAGCCAACCGCTTGCGCCGCTAACATAGTCGTGCCTGATCCAACGAAGGGATCGAGCACCCGACCGGATTCGCCGAGTTCTGCAAGAATGACTCTCTCCGCCCATTGAGCAGAATATCCAGCGGAGTATCGATACCAACGGTGGACAGGCAATTTCATGTTGGTCACAAAATTGGTCGTTGATCGCGCACTAGCGCGCTCTGCGAACAGCTCGAGCTGACTCATCACTTTGTCCTGTTCGTCGATCATCCCAGAAGCAGTAGATATGCACCGTAGCAAGCAGGTGTGACGCGGAGGGTGTCCTTAAGCACGTCGATTCACGTTTCACCTGACAACGCCAAGCTCGCGGAGGTCAGGAACGCGCCTCGCGATCCGATTCCAGGGCTTCGGCGGGGACGGCACCGGCTCGCAGGATGATCGGCGTGTCGCCGGTGACATCCACCACGGTGGACGCGGTTCCCCCGGCTGCCTGCCCGTGGATGACCCGCCCGGGCACTGCCATCTCGCCGGCGCTCGTTGCCAGGCCCATCGCCGCATCGAAGGCGCTGGCCGGTGTGGGATGACCGTGGCGGTTGGCGCTGGTGCCGGTGACGGGTCCGACGTCGTCGATGAGCCAGCGCAGCCAGCCCAACGCCGGCGCCCGCACGCCCAGGGTCTCCCGTCCGTGCAACGGGTCGGGACCGCCCCTGCGTTTCGCGACCAGCGTCAGGCCACCGGGCCAGTGACGTTCCGCGAGCGCTCGTGCGGCTGGACTCAGCTCGACCAGCTCGTCGGCCTGCGCCAGCCCCGAGACCAGGATCGGCATCGGCTCGCTGCGGGGACGCTCCTTGGCCTCGCACACGCGCGCGACGGCATCCGCGTCCGCGTAGCGGGCCATCACCCCGCAGATCGTGTCGGTGGGCCCGACGACGAAGTCGCCGTCGCGGAGCCGCTCGGCAGCGGTCTCCAATTCGAGTGCATCGGGCTCGGCGTGCGGCCGCTTGGCGACTAGGACGCGCTCCAAGCCGGCCAGATCGCGTTCGATGCGCACCCGCTCGTACCCGCGGGCCTCGGCCACAGCCGCAACAGCCGACCCCTGGTCGCTCGCGACCTCCACGACGAGCTGCCCGCCCGGTGCCAACCAGCTGCGGGCCTCCCGGACTATCTCGCGTACCGCGCTGAGACCGTCCGGTCCCGCGTACAGCGCCGCATGCGGTTCCCAGTCGCCGATCTCTGGCGCGAGGGGCTCGCCCTCGGCCACGTACGGCGGGTTGGACACCACGAGATCGAGCCGTCCGCGCACCGGCCCTGCGACGCGGCCTTCCGCGTGCGGATCCTGGACGCCTCCCAGTGCTTCGAACCAATCTCCGCGATGGAGCGAGACTCGACTCGCCGCGCTTCCCAGGCCCGCCAGGTTGGCCGCGGCCAGCGCCAACGCATCGGCGGAGCTGTCGGTGGCGAACACCCGGGCGTCGGGAACCTCGTGCGCAATCGACATGGCGATCGCGCCGCAGCCCGTGCCGAGATCGGCCACGTTCAATCCGCTGGGATGCCGGTGCCGGGCTCGCCCGTTGAGCCAGTCGATGGCGGTGCCGGCAACCACCTCGGTTTCGGGGCGCGGGATCAGCGCCCGGCTGTCCACTGCCAAGTCGAGCTTTCGGAATCCCCAGCTGCCCAGCACGTACTGCAGCGGCTCGCCCGCCACCCGACGGGCGGCCATGGCGTCGGCGTGCGCCACCATCCGCACGGTCATCGGCGTCTGCGGCGCCAGTGCCACCTCGGCGGCACTGGTGCCGCCGGCCTCCGCCGCGATGCGGCGCGCGCACACTTCGGGCTCAGGCACGCCGGCTGCTGCGAACTGTTCGCGCAGCCCGCGGTACAGATCGCCCAGCGTCAGCCCGTCCTTTGAGGACATCATCGTCGAGCTCGCTGCGGGGTCCGGCCGGCTCACCCGCCGCCGTCAGCGACCGCAGCGGCGAGCTGCTCGGCGCGCTCCGCGCTCGCGAGGGCGTCGATGATCTCGCCCAACTCGCCGGCGAGCACCCGATCGAGCTTGTAGATCGTGAGCCCGACACGATGGTCAGTGACGCGGTTTTCCTTGAAGTTGTAGGTGCGGATCTTCTCGGATCGGCCGCCGCCGCGGACCTGGTCCCGCTTGTGAGCCGCGACCTCGGCAGCGTGAGCCTCCTGCTGCAACTGCAGGAGCCGCGCCCGCAGCACGCGCATTGCCTTGGCCCGATTCTGCAGCTGGCTCTTCTCGTCCTGCATCGACACCACGACCCCGGTGGGCTTGTGGGTGATCCGCACCGCCGAGTCAGTCGTGTTCACCGACTGGCCGCCCGGGCCCGACGAGCGAAACGTGTCGATGACCAGATCGTTGGGATCGATCTCGATGTCGACCTCCTCGGCTTCGGGCAGCACGCTGACGGTTGCCGACGACGTGTGGACGCGGCCTTGGGACTCGGTGACCGGCACGCGCTGCACCCTGTGGGGCCCTCCTTCGTGCTTCAGCGACCGCCAGACATCGGGGCCGCGCACAGCAAAGGCCACATTCGTGAACCCGCCCATGTCGCTGTCCTGGCTGCCGAGCAGCTCCACCGACCAGCCCGATTGCGCCGACGCATACGCCCGGTACATCTCGAAGAGATCGCGTGCCCAGATGTTGGCTTCCTCGCCGCCCTCAGCGCCTTGGATCTCCACGATGACATCGCGCTGGTCGTTCGGGTCCTGCGGCAGCAGCAGCACCTTGAGTCGCTCGTCGAGTTCTGCTGCGAGCGCGGTCGCCGCCTCGAGCATCTCGGCAGCTTCGACTGCGTCATCGCCGTCGCTGGCATCGACGAGGTCTTTGGCGGCCGTCGCATCAGCCTGCGCTCGCTGGGCCTCGTGAGCCACGTCGATGATCTCGCCGATGCGCGCGAGCCGCCGGCCGAGATCGGCGAACTGCGAACGGTCACCCGATGCCGCACCCTCGCCCAGCTTCCGTTCGAGCTCTGCCCGCTCGGCTTCCAACGCGTCCAGCCGCAGAGATTCCAAGGCGCACGACACGCGTTCAGGCTAACTGGGGGGTTTCAGGCCGGATCAGGAACCGCCGGCGGACAGCGTGCGCCAGCCGTCGTCGATCTCGACGATCCGTGCAGGATCTCGCAGCCTGGCTGCCATGGAGCGGATGACCTCGTGCGCGTCGCGTCGGGGCAGCGCGATGGTCAACTCGGCGTCGGGATCGAGGAACAGCCGGGCGTCGGCTGCGAACGGCACCACGTCGAGATCGATGCCGACGCAGACCACCACGATCAGGCGACGACCGTCGGGTGTCAGGCCGTACGCCACCGCCGGGGCCGGGTCTTTCGGTCCGCCTCGGGGCACTGGCGGCGAGGCGGCTCGCAGGCGGCCCGCGTCGACAAGTTCTGGCCGGCGGATGAGCAGCGAGCGCAGCCAGCGAGCCGCACCCATCCGGTTGAGCGGATGCGGTGATGCTCCTGGCGAGCGGTGAGTTCGCACCACCTCGGCGACCCGGCCGATGGCCTCGGCGGTGGGCTCGTCGGCGTGCAGCAGCGCGAAGGCCTCCCGGTCGTGGGCGCCCACACCCACCTCGATCTGCCAACTGGTTGTCGGGATGGGCGACGCGGTACTCGTTTCGGTCGCGTCACCGCTTGCGTCCCGCTCTTGTTCGCTGCGCTCACGGGCCGCTCGGGCCAGGGCATCGCCGTCGTCAGTGCGCTCTGCTGCCTCGCCGACAGGTGCCGCGGCGACGATGCGGGCCACTTCGAGGCCCTCGACCTCGCCGGTGATCACGCCGTGCTCCACGACCACGTCGACTCCGGCACTTCCCAGCAGCGCGACCAATTCGGGCACACGCGGCGGCGTGGGTTCGACCGGTCGGGGCGCCGGTTCTGCAGCCGTCGCGCTCGCCCCGTCGATGCCCCAGACCTTGGGCGCCGGATCGAAGCAGGCCGCACGTCGAGCGAGCACACCGCTGTAATCGTCGGCAAAGACCTGCACGTCATCGCAGCCGGTGCGCTCGGCCAGCGCCAATGCTCCGCCCAGCGCCCGCTCGGCTCGCTCCTGGGCCAGGCACACCACAGCGCTCGCAGGTTCGGTGACCACGGCCAGCGCGCCGTCATCGGTACCGGAGACATCGACGAGCTCCGTGCCGAGCACCGAACGGGCCAATGCCCGAAGCTTGGCCGCGTGCAGCGCTCGGATGCGATCCGCGTCAAGCGTCATAGCCGCTGCCAGCGGTCACGAATTGCCATATGGCGGCGCTGAGCCATGTTCGTCGCTCGCCGCGCCCTAGGGCCGCGTCGTGGCCCGACGGCGTCAGCTGCGGCGCTTGCGCTGGCCGTAGCGTCGCTCGAAGCGCTCCACCCGGCCGGCCGTGTCGACGATCTTCATCTGACCGGTGAAGAAGGGGTGGCTGGCGCTGGACAGCTCGACATTGGCCAGCGGGTACGTGTTGCCGTCTGTCCATTCGATCGTGTCGTTGGTGTCGATCGTGGACTGGGTGAGGAAGGCGAAGTCGGCACTCGCGTCGCGGAACACGACAGGCCGGTAGTCGGGATGGATGTCGCTCTTCATCGGGTCCCCTGCATGGACGGCTTCGGGCGGATCAGCCTAAGAGGCAGGTGCAGCAATCGCATCTGTGGCCGCATCGCTGGCGAGTCTCAGCGGTGCTCGCCGAGGCTGAAGCTGCGGTCGGAGTCGAGTCGCATCTCGCCGGCCTGCAGCGCATCGGATGCCGGCAGCCCGCCGGCAATGGCAATCTCCAGGTTCGCCGCCTCTCGCAGCCGCGCCGCCACGAGATCGTCGACGTCATTGCCGGTCGATGTGCGCGCCGTGGCCACCATGGTGATCGAGCCGGCATCCTCCAGGTTCCGGGCGCCGCCGAAGAATCGCAGCGTCGACGTGATCGCGGCGCCCACGGCATCGGCAGGCTGGTTCCGCCCGTTGCCGCTCGCCGCGTACGCGCGGGCGAGGCGGGTCAGCCCGTCGAAGAGGACCACCACATCCTCACCGGTCTCGGCCATCCGCTTGGTGCGTTCCAGCGTGAGCTCGGCCACCGCGAGGTGCTCCTCGGGCGGCCGATCAAAGGTGGAAGCGAGAACCTCACCGGACGTCTCCAGCCGCCGGGTCATGTCGGTGACGTCCTCAGGCCGCTCGGCAATCAGCAAGACGATCAGGTGGATGTCGGGATGGCGCTCTCCGATGGCTGCGGCCATGGCCGCCACGAGCGGCGACGCCGGACTGGTGCCGTCGGCCGTGAGCAGTCCGCGGGTTCCGATGCCGATCGGCGCCTCGGCGTCGATGGCAGCAAGCGGCCCAGCCTGTCGAGGGCCGCCCAGCAGCAGCGCCTCGGTCGGCAGTACCGGCGTGAGGCTGTCGAACAGGGGACGGTCGGGCGCCTCGGGCGGCGACTCGCCGTTGAGCGTGTCCAAGCGCAGCAGCGCCGGGTTGCGCTCGCTGCGGGCCGCCGGCCGGCTGACGCCGGTGATCCGGTCGCCGCGGCGCAGGTCGTACTGGCGCACCTGGCGGGCCGCGATGTACACGTCGTCGGGAGAGGGCAGCGGGCCATCGGTGCGCAGGAAGCCGTATCCCTCGTCGCGCAGATCCAGCAGGCCGTCGCAGTGGACGGTCTCGCCGGCGATCTGCGCGTCGTCGCGCCCGCGGCCGCGGCGGCGGCTTCGGCGGTTGCCCTCCTCGGCCACCGGAGCGTCGGACGGGGCCGTCCCGGAGTCGGCTGCTTCGTCGGCATCCCCCTCCGCTTCCTCGGCACTTTCGGTTGACGCACCCGGGTCGCTCGCCGCGGCCGGCTGTCCTGCTGGGGCATCGGCACCGGTTGCAGGGGCAGCATCGGCTGGCGGTGTTGGTGTACGCGTGCGCTTGGTGACCACCGGAGCGTCCGACGCGGCGTCGGACTCAGCGGCGCCGTCGCTCGCTTCCTTGCCGGTGCCGTCCTCGCCCTCGGGGGCCAAGATCGCGCTGACGATGGTGCTCTTGTGGGCACCAGGCGCTACGTCGACGCCGAGAGCTGCCGCGATCTGGAGCAGTTGGTCTCGCTCCTTGGATTCCAGCAAGGCACGATCCGGCATGTCCGACATGGCTACCTCAGAGGCTCTGTCCGTGGTGCGCAGCCCCGAACGGGCCGCGATGTGTGTCTGCGTTGCCTGCAACGGGTTCGATCACCCGACGCAGCGACCCGGTCCCATGACGCCCGAGCGAACCCTTCACTGGGCCCGCTCCGCACTGGGGAACCGTCGATCAGCGCCGACGCTACCGCCGCCTATGCCCTGCCGCTACTGCGATGCTGCGACGGTGACGAAATCGCGCAGGGTGGCGAGGTCGTTGGGCAGCACGGTGAGGTGCTCTTGCCGACCTGCGAGGGCCGCCAGCGGCGGGGGGAGCTCGGGTTGGCGACCGGTGGCCTCGAGTACTGCTTCGCCGAACTTGGCGGGGTGCGCGGTGGACATCACCGCGACCGGTGTGGTGGAGCCGCCTGCAGCGCCATCTCGGCGCGCGACCGTCAGTGCTACCGCCGTGTGGGGATCGATGAGCCGCTCGTCGATCTCGTTCACTGCTGCGATGGTGGCCGAGACCTCGTCCTCGCTCGCCGAGCCGGCGTCGAAGCCTGCACGCAGGCCTGCCAGCGCCTCGGGCGCCAGTGCGAGCGAGTTCTCGGCCCGAAAGCGGGCCATGTCGGCAGCCAGCACAGCACCTCGCCGGTCCCCCAGCTCGAACAGCAGCCGCTCGAAATTGCTCGACACCTGGATGTCCATTGCCGGGCTGGTAGAGGGACGGACCTCGGATATGGCCATCTCACCGGTACGGTAGGCACGAGCCAGGATGTCGTTGTGGTTGGTGGCGACCACCAGCCGGTCGATGGGCACGCCCATGCGCCGGGCCACATCGCCTGCGAGCACGTTGCCGAAGTTGCCGGTCGGCACGCAGAACGAGACGGCCTGCTCGGGAGCGCCCAGTCTGACTGCGGTCGTCACGTAGTAGACGGTCTGGGCCGCGACGCGTGCCCAGTTGATGCTGTTCACCGCACCCAGCCGCAAACGCTCGCGCAAGGGCCTGTCGGCGAACAGCGCCTTCACCAAGTCCTGGCAGTCGTCGAAGGTGCCGTCGATGGCCACGTTGTGGATGTTCGGGCTGTCCACCGTGGTCATCTGACGTCGCTGGATCTCGGTGACCCGGCCAGCGGGGTGCAGCATCACCAGCTCGATGCCCGCCCGGTCGCGGCACGCTTCGATCGCGGCAGAGCCGGTGTCTCCCGAGGTGGCGCCCACAACGGTCATGAAGCTGCCTCGCCGGGCCAGTTCGTGCTCGAACAGGCGGCCCAGCAGTTGCAGCGCCACGTCCTTGAACGACAGCGTCGGCCCCCAGAACAGCTCCACGACGTGCTCACCGGCTGTCAGCGCGCTGAGCGGAACGACATCGGCGTGGGTGAACGTCGAGTAGGCGTCCCCGGTGAGCCGAGCCAGGTCGTCGACGCTCAGCGACGGCGCCACGAACGGGGCCAGCACCCGGGTTGCCACCTCGTGGTACTCGAGCCCAGCGAAGTCGGCCAGATCACTGGTGCTGATCGCCGGCAACTCGTCGGGCACATAGAGCCCACCGTCGGCGGCCAAGCCTTCAAGCAGGACGCCGCCGAAGTCGAGCGTCGGCGCGTCGCCTCGCGTGCTTATGTAGCGCACAGCCCGGCCACGGATGATCGGCGTTCGGACAGCATTGCCTCGAACGCCGTGCAACGCCGCACGGCACGCGCGACGGCACGAGTGCGCGCTGACGCAAGGCGACGAGCGGCCATGTGCTCGCTACTCGCCGATCACGCGGATCGCGTTGCCGATGCGCCGCACCGCGTCGAGCTCGCGCACGTCGCGCAGCGTGGAGGCCACGTCGGCTTCGCGGGCACGGTGCGTGATGAACTCCAGGTGGGCAATGTCGTCGGCAGCGCCGGCCCGGGTGGTCTGCTCGACCGAGCGGATCGACACCCCGTGCTCGCCGAAGACGCCGGCCACCGCGGCGAGCACGCCGGGCTTGTCGGTGACGTCGAATTGCAGGTGGTACGCGGTGTGGGTCTCGTCGATGGGCCGCAGGCGGGCGGCAGTGAGCGGGCCGAACCCGTCGCACACGCCGCGGCGCAGATTCTGCGACACGGTGATGACGTCGCCCAGCATCGCGCTGGCAGTCGGGAAGCCGCCGGCGCCGCGCCCGTAGAGCATCAGATCTTCGACGGCTTCGCCTTCCAGAAACACTGCGTTGAAGGCATCGCGCACCGAGGCCAGCGGGTGGTCTGTCGGCACCATTGCGGGGTGCACCCGCACGGCGATCTCGCCGTTCTGGCGCTCGGCCACGGCAAGCAGCTTGATGACGTGGCCCATGCGGGCGGCTGCCGCGATGTCGCCCCTGCCGATGCTGCTGATGCCCTCTTGGTAGACGTCGCCGGCCACCACCTTTGCGCCGAACGCCGTCATGGCCAGGATCGCCGCTTTGGCGCCCGCGTCGAACCCCTCGACGTCGGCGGTCGGATCGGCCTCGGCGTAGCCCAGCCGCTGCGCCTCGCCCAATACATCGGCGTAATCGGCCCCGTCCTCGGTCATGCGGGTGAGGATGTAGTTGGTGGTGCCGTTCACGATGCCCATCACGCGGGTGATGCGTTCGCCGATGAGCGACTTGCGCAGCACGCCGATGAGCGGGATGCCGCCGGCAACCGCCGCCTCGAACGCCAGATCGACGCCGTTGGCAGCTGCCAGAGCGAACAGCTCCTCGCCGACGTTGGCGATGAGCTCTTTGTTGGCAGTCACGACCGGCTTGCCTGCACCGAGCGCGGCGCTGACCAAGTGCCGGGCGGGCTCGATGCCGCCCATCGCCTCCACGACGACGTCCACATCGTCGGCCACCACCAGCGACTCGCTGTCGCGGGTCAGCACACCCTCGGGAAGGTCCACCGTTCGCTCAGCACTGAGATTGCGGACCGCGACCCGGGCGACTTCGAAGTCCAATCCCGTGCGGCTCACCAAGTGCGCCGCGTCGCGCCTCAGGATCGCAACGAGCGCGGCGCCGACGTTTCCGCAGCCCAGGATGCCGACCCGCAGCGGGCGCGACTCATCCGCGTGAGCGGCAGCAGAATGCACAGGCTCGGCAGCATCTTCAGGCACGGCCGAAACGGTACCGCCAGCACGCTCGCACCCCCGCAGCGTTTTCTGCGACGCTCATCCCGACGCCGATGCGCAAAGACCGTCGAACCTCAGGGAACGTCGAGGGCGAGCATGTCGTCGACGGTCTCGCGGCGGATGACGAGGCGGGCTTCGCCGCCGGCTGCGAAGACGACAGCAGGGCGGCCGATGCGGTTGTACGGGGCGCCCATCGAGTAGCCGTAGGCGCCGGTGACCGGAGTGGCCACGAGGTCGCCTGCGGCAAGTCCGGCTGGCATGGGGGCAGACCGCACGATCACGTCGCCCGACTCGCAGTGCTTGCCCACCAGCCGCACACGGTCGGGACGGTGCTCGCCGGCACGAGCGGGCATGAACGCGGTGTAGTCGCTGCCGTACAGCATCGGGCGCGGGTTGTCGCCGTAGCCGCCGTCGACGGCTGCGTAGGTACGCACGCCCGGCACCTCCTTGATGCTGCCCACCGTGTAGAGCGTGACTGCGGACGCTGCCGCGATGGCACGCCCGGGCTCGGCCACCAGCCGGGCTTCGAAGCCGTAGCGCTCGCTGAGCGACTGCCAGCGCTCACGCAGCGTCGCGCCCCATTCGGTGATCGTGGGCGCCTGCTCCGACTCGACGTACGCAACGCCGAGTCCCCCGCCGATCGACAGCTCCTCGAAGCGGCCTGCCGCCGGACCGCCCTCGCCGAACAGCGGTGCTGCGAACTCGGCGACGACATCGAGCGCCCTGGCCAGACTCTCCACGCGGAACACTTGGCTGCCGATATGGCAGTGGACGCCCACGAGCTCGATCGACGACATCTCAGCCGCACGTTCGACGGCGGCGACCGCCACGCCCTGCCCGATGCCGAAGCCGAATTTGGAGTCGGCTTGCCCGGTCGAGATGTACTCGTGCGTCTCGGCCCGCACACCAGGAGTCACGCGCAGCAGGACTCGCGGCACCGCCCCATCGGCACGGTGCAGCTCGTCGAGCCGGTCCAGCTCGGCAGCCGAGTCGACCACGATGCGGCCCACGCCTGCTTCGCGAGCCATCGCCAGCTCGGCGACCGACTTGTTGTTGCCGTGCAGCACGACGCGCTGCGCCACGTCGCCGTCTGCCGCGGCATCGTCGTCGGCGAAGGCTCGCAGGGCCGTCTGCAGCTCTCCACCGCTGGCTACGTCGATGTCCATGCCCTCCGAGATCGCAAGCCGGGCCATGGCGGCGCACAGGAATGCCTTGGCGGCATAGGCCGCTCCCCCATCGAAGGCCCCCACGGCCTCACGGCAGCGGGCGCGCAGGTGTGCTTCGTCGTACACGAACAGCGGCGTGCCGAACTCGGCGGCGAGGTCGACGAGGTCGCAGCCTCCGATCTGCAGGTGGCCTTGCTCAGACACACGAGCGGTGTCGGGGAGCAGGCGCAGCGGGATCGGTCCGCTGGGATCGTCGCCAGCCGCGCCGGCATCAGCATCTGCGCCGCCCCGCGGTTCAGCAGTCATCGCCGGGCCGTCGCTTCCCGCTCACATCGCCTCGGGCGCGTCCACGCCGAGCAGGTCGAGGCCGATCGCCAAGCCGATGCGCGTGCCCTCGGTGAGGCAGAGCCGAGCATCACGCACCTCCGGCGACACCTCGCTGTGCAGGATCGGGCAGTCGTGGTAGAAGCCGTGGAACGCGGCGGCTAGGTCGCGCACCCACGTCGTCACCTTGTGCGGCGCTCGCTCTCGGAGCGCGATCTCCACCACCGACGGCAGCACTTCGAGCGCCCGCAAGAGCGCCAATTCCCGATCGCCGGCAAGCGGGGAGAGATCGGTGCTCGGCGGCGGCACGGGGGCAACGCCGTCGGCTTCAGCGCGGCGGGCGACCGACGCGATGCGGGCGTGCGCGTACTGCACATAGAAGACCGGATTCTCCGCGGCCTGCGCCGACAGCAGGTCGATGTCGATGGTCTGGCGCGAATCAATCGACTGCAGCAGGAAGGCGAATCGCGCTACGTCAGGGCCCACCGCGTCGACGAGCTCGCGAACCTCAACCATGGTGCCGGTGCGCTTGGACAGCTTGATGACCTTGCCGTCGCGCATCAGCGTCACGTTCTGACCGACGATGGCCTCATAGGACTCAGCGGGATGCCCGAGCATCTGCATCGCGGCTGCCATTCGAGCCACGTAGCCGTGGTGGTCGGCGCCCAGCACATCGATCACGAGATCGACCTCGCCGGAGGTCCCGTCATCGTCAACCTCGCCCCGTGCGGAGTCTTGGCGCCGGAACCGACGGAATCGCTCAGCGCTGAACTTGGCGTCGTGGTAGGCGATATCCGGCAAGAAGTACGTGGGCTCGCCGCCGCTGCGGATGAGCACCCGATCTTTGTCGTCGCCGAACTCAGTCGTACGGAGCCACTCTGCGCCGTCGTCGGTGTACGTCCAACTGATGTCGGGCGTGCGTTCCACAGCGTCTTGGGCGCCGGGTTCTTCAGCGGTACGAAGCTGGGCGAGCACGGCGTCCATCGCGCCCGACTCAGCCAGCTCAGACTCGTGCTGCCAGTGACTGAACGAGACATTCATCGATTCGAGCGTCTCGCGGACATCGCGCAGTGCCCGCTCGATGCCCCACCTCGCCGCAAGTCGAGCCTCGACGGAGGAGCCGAGCGGAATCGGGGCGAGCCCCGCGTTGAGCGCTGCATCCCGCACAAGCAGCGACGGGTCGCCTTCGCCGCCGGCGCGTGAACGCAGTTCACTTGCGAGCTCGCTGGCCCAATCGGCCACGTACTCGCCGTGGTATCCGTCGTCGGGCACGGGTTCGCCGGTCAGGCGCGCGAGCAGCGACTGTCCAAACAACAGCACCTGCGCACCGAGGTCGTTGACGTAGTACTCGGTGACGGTGTCGTAGCCGCAGCGGCGGAACAGGCGGGCGAGGCTGTCCCCGAAGGCGCCCCAGCGGCCCCCGCCCGCATGCAGCGGACCGGTCGGATTGGCCGACACGAACTCGAGGCTCACCGTCTGCCCGGCACCGACGTCGTGGCGTGCGTAACCCTCGGCCCCTTGGTTCAGCACCCCTGCGAGCACCTCGTGCAGCCATGACGGTGCCAGGTGCAGGTTCACGAATCCGGGCCCGGCCACCTCGGTTCGTTCGAGATGCGGCAAGCCGGCACCGTCGAGCTCTGCGGCGAGTTGCTGTGCCAGCTCGCGAGGCGCCATCCCTGCGCCCTTCGCATGCACCAATGCGGCATTTGTCGACCAGTCGCCGTGATCGGTGCGAGCCGGGCGTTCGAGGCCGATGCGGGACAGGTCGGCGTCGACGCCGAGGCGCGTCAACGCTGCCGAGATCGCGCCAGCCAACACTGCTTCCATCACCACTGCTCCGTCACCGAAGCGAACCTATCCCTGCCGGGTGCCGAACCTCGGGACAATTTTGAGCGTCAGTCCGATGCTCGTGGCCGGAGCGGGGCGTAACGGCGGTCGGTAGCTTGACCGGTCGTTGCATCCGGACAGCAGTCCGGGCGCGTAGCCCTCGTAGCTCAGGGGATAGAGCAGTGGCCTCCGGAGCCATGTGCGCAGGTTCGAATCCTGCCGAGGGCGCTCGCCGGCACGATCAGTCCGTTGCTGACCAGCCGGTCAGTTCGGTGCACTGGATGACGATGGCGGCGCCGACGGGCGGCTCCGCGGCGTACTGCGGGTAGCGCTTGCACAGCAGCTCGATCGCATGCCGGTGCTGCGCGCCCTCGGTGTGCACCGCAGCGCGCCCTCGCAGGCGCACCCACCACAAGCGCTCCCAGTCGGTGTCGTCGTACTGCTCGATCAGCATCGTGACCTCGGGGAAGCGCCGAACGTTGTCGAGCCGCTTGAGATCCATGGTCGTCTTGGGCTTGTGGTCGACCGCTGTCACCACCACATCGTCCTCGAACGCGTAGGTGCATGGCACCAGGTCGACGCGCCCGTCGGACCGGATCGTCGCGAGGGTTGCCACCCGTCCCTGCTCGAGCAGCTCCAGCAGTTCAGCCTCTGTCACGGCGCGCCACCCTAGAGCCCTGAACAGCGGTTTCAGCGCTCGGAACGCAGATTCCGCATGCTCGGGGAAATTCGCTCTTCGTACCGGACGGGTACCGAATAGGTTCGCGAAAGGGCCAGCCCCCGAGTCATCTCGAAAGAGCCTTCAACCTGAACTCGGGGTGCTGGCCTCTGCCCCATACGGTACCACGACCCGGTGCCGGGCAATCGGCCCGCAGCGCTGCGGGGCACCTGACGTAGCCTGTGGCCATGACCATGACCGAGTCACCGCCGAGTGCCAACGGAGCGCCGCAGCGCTGGACGTTCCAGTGGAAGGAGCTGTACGACGAGGTCATCACCACCGGGCTGTGCACCGGATGCGCCGGCTGCGTGATCTCCTGCCCGCACGACGTCATCGGCTACGAGCACACCCAAGGCGGGTTCACGCCATTTCACCTCGAAGAGGAGCTCGGGCTCGAAGACTGCGGCCACGGCCAGAAGGGCTGCACGAGCTGCACCCGTGCCTGCCCACGATTCCGCACGTGGGAAGACGAGGCCGACGACTTCATGTTCGGCCGTCACCGCACCGGCGACGAGCCGTCGGGTGTGTTCAAGGACATCATCCTGACCAGGGCGTCCGACGACTACGTCCACGAGATCGGCCAGGACGGCGGGCTGGTGTCGGCAATCCTCATCTGGGCGCTCGACCACGGCTACATCGATGCTGCGCTGACGTCCTACGTGGGCGAAGGCGAGGGCAACCAGTGGACCGCCTCGCCGGGTGTGGCCTTCGACAAAGACGACGTGCTGCGAGGCGCGGGCAGCCGCTACACGTACTCGGCCAACACGCTCGCCTACGACGAGGCAATCGAGGCCGGCGCACAGAAGATCGCGCTGGTCGGCATGAGCTGCCAGAGCTCGATCGTGCCGGTCGCCAAGTCGCGCAAGGTCGGCAAGGTCGGCAACCGCTTCGTGCTGAACATCGGCCTGCTGTGCTCGAAGTCGTTCGACGAAGCCATCTTCGAGGAGCTGTTCGAGCAGAAGTACGGGCTCGACCGTCACCGGATCCGCAAGACCAACATCAAGGGAGTCTTCCAGATCTGGACCCACGACGGCGGCTACTACGAGATCAACCTCAAGGAATGCCACGCCTGGACCCGCGAAGGCTGCAACCACTGCCCCGACTTCGCCGCCGAGCACGCCGACATCTCCACCGGCGGCATCGGCAAGTACAGCGACTGGACCCTCACCATCGTCCGCACCGACATCGGGCGCGAGATCATCATGAAGATGCTTGCCGACGGCTCGCTGATCGGGCGGCCCGGCGACGAAGACCCGGGCGCCATCGCGCTCATGCACAAGCTCAGCGAGAAGTCGCGTGTCCGCTGGCCGAAGTTCGCGTGGGACAAGCCCGCCCTGCTGCCCGAGCCCACCAAGAAATAGCTGCGAGAGCCGCTGTGCGGTGTGTGTAGCATCGCACGCGGAGGCCAGCCTCAGCGGGCTCCGGCAGACACCGCGCAATGGGTGGTGAGCCCGAGAGGCTGGCCCGGTCGCGACACTAGGCAGGTGACCTCAGATGGGCCAGAGAATCTCTCGGCCGCCAATTGCTAGAGGCAGAGGTTCAGAAAGTCGACGAAGCCGGGTTGAACCTCGTTGCTGACGAGGAAATCGTTCAGCCGGTGAGCGGGGATGACCTCCTGAGCACGAGCCAGCGAGCAGGCGCACAGGCTTCTCATCCGATCTGAACCGGCCGAGCACGCGTCCAGGTACGTCTGCCGCTGAGCATCGGACCATCCGGGAGGCGGCGGCGCCTCGCGGCAGTCCACCAAGGCGCCCGCCAGTTCAGGAGAGAACTCCAGCGCACCCGACATGCGGTCCTCGAACACCTCGAGATCGATCACGGTCAGGCTGCCTTCGATACGGCCGGCCGCACAGTGGCACGGCCCGATGAGACCCGCGTCTCCCACGCACGCATCCATGAAGGCTATGAGGGGTTCGATTGCGAGCAATGCCGGCGCGCCATCGACGGTGACGGTCGGCGGAACCAAGGTGCCTGGATTGCCAAGCAGCACATCGGCGTCGGTCTCGCCGGTTGGCGGCGCCACCTCGATCACGGTGGCCGAGCACGCCAACACTCCCGCCGATGCCAGCAGGGCAGCCACCAGACACGCACCCCGCCGGAGGTGGGGCCGCATCGATTCAGCCAGGCGGGAGGTTCGCCAGCCGGCGCGCATCGAGCAGCACCGTATCGGCCATGTCGGCGGTGAGACGGCCAGTGAAGGTGTTCTGCTGGCTGGGATGGAATGAGCAGATGATGCGGCAGATGCCGCCGAGCGGCGGGGGCTTGGCTGACCCGTCGGCGGCCGGCACGTCGGCGATCACACCGTGGCCGAAGCGGGGCCGGGGCCGCACGCCGCCGATCGTGCACAGCACGCCGTAGGCAAACGCACCCAAGGCGACTGCGACGCGAGCGTCGACCAGCAGCGCTAGCTCGCGCTCGAGGAATGGACGGCAGGCGTCCCGCTCGGCGGGGGTGGGCTTGTTGGCCGGCGGCGCGCAGCGCACCGCCGCTGTGATGTAGGCGTCGCGCAACGCAAGCCCGTCGCCGGCGCGCACCGACGTCGGCTGGTTGGCGAAGCCGCATCGGTGCAGGGCCGCATAGAGAAAGTCTCCCGAGCGGTCGCCGGTGAACATGCGGCCCGTGCGGTTCGCGCCATGTGCAGCCGGCGCCAAGCCGACGAGAACGACTGCTGCGGCAGGGTCGCCGAAGCCGGGCACGCCGCGGCCCCAGTACTCCTCGTCGGCGAACGCCGCCCGCTTGTCTGCGGCGGTCTGCTCGCGCCACGTGACGAGGCGGTCGCAACGCCTGCATGCCACGACCTCGTCGTTGAGCAGGTTCAGCGCCGCAACCTGGGATGCATCGCCGGGCGGGCCGGGTGGGGCGCTCATCGCCGAGAGTGTGCCAGCAGTCACCGTGTGCGTTCAGCCAGTTGTCGCGGAGCTGCCGCTGCGGCAATCGACATGCAGCCACGCTCGGGCGGCCGCACACGAACACCGCGGGTGCGGGCAGTAGCGTCACCCCGGTGCCGAACCGAACTCGACCCACGCTGCTGCTGTTCGTCCGGCACGGCCTCACGCCGACTACCGGCGTCGAGCTGTACGGCCGGCGGCCGGGAGTGCACTTGTCGGATGCCGGAACGCAGCAGGCGACGCGTGCTGCGGAACGCATCGCCGCAGGAGGGCGCCGGGTGGCAGCCGTCTATGCCAGCCCTCTCGAGCGTGCCCAGGAGACCGCGGCACCGATTGCTGCTGCGCTCGGACGCCGTGTACGCACCCATGACGGCCTCAACGAAGCAGACATGGGCCGCTGGACGGGCCGCAAGCTCAATCAGCTCCGCAAGCTGGCGGCGTGGTCACAGGTGCAGCGCTACCCCAGCGGGTTCGGCTTTCCCGACGGCGAGACGTTCCGCCAGATGCAGGCGCGCATAGCGGCGACGGCGAGCGAGTTGGCAGCCCGCCATCGCGGCACGACCGTTGTCGCCGTCAGCCACGCCGACCCCATACGGGCGCTGGTGGCAGACGCCATGGGCACCCATCTGGATCTCTTCCAGCGGATCGTGGTGTCGCCGTGCTCGGTGACTGCGATCCTGTACACCGCTGAGGGCCCCGTCGTGCTGGCCACCAACAGCACGTCCGACCTCGCAGCATTGGCGCCGGCATGAATGACCATTTCGATCTCCGCAATCCCGACACGTTCGTGGCGGGCACCGTCGGGCCGGCCGGCCAGCGGATCTTCTTCCTGCAGGCAACCGAGGCAGGCCACGTGGTCTCGCTGAAGCTGGAGAAGGGACAGGTCTGGGCGCTGGCGAATCTGCTCAGCGAGCTGCTCGAGGGCGAGAGCTACGAGGGGCCCGCGGCGCCCTTCGGCGAGCTGGTCGAACCCGTGACCGCCGCGTTCACCGTCGGCCGCCTCGCCACCGGCATGGACTCCGAGGGCAAGGTCATCGTGGTGATCGCCGACGAGATCGACGACGATGATGACGACGACGCCGGTGTCCCAGGAGGGATGTCGCCCGAGGATGACGAACCCACCGGCGGTCGCGCCCGCTTCCAGCTCGACTACGCGATGGCGCTCGGATTCGCTCAGCAAGCGCTGCTGCTCGTCGAAGAAGGCCGCGATTTCGGCATGCGCAACGGGCACCGTCCGCCCAAGAGATGAACATTGCGGTTCGTGATCCGGCCCCATTCGCACTGTCTGCCCATGAAGCACGGCCTGCCCATGAATGAGGGCGGCGCGTGAACGCACCCTCCCCGCACCACCTGATGCCGACCGACGAGGACGGCGGGCAGCTGAAGCTGCCGGTGATCCGGGATGCGCCTGTGGCAGACGTGCTCGGGGTGCTGCAGGAGGGCGACATCTCGATCCTGGGGCGGATGCCCTACAGCAGCAACGCCACCTTCCTGGTGCAGATCGACCACGCCACCACGCCGACGGCCGCGATCTACAAGCCCGAGCGGGGAGAGCGACCGCTGTGGGACTTTCCGTCTGGCCTGTACCGGCGCGAGATCGCCGCATTCGAGCTGTCGGAGGCCTTGGGATGGCACGTCATCCCGCCCACGGTCGAGCGGGACGGCCCGTTCGGGGTGGGGTCGGTTCAGCTGTTCATCGACGCCAACTTCGAAGAGCACTACTTCACGCTGGTTGCCGAGGACCGGCACCATGGCGACCTGCGGCGGATCTGCGCCTTCGATCTCATCGCCAACAACACCGACCGCAAGTCGGGTCACTGCTTGGCGTCGCGCTGGGGGCCGATCTATGGCATCGACCAGGGCCTGTGCTTCGCCAGCGACTTCAAGCTGCGGACGGTCATCTGGGATTTCGGCGGCGAGCCGTTCGACGACGAGCTCAGCGCCGCCATCGGTTCGGCCGCCGATCCGCCGGCCGAACTGACGCATTGGCTGCGGCCCGACGAGCTCAGCGCGCTCGCTGAACGCGCCGAGTGGCTCGCCGGCTTCGGCAAGTTCCCCGACGACGACGGCGGACGCCGCTGGCCCTGGCCGCTGGTCTGACCAGCGGGGATGTGACAGCCGCTGGTCTGACTAGCGCGATTTGAGGGCTTCGATCAGTGCCGGCATCACCTTGTGCACATCGCCGACGATGCCCAGGTCGGCAACGCCGAAGATCGGCGCCTCGGGGTCCTTGTTGATGGCCACGATGTTCTTGGAGCCCTTCATGCCCACCAAGTGCTGGGTGGCGCCGGAGATGCCGCACGCGATGTAGACGCTGGGCTTCACCACCTTGCCGGTCTGGCCCACCTGCTTGGCATAGGGAACCCAGCCGGCATCCACGATGGCGCGCGAAGCGCCAGACGCAGCTCCCAGCAGGCCTGCCAGCTCGTCGACCATCGAGTACGCCTCGGACTGGCCCAGCCCTCGACCGCCCGACACCACCACAGCGGCGTCGTCGAGCTGCGGGCCCGAGCGCTCCTCGGCATGGCGCCCAGTCACCGTCGCACGCCCCGCTTCGCCGGGGTCGATTGCTGCCACGCTCTCGACCGCAGCAGCCCCGCCGCCGCTGGGCTCGGCCTCGAAGCTCTTCGGGCGGAACACTGCGAGCGCCGGTGCCGGTGCACGGTACGCGGTGAAGATGTTCTGCGTGCCGCCGAAGATGGGCTCCTCGGTGACGAGGGCCCCGTCGACGACCTCGGCCCCCACGTTGTTGGTGGACACCGGACGGTCTGCCAGCACTGCCAAGCGGGCGGCGGTGTCGCGCCCGTCGGTGGTCTGGCCGAAGAACACGGCGTCGGGCGAGGTGGCTTCGATGTGCCCGGCCAGCGCCGCGGCGGCGTGAACGCCGACCAGCCCGTCGCCGAGCCCTTCGAGTGCGTACACGGTCGACACGCCGTGCGCGCCCAGCTCGGCAGCCATGGCTTCGCCGTGGGCCGGCGCGAATGCGTTGACGGTGTCGGCCAGCGTGCGGGCCTTGGCGGCCAGTTCCAGCGTGAGGCCGGAGGCACCGTCGGCGTCGCCTTCAGCGAAGAGCAGAATCTGTGCGAGCGTCATTGCAGGTGGTTCCAGTCGGTTTCGTGGGTGAGTGGATCAGAAAGCTGAGTCAGCCGGTAGCCGGCGCGGGGTCAGATGACCTTGAGCTCGGTGAGGAACTCGACGATGTTGGCGTGCGCATCGCCCTCGTCGGTGATGATCTCGCCGGCCTCGCGCTCGGGCGCATCGGTCACCTCGACCGTCTCCTGGCGTGCCCCGGCCACACCGACTGCCGCGGCATCGATGCCGAGGACCGCAAGGTCTTTCGAGTCGACCGGCTTCTTCTTGGCCGCCATGATCCCCTTGAATGAGGGGTAGCGAGGCTCGACCACGCCCGCGGTCACCGAGACGACGGCCGGAAGCGCGCACTCCACCTGGTCGTAGCCGGCCTCGGTCTGCCGCTGCACGCTGGCGACGCCGTCGGCGATCTCGATCTGCTTGGCGAACGTGATCGACGGCAGCCCCATCACGCCGGCGATCATCTCGGGAACAGTGCCGGTGTACCCGTCGCTCGACTCGACGCCCGCGAGCACGAGGTCGGCTTCGAGCTCTGCGATCGCGGCGCCGAGAACCTTGGCCGTCCCGAGCGCGTCGCTGCCGGCCAGCGCGTCGTCGCTGATGAGCACCGCATCGTCGGCGCCCATGGCCAGTGCCGTCCGCAGACCGCTCGTCTCCGACCGGGGCGCCATCGACACCAGCGACACCTGGCCGCCGCCGGCCGCTTCGGCAAGCTGCAGCGCCATCTCGACGCCGTACGAGTCGGATTCGTCCAGGATCAGCTTGTCGTCCCGGTTCAGCGTCCCGGTCTCGGGAACCAGCTCGCCCGGGATAGCCGGGTCTGGGATCTGCTTGACGCACACAACGACCTTCATGAGCCGAGAGTCTGCCGACTCCCAGCTTCGATGCCACACCCGTTGCCTGATGGCGCTCGCAGGCTCCAGCTTTGCCTGATGGCGCTCGCAGGCTCGCGCCGGTCCAGCAGCACATTCCCTCACGGTCTCGTTGGCGAACCTGTTGCCTCATAGCGCTCGCAGGCTCGCGTCGGGGCGAGACTTGCGCTGTGCGTGTCCTGCTGCTGGTCAACGATTCTGCATCGTCGACCACGGCCCGCACGCGCGTGCTCATCCACACGGCGCTCTCGGAGCGGCACGACACCGAGGTGGCCTTCACCAACCGGCGAGGGCACGCCGCTCGCCTGGCACGCGGGGCAGCCACGACCGGCACCGACGCGGTAGTCGTGCTCGGCGGCGACGGCACGCTCAACGAAGCCGCCAACGGCGTTGCCGGCACCCACTGCGTGCTCGCCGCATTGCCGGGCGGTTCGACCAACGTGTTCGCACGGACGATCGGCACCCCCGACGACCCGCTGGCGGCGACCCAAGCTGTCCTTGACGCATTCGAAACTGGCAGCATCACCTCAGCGGGGCTCGGACTCACCTCGGGTCGTTACTTCCTGTTCCACTGCGGCATGGGGCTCGACGCTGCGATCGTGGAACAGGTCGAGCGGCACCCGACGCTCAAGCGGTATCTCGGCCACCCGCTGTTCCTCCTCGCGGGCATCGACACGCTGATGCGCCGCTACGACCGCCGGACCGGCACGCTGAGCGTCCGCACAACGGCTCCAACAACGGCGACGATCGACGGCTGCTTCGTTGTCGTCGCGGCGAACACCGACCCCTACACCTTCCTCGGGAGCCGTCCGGTTCGGATCGCCCCCGCAGCAACGCTGCGCACCGGACTGTCGGTAGTGGGACTGCGGTCGCTCCGATTCGCCGACGCGCTGGACGTGCTCTCCGCGGTATTCCGCGCAAACGGCAGCCTGAGCGACACCGATCCGAGCGTCGTGCAACGCATCGACGACGTGCGCGACGTCACCGTGACCGGGATGCACCCGTTCGGTCACCAGCTCGACGGCGACCACCTCGGTGCCGTCGACGAACTCCAGCTCGAGTGGGTGCCCGACGTGCTGCGACTCGCCATCCCCGCTGCACCTGACTGACGCGCTGAGCCAGCAGATGAAGCTGCGGCCCGAGCGGCCGTCGGCGTTGAGACCCCGAGGGGACATCCACGCCAAGGTCTCCGAGAGGCTGTCTCTGACGCTCTGCGGCGGTCCATAACCGCTGGTCAGGGGCTGTTTTTGGCCGGTCGGTAAACGTTCGTACAGTAACCGGCCCGCACACGCCTCGCAACCCGGCCGCACTGCTGCTGCGGCGCGACTCAGCGCGATGCACTCCGAAGGACCAGTACCCGCGTAGCTGCTGGGTTTCCGCGCCCACACGTCCTGCTGGCCGAGTCACACAGCCGACGGCCCCAGCTGTCCGTTCGTGTCCGATCCGGACGCTCGCAAAACGAACGAATCCCGACCAGAAAGGACGGAACCGCGGATGACACTCACCGCACCACTCCCGACCAAAGCGCTAGCGAGCGTGCTCGCAGCGCTGCTGCGTAGCACCACGCTCGCCGTGGCCATGCCCGCACAGACCGAACTCCCCAGCGTGCTCGGCGCCCTCGACATCGCCGCGGCCGATGCACACACACAGCAAGAGTGCTACACGGAAACGCTGCCAGTTCAGAATCGACACGGCACTGCCACCAGCCGCACCTACACACGAACCGTGTGCGTCAACATCGAACACAGCCACTGGTACCGCTCAATCCATATGGGCGCAGCCCTTGGACTCTCCTGCGGCGCACTTGGCTTCGCAGTCGGCGGGCCGGGTGGTTCGATCGTGCTTGGAGCGGCGTGCGGTGCCGCCGGCGGCGCACTCGGCGCAGCATCATGAATGCGGATGCACTAGTGTTCGACAGCAGGGAGTCGGCCGTGGGCAAAGAACCGAATCACCTGAATTCACCGAAACGCGGCGCTCGAAGCGGCCGGGAATTGCTGACGGTCATGATTGCCGCAATGCTGGCTTCGTCGCTGTGCAGCGTTTTCTTTGCCGTGATGGCAGGGTCGACGGCACTCTTGGCGAGCTTCGCCGTTTTGTGCGTCAGCGGGTCAGGTGGGTTCTGGTGGCAGTATCGAGGACGGCAGCGATTCCCGCTGAAGGCCGAGCCGAAGGTTCGCTTTGTCGTCGGATCCTCTCGACGCTGACCGCCGACAGAAGCACAGTTTGCGGCTGCACTCCGATCTGTCGGCGCGCTCCCGGGGGCCTACGAGTCGAGTGCCGGTCGCTGCGCTATGGCTCGCCACCATATCCGTGGCTGCACTTGCGGGAGCGGCCTGTTCATCAGCAGGGCCTTCGACGGCTTGCGCCGACGCAGCGTGGAGCCGGGCGCACTCGGCGCGGCTCGGCGTTCGCGCCGAACCCCACCGGTAGCCTGCGGGGCCATGGACATCCGGATCGGCATCACGCACGGCGGTCGGGAGCTCAGCGTCGAGATCGACGATGAGGCTGCTGAAGACGCGGCGGCATCGCTCGAAGGAGCGCTCAGCGGCAATGAGACGGTGCTCTGGCTGAACGATCGCAGCGGGCGCCGCGTCGGCGTGCCCATCGACAAGCTCGCCTACCTGGAGCTGGGTCCGGCCGGCGATCGGCGCATCGGCTTCGCAGCCGACTGAGTCTTCGATGCGGGCGCCCGCCGATCGGCCGCTGCCCGCAGACAGCGTGCGCGACAACACCCGCGACGGCCCGCGCGGGCACCTGCGCCGCTTGCTCGCATGGTGGTCGCTGCTGGCCGACCTGTCGTTCTCGGACCTGCTGCTGTTCGTGCCCGGACAGGTGACCGCACTCGACGAACTTCCCGACGAAGTCGCCGACGCCGACACGAGCCGCCCCGACGGCCCGCCACGTCCCTGGCGCCGGCTCGGTCCCAAGACCCCGCTCACCGTGATCGGCCAGATCCGGCCCACGACCGGCCGCACGCTGTACCGCGACGACCACATCGGGCTCTGCGTGGCCGCCGGAGAGCGGCCACTGGTGTCAGAGGCATTCGCCCGCGGCGTCATCGTCACCGGCGAGGGCCTGCGCGTGCCGGGCGACCGGCGCGCACGCATCACTGCGGTGCCGGTGACCTTCGACGGCGTGACGATTGCCGTGATGAGCAGCGAGGTGACGCCGCGCTTCACCGACATCCGCGATCCCGGCGAGCTCGAGCGCACCTACATCGCGACGTTCGGACGCCTCGCACGCATGGTCGCAGCCGGCTCATTTCCGTATCGGGGGGTCGATGTCACCCACGAAGAAGCCCCGCGGGTAGGCGATGGGCTGTTCCTGACCGACGAGACGACACGCATCGGATTCGCCACGCCCAACGCGGTCAGCGCCTTGCACCGCATCGGAGTCGGCGGCAATGTGCAAGGTCGCCGCGTGCGAGACCTCGATCTCGGGCCGGACGTCGTGGGGCGGGCCATGAGCGGCGGGATCCCCGTGGTGGACGAGGTGGAGCACCAGTCGGTGACAGTGCAGCTGCAGGCGCTGCCGCTCACCGACACGCCCGTGCGCAACGCCCTGGTGCTGCTGCGCGACGTGACTGAGCTGCGCCGCCGCGACCGGCTGCTCATCTCGAAGGACGCCACCATCCGAGAGATTCACCACCGGGTCACCAACAACCTGCAGACGGTCTCGTCGCTGCTGCGCATCCAGGCCCGCCGCTTGGAGTCGCGCGAGGCGAACCGGGCGCTCGACGAGGCAGTGCGGCGCATCCGCGCCATCGCGCTCGTGCATCAGACGCTGTCAGCCGAGACCACCGACGATGTCGACTTCTGCGATGTCGCCGGGACGCTGACCGAGACGATGCGCCAGAGCATCACGTTCCCCGAGCGGCCCATCGACTTCACCGTTTCCTGCGAGGCGGGGATGCTGCGATCGCAGACGGCGACTTCGCTGGCCGTGGTGCTCAATGAGCTGCTCCAGAATGCCGTCGACCACGCCTTCCCCCAGCTGTGGGAGATCGAGGACCAGGTGCTTGAGGCGGCGCCGGCCCTCGACGAGAGCCCTATCGGTCGCGTCGAGGTGGAGATTTCCCGGCCGTCGGCCGATCTGCTCTCGATGGTGGTGCGCGACGATGGTGTCGGCATTCCGGCCGGCTACGACTCGCAGCGATCAGGCGGGCTCGGCACGTCGATCGTGTGGGCGCTGTGCGGGTCTGATCTCGGCGGCACCTTCGAGGTTCGGCGCCGGACGCCCCCGCCGGGATCCGAGGCGGTGGTGCAGATTCCTCTGCGCACCATCGCCTGACTGCCAACCGACGCTGCGGCGACGGACCCTCGGTCAGCCAAGTACCAATGGCTGCTCGTGCGGTTCTGGTGGCATGTCCCGGATCCACTGGCGTGCTGCGCTGTGGGCGAGGTCGACGCGTCCGCGTGTGGTGGCCACGATCATGCCGGCGCGCATGAGCCGCTGGCGGTAGACGCCTGCATAGCTGGT
>JAJDZE010000119.1 GCA_022824805.1 Acidimicrobiia bacterium | reverse complement strand
TGACGACGCCCTACGACCCGTCGCTGCGTGCTGCCCTGGCCGCCGCAGCAGAGGCCGAGGGCATCGACGTGGCCCCCACCGCCACCTACGTCTGCACCAACGGCCCCCGCTTCGAGACACCCGCGGAGATCCGCATGTACGCGCAGATGGGCGGCAGCGTCGTCGGCATGACCGGCTACCCGGAGGTGGCGCTGGCCCGCGAGGCCGGCATTCCCTACGCCGGCATCGCCGTGGTGGCGAACATGGCTGCGGGAATGTTCGACGGCGAGATCTCGCACGAAGAAGTCTCAGCGGCGCTCGCGGCCACCAAGGCGCCGCTGTTCGCCCTGCTCGGCCGCACAGTGCAGAAGATCTGACGCCGGCCTGACCGGACGGGGGCGCCGTCGACGCCCTTGCGCGCCGGCCAGAAGCGGCCTCAAAAAAATCATGCGAGCCGGTCGGCGGCGAGGTGCGATGCTGCCATCCCCTACCCGCAGACTGGCGAGAAATAGAGTCCGACATGATGCCTGCACTGACGCATTTTGGACCGCTCAGCGGGCTGCCCCGGCGATCTTCGGGCGGCTCTCGCGCACTTCGGAGGCGGCCGGCGCGCACGCGATCCGCAATGCGCCGAGGGGCACGCGGCATCACCGCGATGCTCGCCGTTGTGGCGCTCATCGCGGCCCTGCTCGCGCCCGCAGCGTCGGCGCAGACTTCCGCCATCGGCACCGTGGTCGTCGCCAACGGCTGGAGCTCGGCCGACTCGGCCGTCGCGTCGGCACTGGCAGCCCTGAAGAGCAACAGCCGCACCGACGCGGTGGCGCTGTATGCCAACACCAAAGAGCTGACCACCCGCACTGCGAACTTCATCAAGGATCACAAACCGTCTGAAGTGATCCTGATCGGCGGCACCGCTGCGCTGTCAGCCGGGGTCGAAGCCGAAGCAGTCGCGCTGGTCGGCCGCAGCTCGGTCCGACGCATCGAGGGACGAGACCGTTTCGACACCGCCGCCAAGGCGGTGCCGTCGAACGCCGCCACGTTCATCGTGGCGAACGGCTACAGCGCCGCCGACACTGGCGTGGCGGCGGCGTTGGCCGCAACGAAGGCCGACGCAGCGGTGCTGCTGGCAACTGCCGACAGCCTCACCAATGCCACCGAGCGCATCATCCGCTCGCAGCGGCCCGCGGCGATCGAGTTCGTCGGCGGCACAGCGGTGCTCGCCGGGCCGCTCGAAGAACGCGTCCGCGAACTTGCCCCGCAGGTGAGCAGCGTGCCCCGGCACAGCGGTGCGTCTCGCACCGAGACCGCTGCGGCAGCCGTGCCGAGCGGCTCGTCGACGTTTGTCATTGCCAACGGGTGGAGCCCGGCCGACATGGGAGTGGCCGCTGCATACGCAGCCATCACCGACGGCGCTGCCGTGCTCTACACCGAGAGGAACGCGGTGGCCACAGCCGTCGTGAGCCGCATTCGGGCATTGGCACCGAGCGAGATCGTGCTGGTGGGCGGCAACGCTGCGCTCGACTTCAGCCTGCATCGCCGCATCCATGATCTTGCGTCGTCGGCGGCGATCCGCAGAATCAGCGGATCGGATCGCATCGACACTGCGGTGCGCGCGGCGAGCCGCACGCTGACGAGGGTCTCAACCGTTCGGCCCACCCCACCGACCGCGGTCACCGTGTCTGCGAGGGTCGCTGGTCTCGCCGTGTCGTGGAGCGCGCCGAGAGGTGCGACAAGCGACGTCGATCTGGGCATCACCGGATACGACGTGCGTTTCCAGGCGTGCGACACCACGCCGAGGACGTGTGAGACCAACCCGAGATGGAGCCAATGGGCTACGCACAGCCAGTCAGGCACCGACACCACGGCTGTTCTCACGAACCTCACCAACGGCACCAAATACCAGGTGGAGGTGCGTGCCCGCAACGGCTTCGGCGACAGCACGTGGTCGCAGCGCAGGTCCGGCACTCCTTCGGCGGATGCGGCGCGGCCGACGGGCTTGACGGTGGTCGCTGCAGACCGACGCCTGTCGTTGCGCTGGACTGCGCCGCCCCCAAGCGGGTCGCCCGTCACCGGCTATGAGGTGCAGTCTCGGGCATGCACTGCCACCGACCGCACGTGTGCGACGAGTCAAAACTGGGGCAATTGGACGTCGCGCAGCCATTCGGGCATCGCCACTGCCACCGCGATCACTGGCCTGGTCAACGGCACGAAGTACGAGGTACGGGTGAGGGCCCGCACCGGTGCCAGTGCCGACCTCGGGCCTTGGTCGCAGCCTGCGTCCGGAACGCCGGTGGCGCAGACAGCCAAGCCCTCGGTGCCGTCCGGCGTGATGGTGGAGGCGGCAAACCAGCTGCTGAAGGTGTCATGGTCACCGTCGATTCCGCCGAAGGACGGAACGGTCAGCGGCTACGAGGTGCAGTACCGGCGCTGCCCCTCGGGTTCCTGCGGCAGCTGGCAGCCGCACGACCATTCGGGCACGGGCACCACCACCACGATCTCCGGCCTGAACAACGGGGTCGAGTACGAGGTGCAAGTGCGGGCGGCGAGCAGCAAGGGCGACAGCGGCTGGTCGCCATCCACGAAAGCGACACCAGCGCAGCTGCCCGGCTTCGAGCGCCCGCCGGCGCTGACGGCGGGGAACCGGCAAATTCTCGTGCAGTGGAACGAGCCCGCCGACTCTGGGTCGCCCGTCCGCGACTACGACGTGCAATACCGGGTCTGCACCGCAACCGACTCCGACACATCGGATCTGACCTGCGAGCCTGACGGCAAGGCGACATGGGACAGATGGAGACCTCACAGTCATTCGGGCACTGCACAACTCGCCACGATCACCGGGCTGACCAACGGAACTGCGTACGAGGTACAGGTGCGGGCCAGCAACTCCAACGGTGCAGGACCGTGGTCCGAAGCCAACAAGGCGACACCGATCTCGGTGCCGGCGAGGCCACGCAACCCAATGGTGGAACCCGGCAACCAAGGATTTGTAGTGACCTGGACCGCACCGTCCGACAACGGTTCGGAAATCACCCGCTACGACGTCGAGTACTGCACGGGCGACTGCGTAAGCGGTTCTTCCGATTGGCAAGATGCCGGTCACTCGGACACAGACACCCGGCTGGACTTCACCGGTACCGCCGGTATTGTCAACGGCACGCCCTACAAGGTGCGTGTCCGGGCCGCCAACGGCCAAGGCGACGGTCAGTGGTTGTTGTTCGGGACCGCCAGGCCGAATCTCTTGCCTGACGCTCCGGCCGCGCCGACTCTGGAAGCCGGTGACGGCGAGATCGTTGTCGTGTGGAGTCTGCCAGGCACCAACGGCACGACGATCATCGGCTACGACATCCAGTACCGGGCGTGCACGGCGACGCCGAGAGACTGCACCTCGAATCCTCGATGGGAGAGATGGCGGACGAAGCCCCATTCGGACACCAGCACGCTTGAGGCGACTGTCAAGAACCTCACGAACGCCACCAAGTACGAGGTGCGGGTGCGGGCCCGCATCTCCCCCAACTCCGGTGGCGTCGGGCCCCCTTCGGAGGCCTCGCCAGAAACACCTCGCGGAAAGCCGGCGATGCCTTCTACACCCAAGGTGACTGCGGGTGACGGAGAGCTGACGCTGACATGGACGCCACCGGCCGACAGCGGTTCACCCATCAGGGGCTACACGATTCAGCGCTGCGAGAGTACAGCCAACTGCACGATCGGCAGCAACTGGGTGGATGCCAGCCTCAGCGAAGATCAACAAGAGGCGCTCCTGGCCCCAGACGAGCGCACCGGCACGGTCACGCACACGCTGATTGGGTTGACTAACGGCACGACGTACCGGGTGCGAGTCCGGGCCGTCAACGATGTCGGCGGTGAGGGCCTGGGCTTGGGCCCGTGGTCCTCGACAGTGTCGGGCACTCCGTCGGTACGCCCCGACGAACCGGCGAATGTGAGCATGAACGTCGACAACGGACAAGTTGGCCTCTTGTGGGATGCGGCCAACAACAAAGGGGTGCAGCTCACGGGATATGACATCGAATACCGAGCCTGTGAGGCCACCGACTCCGACGACACGGTCCTGACATGTGATGCTGACACTGAGCAGCCGTGGGGTGACTGGAAGACTCACGCACACTCGGGCGTCGGCATCACCGCCACGATTACCGGGTTGACCAACGGCACCGCGTACCAAGTTCGGGTGCGGGCCCGCAATGCCAATGGCCCTGGACCGTGGTCGGCAGAGCCTCATGCAACCGGTACTCCCTTGGCAGCACCATCACCACCGACGGGCCTCATCGTGGAAGCCGCGCACCAGCGGTTGAGCGTCTCGTGGACGCAGTCGGTATCGAACGGTGCGACCATTACCGGCTACGTCATGCAGCACCGGGCGTGCACGGCGAAGCCGACGGACTGCGCGTCGAATGCAAAGTGGAGCGATTGGGAACCAGCTGATATCGACACCAGCGACGACACCACGACCGCCAGGCCCATCCCCCCCTCGGGTGGCACCGACCTTGTCAACGGCACCAAGTACCAGGTGCGGGTGAAG
>JAJDZE010000169.1 GCA_022824805.1 Acidimicrobiia bacterium | reverse complement strand
CGCATCGATTCGAGCTGCATGTCGTGGTCGTAGCCGAACGGCGGCAGCAGCATCCGGTCGAGCACGTCCTCCCAGTAGACGCAGTCTCCGGTCAGCACCACCGGACCGCTGTCGAGCTCCACCCGCAGCGACTGGTGGCCTGCGGTGTGCCCCGGTGTGGGAATGCAGGTGACCGAGCCGTCACCGAACACGTCGTGGGGGCCTTCGATGAGCAAGAGATCGTGCCCGAGATCGAAGTCTTCGGGCTTGTACACCTCGTACTCGATGAGCTTGGGGTGATGCCCCGACTCCCACTCGGCTCGCTGGCAGATCAGCCGAGCATTGGGCAGCAGCTCGGTGCCGCCGCAGTGATCGAAATGCAGGTGGCTGAAGATGACAAACGTCAGCTCGGCCGGATCGACGTCGACGCTCTCCAACCGGGCCGATACCTCGTCTTCGGCGGCGTAATCCGCCGTGAACTGCTTGGCCAGCCGCGGGTAGCGCGCACCCACGCCTTCCTGCACCTGGGGGTGCATGCCGGTGTCGAACACCAGCGTCTGGCCGCTGGGATGGCGCACCAGCCAGCTCGGGATGGGCAGCCGCACGTTGCCGGGCGCGTCCTTGATGACCGAAGCGGTCGGCGTGGACAGCCAGCCGCATTCGAGCGGGACCAGCGAGAGTTGCGTCATGTGACTGCCTCCATCGGAAGTTGCCGAGGTTGCGCTCGGGCTCGAGAGCCGTCGCTGACTGCTCGTGGCTAGGCGCCCAGCCCGTGGTGCAGGGCGCTGTGGTCGGGATAGTCGGGATCGCGACGGTCAATCTGGGCGCGGAAGGCCTCGCCCATGTCGTCGGTGTCGAACATGGCCGCGTTCCACACGGCGATGTACTCGAGGCCGTCGGCCACCGAGTGATCGCGGCTGTAGTTCATGGTCTGCTTGGTGCCCCAGATTGCCATGGGGCTCTTGGAGGCGATCTGTGCGGCCACCTCGGCCACGGCGTCCATCATCGAGTCGTGGTCGTCATAGACCGCGTTGACGAATCCCCGGTCCAGGGCCTCGGGGGCGCCCATGCGCCGACCTGTGAAGGCGAGCTCGCGCACCACTCCCTCGGGCACCAGCTTGGGCATGCGTTGCAGTGTTCCGACATCCGCGGTCATGCCGATGTTGATCTCCTGGATGCTGAAGAACGCATCGCTGGTGGCGTAGCGCAGGTCGCACGCCGAGACCATGTCGACACCGCCGCCCACGCACGCGCCCTGGATGGCGGCAATGACCGGCAGCCGGCTGTTCTCCAGAGCGTTCATGGTGGTCTGTGCCCGCAGCACACCGGTGCGGAACTGGGCCCGCCGCCGGCTGCCATGCGCACGATCGGGGGAGCTGTCAGCGCTGGCTGATCCGCCGGACACGTCGAAGCTGCCGAATACCGACAGATCCATGCCCGAGCAGAAATGACGGCCGAGGGCCGACAGCACCACGACACGCGCGTCGGTGCCGGCGGAGATGTCGTCGATGATGCGCGGCAGCTCGGTCCAGAACTCGGCAATCATCGAGTTGGCCTTCTCTGGTCGCTTGAGGACCAGGTGCGCGACATGGTCAGTCACCTCCACGTCGAAGCAGGTGTACTCGGACTCGCTCATTGCGCACTCTCCTCGTCGTGGGACTGCCCGCCGTAGGACTGTCCGCCATAGTCAAGCGCAACGGAAGCCTCGCCGGGCGAGCTGGCTGCGGAACGGCTCCGACCCCGGGGCTACTGTCGCCCGCGATGCCTAGCGAGCCAGAGCACCCCCACACCGACGAGACTGCCGCAGAGGCACCGCTTGCCGACGTCCGCGTCGTCGAGATGACTATGTATGTGCAGGGGCCTACGAGCGGGCTCACCCTGGCCTCCCTCGGCGCCGACGTCGTCAAGATCGAGCAGGTCGGCCAGGCCGACTACATGCGCAACTTCACGAGTCTGTTCGGAGTGACCTTCGACGAGCGGGGTCAGGAGTGGCTCTACGGATCGGTCAACCGCAACAAGCGGTCCTTGGTGCTCGATGTCGCATCGGAGGTGGGACGCCCGGTTTTCGAGCGTCTGATCGGTCAGGCCGATGCGTTCATCTCGAACATGCGAGCCGATGGCCTCGCCCGCTTCGGGGCCGACCCCGACACATTGCTCGGGATCAACCCCAGGCTGGTGTACTGCCGGGGCGGCGGGTTCGGGTTGCGGGGCGAACTGGCCGACGACATGTGCCAGGACGCTGTCGGCATGGCTCACGCCGGGTTCATGGACGCCATCTCGGATTCGGACCGGCCGACCTACCCACCAGGCGCGCTGAGCGACATCCTGACCGGCACGAACATGGCCTCGGGCGTCATGGCCGGACTGATCAAGCGAGCGCGCACGGGCCGAGGCTGCGTGGTCGGCACGTCGCAGACCCAAGCGCTGCTGTGGCTCACCAGCCAGGCCGTGGGGGTTGCCGCGAATGTCGGCCAGCGCATGGATCGCTTTGACGTCTCAGGTGCCTGGAACCCGCTCTTCACGGTGTACGAGACCGCCGACGGCTGGATCGCGATTGCCGCCCTGCAGGATGCGCACTGGCAAGGGCTGGCTCGCGCCGTCGGCATCGAATCGTGGCGGGACGATCCCCGCTTCGCCACCTTCGAGGACCTCGTGGCCAACCGTGAGGAATTCACGCCGCTGTTTGCCGAGCACATGCGAACCGACACGACGGACCGGTGGTGGCGGGCCATCCGGGGCTCCGGTGCATGGGTGTCGCCGGTGAATCGCGTCGAAGACGTTGCCAGCAACGAGGACATCCTGGCCAACGAGTACCTCGTGACCTTCGACGACGGCTTCATCGGCCCGCCGGCCATGTTCGACGTCGACGAGTTCCGCGGCGTGCGCGGCAGCACCGCCGACTACGGCGAGCACACCGACGAGATCTTGGCCGAGCTCGGCTACGACGACGAGCAGATCCTCGGGCTCAAAATCGCCAACGCAGTCTGGTAGCTCCCGTTCGCCGCCGGCCCGGCGTTGTTCTGAGGCATGGCCGGCACTCTTGCGGACACCGGGTTGCAGGGTTGTCCTGATATCTCGCCAAATTACGTTGTCGGCGAGCCGCGGTGCGTGCGAAGCCGAGCGCGGAGTCCAGGCATTTGGGCAGTCTCTGCAGCGACCTTAACCTGCTGGTCCGAACTGGTTTCGGACTGTATCGGAAACGTTCGTATTGTATACAGGCGCTGAGGTAGTGTCAAACCGCCCGGGCGCGCAGTTCAGGCAGCCTGCTGCGGTGGAATGTCGCGGTCGCTGCTTGGGCACTCACTGGACCCCTGGTGAGCTTCGGCGCGGTCGCGGGCTGCGCTGTCGTGTGCGACGGTGCGAAGCAGCGACTGCACCGATGAGCGTGCCCACGCGGTGTTGCCGGTCGGAGTGGCGATGCCGGCAGCGGTGAGCGCTGCGGCGATCTGGCCGTAGCTGCTTCCTCCGAGGCGCATCCGCGCGGCGAGCGCCTTGGCAGCTTGGTCGTGCCGGCTGGGTCGCCCGAGACGCACGCCGCGGTTTCGGGCGACGCTGAGCGCTTCGCGGGTGCGGGCGCGTGCCATGGCCGCTTCGAATTCAGCAAACAAGGCACGGATGCCGAGGTACAGGTGGCCTTCGGGCCCCCTCAAGCCGGCAGGGGCGTCGAGGGCGGCGAGGGTCCAGCCTTCGGCCTGGGCGCATTCGTACAGACGCAGCAGGTCGACGGCCGTGCGCGCGAGCCGATCCGAACGTGCCACGGCGAGCACGTCGAGTTCGCCACGCGACAGTCGAGCAAGCGCAGCGGCGAGCTGGGGCCTGTGCTGGGCGGGCAGCGTGCCCGAGACGGCTTCGTCGGTGATGCGCTCGGTGACATGCCAGCCGCGCGCCGCTGCCTCGCGGTCGACGGCTTGGTGCTGGGCGTCGGTGCTGAGGCCTGATTCGGCTTGAGCTCCGGTGGACACCCGCGCGTAGGACACGACGCGCGGTTTGGGGATATGTACGTTCATGTCTGTCACAGCACGACTGTACCCGAAACGAACGATTCGCGGTCGCGTCGGACACAGGGCGGCATCAGATGCATGGGTCCCTCCCAGAACGGCCGACGCGGCCGCGGATCACACACATCCACCTGCTTGGCAACGGAGGACCCCTGCCATGACCAAACGAACCCTCGCAGCGTTGTGCGCGCTGCTCGTCGCCGCGTCCACGCTCGCTGTCGTGGCCGCTTCGCCTGCCAGCGCTCACACCAAGACGGTGCGGCGCTGCGCGTATGACCCCTTCGCGGGGAATCAGTGCTGGAACGAGAACGTCGCCCACACGCACACTCCGCCGCCTACTTGCGGCGAGGGGATGCTCGGCACCTACCCGAACTGCTACCCCGCCCCGTCCACCAACGAAAACCGCGACCCCAACGCCGACAAAGACGACGGCGACGGTTCTGACGGGGGCGGCTCTGACGACGGCGACGGCTCTGACGAGGGGGGCGGCTCTGAGGAGGAGGGCGGCTCCGATGGCGGGGAAGGCTCCGATGACGTGTGCCCTGACGGGCAGACCGGCACGCCGCCGAACTGCACCGAGCCGAACAAGAACGGCAAGGGCGGGGGCGGCACCGATGACGTGTGCCCTGACGGGCAGACCGGCACCCCGCCGAACTGCACCGAGCCGAACAAGAACGGCAAGGGAGGCGGTTCGGGAGGCGGCTCCGATGACGGCACGATCACCCCAAGCACCATGGCAATAACCTCCACGCAGCGCGCGGTAGGGGACGCGCTGGCGACGGGCTGGTCTTGGCTGAGCGGCGCTGTGAAATGGGTATTCGACAACAACGCCAAGGTGTCCGAGGCCGAGGCGAACGCTTGGGAGGCGCAATCGGAAGCCACAAGGCAAGCCGTTGCGACCGCAGCCAACCAAGTTGTCGACGGCCTGGAAGCATTCGCGAGGTCCCTCGGCGAGTCGGAGCGGCAGCGCATCAACGCCAACACCATGCAGGTCCGCTCCGTGTTGCAGGGCTGGCAGAAGCTCAACCCTTACGCCCGAGCCGCCATCGGAGGCACCGTGTGCGGCGCTCTATCCGCTCCCGTTGTGGTCGGAAGTGGCGGCGCTGCTGTAGCCGGCGGCGCGGTGTTCGGTGGCGCGTGCGCTACTGCGGCATTCGCCACGGAATCGATCCCGCTGCCGCAGCTGATCCCAGCAGATTGGACCCCGCCGGGCGATTCGGACACCGACCCCTCGGACACCGGCCCCAGCGACCGAAAGTACATCAACCGCTCGAACGGCGGCGGCTCGAACGGCGGCGGCTCCGATCGCGACGACGGCTCGGGCGGCGGCTCGAATGGCAGCGATCCTGATGACCTCGATGGCGACGGCGACTTCGACAATGACGACGTAAACGAAGCGAGAAGGAAGATGGCCCGTGGCGAACTGGACCCCAACGAGTACATCAGGCTGCATCGACGCAACGAGTGCAGCAAGCCGGGGCATTGCCAATGAGCGCCGCAAACCGCTCTGCCGCAGCGGGCTACCCTGACACCGTGACAGCGCCGCGCAGCACGAAACGGACAAGGGTCCGGACAATGGCCTTGGTGTTTTGTGTCACCTGGGTCTCCGCTTTCGCCGGGTATTGGCTGGCGGGCCGCTTGGAGAGCGCAGGCATCACGTCGGCAGTCATGTTGCTGCCGTTCGCCGCGTGGGTTGCTTGGCGGTTACTGGCCGCTTCGCAGGCGCGGCGGGCTCGTAACACCAGGCGGGCCGCGCTCGACAGCGTGCGCCCGGCATCAGCAGCTGGTCCGCGGCGTGTTGTGTACGGGTTTCGTGAGGCGGGAATGTCGCCTGACTGATCTACGTGGCCGGCGCAGCGTGGGGATGCCCAGGCACCGAGGCTGCTCGACGGTCTCGGTGTGGCTGTGCCGGCGGCGTGGCGGCGGCTGTGAAGCGTGGCCATGCCGTGGCGATGCCCAGGCGTCGGCGCTGCTGTGCGGGCGGCTCGCTGCGGCCGTTTTCCCCCCGCGCGGGTGCGGCGGCACGATCCGCCAGATCGCGGAACCGCTGGGGCGTTCGGCGATGACTGTGCCGCGCTGGGTTATGGCTTCGGCCAAGCGCCGTTGCTGGGACTGATCCCGCCCGGTTGGACGCCGCCGAGCGGTGACGACTCGGGTACCGGCGACGACGGCGGCAGCGATGCACGGCCGCCGCCGACCGGGACCACAACCCCCGACGACAGCGGCGATGGCTCCGGCGGCGGCTCGGGTGATAGCCCCGACAGTCAGAGCAACGGCGGCTCGAACGGCAACGATCCTGACGACCTCGATGGCGACGGCGACTTCGACGATGACGACGTAAACGAAGCGCGACTGAGGATGGCCCGCGGCGAACTGGACCCCGATGAGTACATCAGGCTGCATCGACGCCACGAGTGCAGCCAGCCGGGGCACTGCGAATGAACGCCGCGAATCGCTTCGCCCCGCGGGCTACCCTGACACCGTGAGCACGACACAAGGCGACGACCCGGCGCCTGGGCTGGTGTTGGGCTGGCGCTGGCTCGTTTGTATGGCATTAACGGGCGGCGTTGTCGGGCTGGCAACCAATTTTGTGCTTGACGCAGGCTTCCCGCCGCGGCTTTTCTTGGCCGCGCTGCTGGTTTTCTTCGCCGCGCTGCTGACTTGGGCCGTCGTGTCGTATCGGCGTTTCGTGAGGCAGCAGCGGCGCAGTGCTGAGGCGCTTTCTCCGGGCTGAGGTCGCCCGGCTGCTCGACGTGCGCTGCATGGCCGCAGACGGCTGCAGACTCAGATCCGGTCGACGACGACAGCGGCGGCGCCGACACGGACACGACGCCGACGGTGTGCCCCGCCGGGGAGACCGGAACCCCGCCGACCCGCGTGAAGGAGACGACCACGCAGCAGGCGCAGTGCGCGACGAACAATCACCGTCACGCGGTGGGGGGCACCTGCCATCCCGACCATGAGCCGCCGTGCGGGGCAGTCAAGTGGGATCCCGGCCACGTCCACGCGCTCGTTGACCGGCCGGCGTGCACCTCTGTCGATGCGAGCCACGCGACAGGGCCGGTCACCTACTGCGGCGGCCAATCGCACACGCACAAGACCCGCCACTTTCACTACGGCGGCAACGGCTGCCACCCGGTCGCGGACGAGCACACCACGCGCACCAGCTACGACACTTGCAGCGACTGGGTAGATGCTCTGATCGCAGCGATCAAGACCAACAGCAGCCCGCTGCCTGGCCGTCCGGCGGGCCGCAGCGCGCGAAGCCCGCCGCCGCGCACGCGAAGACGCCGCAGGGATCGCCCGCCGAATGAAGTTCTCGAAGCGAAAAGGAGGATGGCCAGTGGCGAACTGGACCCCAACGAGTACATCAGGCTGCATCGACGCAACGAGTGCAGCAAGCCGGGGCATTGCCAATGAGCGCCAGAGACTGCATCGCCAACCAGCGCCACAAACTACAGTGAACCCGTGAGCGCGGCGCAGCAGCGCAATGGGCGCGAGATGCGCCGTGGCGCGATGGAAGCGGAGTTGCCGTCGTGGTGGCGGCCTGACTTCACATCTCGCTACGCGAGAGAGCGCCAAGCTCAGGCGTTCTATGTGACGATCCCGTTCGTGATTGCAGCGTTCTTGTTTCGGCGGTTAGTCGGCCTTGACTTCTACATGAGCTTTGCTGCCGCAGCCCCGTTTGCAGCCATTGGCTGGCTCGGTTTGCGAGCACGGCTGAAATACCGCCGCGAACGCCACCTCTAGACCGCCACGGGATCGGGCAGGTGACAATCGCCGGGCGACGACGACAGCGACCCCGATCAGCGCCGATTTCCCTTGAATGACGACAGCGACTTCGACGATGACGACGTACTCGTAGCGAAGAGGAGAATGGCCCGTGGCGAACTGGTCCCCAACGAGTTCATCAGGCTGATTCGCCTTGGGACGTTCCTATAGATGTCAAGTGCGGGTTGTGAGGGCGGCGAGGTCGGCTACGACGACGAGCAGATCCTCGAGCTCAAGATTGCCAACGCAGTCTGGTAGCTCCCGTTCGCCGCCGGCCCGGCGCTAGAGCATCACGCCGAACAGCAGCGCGGTCAGCCCGCACAGCAGCGAGACTCCTGCCCCGGCGCCCCGTTTGGCCACGTTGTCGCCGGCGTTCTGGTGCACTAGCGCGCCCACGCCGGAGACGAGCACGAGCAGCATCTTGATGCCGAGCAGCATCGACCAGCCGGTGCTCGTCTCTTCGCTGGGGATGGCCAGCATCGACCACAGCCCGGTCACGACTGCAATGCCGAACGCGGGCCACGCCACCCGTGAGAAGGCCTTGGCCGCAACCTTGCCCGAGCCCGGGAAGGCCCGCCCCACGACAGGCACCACAGCCCCGACGACGATCTGGCCGCCGATCCACACGGTCACCGCCAGCACGTGCAGCACCACACGCACAGTGTCGAGGTCGAACGCGACTTCCCGGCTCACTTCGCTGAGTGCCGTCATTGGTGGCCTCGTTCGCCGATCAGCTCGGCCATGTTGTCGGCGAAGAACCGGTCGAGCACCCCGCCCTCAAAGCCTTCGAGCGATGCGTTGAAGCGGCCCAGCGGGTTCCGACCTCCCTCGATGTGGGGGTAGTCGCTCGAGAACATGTACAGGTGCTCGTTGGACTCGCGGATCATGGCGCCGACGTCTTCGATGGGGTAGGGCGTGAAGGCCATCTGCCGGGCGATCTGCTCCGACGGCCGTTCGCTGAACGCAGCCAGCTCGGGTTCGGAGCGCTTCCAGGTCTCGACGGTCACGTCCAGCCGCCGCAGCATCTGGGGCACCCAGGCTGCGCCAAGCTCAATCACCCCGCCTCGCAGGTTCGGATGCCGGCTCAGCACGCCGTCGAGCACCATCACGCCCACGAACGTCTCGGCCGCGTGGTGGAGCGCCACCATGTCCTTGCCGCGCACGTTCTCGCCGCCGCCCAGCCAGTCGGTCGGGGTCGGGCGGCCGGTGTTCATCCACTCCGGCGCGATCTGCAGCGGGTTCCCGCCGACGTGCAGCAGGAACGGCACGCCGGCTTCGGCCATCTGCGCCCAGACCGGGTCGAGGTCGTTGTGACCCGGCGAGCGACCGCCGGCAGGCCGATGCGGCACCCACATGGCACCGAGCCCTGCTTCTAGTGCGAATGACATCTCGTCGATCGCCATCTGCGGATCGTCGAGCGGCAGCAGTGCCACGCCGATCATGCGGTCGTCGTCGGCGCAGAACTCCGACATGCCACGGTTGTGCGCACGGGCGGCCGCGTAGCGCACATCGAGGTCGAGCTTGGGGTCGAACACCACGCCGGCGCTGAAGGTGGCGAACACGAATTGCCGGTCGAAGCCCAGCAGGTCGAGCGCAGTCGTGCGTTCGGCGGCGTTGAACGCCCCCAGCGCCTGATACCCCTTCGGTCCCCGGATCAGATCGTCGCCCAGTGCGACGAGGTCGGCCACCGTCTCAGGCGAGTGAGAACGGCTGCCGCCCGCTGCCTCGAAGTTGTTCACCGATTCGCCGGCGCTGGCGAAGTCGATCTGCGGGAGGCGGCTGCGCATGTCCGCCTCAGCGTGTGACTGCAGGAAGTCCGGCAGCTCCATGAGGTGGCTGTCGGCATCGAGATAGGTCCGGTCGCTCGCGTAGGCCATAAGCGCAGGCTAGTGAGGAAGCCGATGGGAGTCGCCCGATGGCGAGGCTGCCTCTCTCCGTTGCCAGCGTCACGCTCAAATGGCCGTCGGTAACCTGCCACGATGGCCACCGATCACGGGGCGCACCGGCATCAGTACGACCAGCCTCACACCGCAGACGGCGAACATCCGCTCACGGCGAAGGTGCTGACGGTCTCCGACGGAGTGATCGCTGGTACCCGCGAGGACCGCAGCGGGGAAGCGCTGGCCGGGGCGCTCGCCGCGGCCGGATACGACGTTGTCGAACGACGCGTCGTCGCAGACGGCGTCGACACTGTTTCCGGAGCGCTGGCAGAGATGTCAGCCGGCTTCGCGGGCCTGATCGTGTCGACCGGTGGTACCGGCTTCACGGAGCGAGATCTCACACCCGAGGGCACCCGCGCCGTGATCGAGCGCGAAGCACCCGGCCTTGCCGAGGCCATGCGACTGGTGAACCCGCTGGGCCGGCTGTCTCGCGGTGTCGCAGGCATCATCGGCCGCACGATCGTGCTGAACACCCCCGGTTCCACCAAGGGCTGCGTGGAGTGCTACGAGGCCGTGGCCGACGTGCTGCCCCACGCCCTGGCCTTGCTGGCGGGCGAACGGCTGCACTGATGCCTCGGCGCACCCGACGCGGTGACAGACAGGCGTCCTCAAGAAGCGCGCAGGCGATCTCGAAGGCTGCGGCGCGGGACGCGAAGCAAGCAGAGGACATGATGCGCGAAGCGGGGCCGGATCCTCTGATGGGCGCGTCCATTCGCTCAGACGAGGATGCGATGCGCTGCGCTGTGTCGCTGGGGGAGCGCGTGCGGGGCACTACTGCGCCGAATCCTTGGGTGGGCGCGGTGCTGATCACTGTCGAAGACGAGATCTGCAAAGGCGCCACCGAGCCGCCGCCGGGCCGCCACGCCGAGATCGTGGCTCTCGACGCCGCTCGCGGTGCCGGCGCCGATCCGGCTGGCGCCACGCTGTACACCACGCTGGAGCCCTGCTCGCACACCGGCCGCACCGCGCCGTGCATCGACGCGATCATCGCAGCGAGCATCAGCCGGGTCGTGGTCGGCGTGACCGACCCCGACCCCAATGTGGCCGGCAGCGGAGTTGACGCGCTGCGGGCTGCGGGCATCGACGTGGAGGTGGGCGTTGCCGCCGAAGCTGTCGATGATTCGCTGCGCCCCTACCTGCACCAGCGCCAGACAGGTCGTCCGTGGGTCGTGCTGAAGCTTGCCGCCACCCTCGACGGCCGCACAGCAGCGCCCGACGGCACGTCGCAGTGGATCACCTCACCCGAAGCCCGTGCCGACGCCCACGCCCTTCGCGCACGCTGCGACGCCGTGCTGGTGGGCGCCGGCACCGTTCGCGCCGATGACCCGTCGCTCACCGTTCGTGAGCTTCCGCTCACCGATCCCCACCGCCCGCTGCTGGACATGCGCGAGACCCATCACGAGCCAGACGATGTGCCGTTTGCACGCACGGCCGCTGACCGGCTCGACCCGAGCCGCTTCGTGCTCGGCATGGCACCGGCGGAAGCCAAGGTGCAGCCATGCATCGAAGTCAGCGGAGCGCTGCGGTCTGTGGTGCCGCGCCTGGCCGGCGACGGCGTCGTCGAACTGCTGGTGGAAGGCGGTGCCAATGTCGCCGGCGAGTTGCACCGCGATGGCCTCGTCGACGAATACGTCGTCTACCTCGCACCGGCGCTTGCGGGCGGCGACGACGGGCTGCCGATGCTGGCAGGTCCGGGGGCGTCGACGATCGGCGAGTTCTGGCGCGGCGAGATCGCCGATCTGCGTCGAGTCGGCCCAGACCTCCGCATCACCGTGTTTTCTGCTGCGCCGGACAGCCCCTGACGCGCGGGGCAAGTCGAGCGCGGTCTCGCCGGGGCGACAGCTTCGCCATTCGGTTCGGCCTCTTGGCTCGGCGAGCCCCGACGGGCGCACCAGCAGGCTTCCGCCGGTACCGTTCGATATCGGCCTGAGGCGAACAGACCGGGCAGACAGGACAGCTCGTTTCTCCTGGAAGGAAGGGCGATGTACACAGGTCTCGTCGAAGAACTCGGCAACTTCGCTGGCCGCAACGGCGAGCGCTACCGGTTCAACGCCGCCTTGGTGCTGTCTGACGCCGCCATCGACGACTCCATTTCGGTCAACGGATGCTGCCTGACCGTCGTCGAGATGGGGGACGGCTGGTGGGAGGCCGACGTCAGCGCCGAGACCGAGAAGCGAACGGCACTGGGTTCGCTGGCCGAAGGCGACCCGGTGAATCTCGAACGCTGCATGCGCTACGCCGACCGGCTCGGCGGGCACCTCGTGCAGGGTCACGTCGACGGAGTGGCCACCATCACCCGTCCCGCTCCTGACCTGCGCGTCGCCGTTCCGCCCGAGGGCAGCCTGCGCCGCTACCTGGTGGAGAAGGGCTCGGTGACCCTCAACGGCATCAGCCTGACCTGTTTCGACATCACCGACGACGATGAGGGGGGCTGTGAGTTCTCAGTGGCGCTCATCCCGCACACCATGGCCATGACCACCATGGGCACCGCGCAGCCCGGCGACCTCGTCAACCTCGAGGTCGACGTGCTGGCTCGCTACGTCGAGCGTCTGCTGGGGCAGAATGGTGCAGTGACCGGCGATGTGCGAGTGCGCCATGACTGACCGCCCCGTGGCAGACGACGTGCCGGCTGCCTCGCAATTCGCAGCAATTCCCGATGCGATCGCGGCGATCGGCCGCGGTGAGATCGTGGTGGTGGTCGACGATGAAGACCGCGAGAACGAGGGCGACCTCATCATGGCGGCCGAGCACGCGACGCCCGAGGCGATGGCGTTTTTCGTGCGCTACACGTCGGGTGTCATCTGCGCCCCCCTGATGGGGGAACGCCTAGACGAACTGGCGCTGCCGCTCATGGTGACGGTCAACACCGAGTCCATGCGCACGGCCTACACGATCACGGTCGATGCGGCCGATGGCACCTCCACTGGGATCTCGGCGGCGGACCGCTCGCTCACGCTCAATCTGCTCGCCGACCCCAAGTCGAGCGCCAACGACTTCAACCGTCCCGGTCATGTGCTGCCGCTGCGCTACCGGCCCGGCGGCGTGCTCAAGCGGGCAGGCCACACCGAGGCAGCCGTCGACCTGGCCCGGCTGGCCGGCTGCCATCCGGCGGGCGTGCTCTGCGAGGTGGTCAACGACGACGGGACCATGGCCCGCGTGCCCGACCTGATCGAATTCTGCGAGCAGCACGACCTGCTGCTCATCTCCATTGCCGATCTCATCCGCTACCGGCGCGTCAACGAACGCCTGGTCGACCCGATCTCGGCGGCCCGCATCCCCACCATCTACGGCGAGTTCACCGGCCACGTCTTCCGCGACTTCGACGACACCGAGCACTTGGCGCTGACCTACGGAGCTGTGATGGGCGCAGAGCCCGTGCTGGTGCGAGTCCACAGCGAATGCCTGACCGGCGACATCCTGGCGTCGATGCGCTGCGACTGCGGCTCGCAGCTGCACGGCGCCCTCGAGGCCATCGCCGAAGCCGGTGCTGGCGTGCTGGTCTACCTGCGCGGTCACGAAGGCCGCGGCATCGGCATCGGCCACAAGATCGCTGCGTACTCGCTGCAGGACCGCGGCCGCGACACGGTCGACGCCAACCTGGAGCTGGGTTTGCCGGTCGACAGCCGGGAATACGGCATCGGGGCGCAGATCCTGGCCGAGCTCGGCGTGCAGCGGATGCGGCTGATGACCAACAACCCCAACAAGATCGGCGGTCTGTCGGGCTACGGGCTCGAAGTGGTCGAGCGCGTGCCGACGTCTTCGAATGCGAATCCCTTCAACCGGGCCTACCTGCGCACCAAGAAGATGCGCCTGGGCCACCTCATGGAAGACGAAGCCGACGGCGCAGCCGACGACGAACTCGAAGAAGCGCCCCCGCTCGCCGACTAGGGAACGATCTTGGAGATCGGCATTTCGACGATGTCGGTTGCGCCGCGTTCGATCAGCTCGGGGATGAGCACGTTGATCGTCTGTTTCGGGGCCACAGTTTCGACGGCGTAGGCCTTGCCGCCCCACAGCTCGTTCACGGTGGGCGCCTTCATCGAGGGCAGCACGTCCACCACGGCGTCGAGGTGCTCACGGCCCACGTTCAGCTTCACCAGCACCTTGCCGCGTGCGTCCAGCACACCGTCGAGCAGCGTCTTGATCTGCGTCATCGCCCGGCGCTTGTCAGGGTCGTCGTAGGCAGCCTGGTTGGTGAAGATCTCGGTGTAGCTCGTGAGGATCTCGTCGATGATCCGCAGGCCTGCCGCGTGCAGGGCACGGCCGGTCTCGGTGAGGTCGACCACGGCGTCCACGATCTCGGGCGCCTTGGCCTCGGTGGCGCCGTAGCTCAGCCGCACGTCCGCATCCACGCCTCGCTCAGCGAAGAACCGTCGGGTCAGCTCGGGATACTCGCTCGACACTCGCACCCCGTCGGGTAGATCAGTGAGCGCCCGGAACCTGCTGTCGTCGGGCACCGCCACCACGATGCGCACCGGCCGCGACGTGGCCTTCGAATAACGCAGTTCGCCGAGCGAGACCACGTCGCTGTTGGTCTCCTCGATCCAGTCGCGCCCGGCGATGCCCAGATCGAACAGCCCATCAGCGACATAGGACGGGATCTCCTGGGGTCGCAGGATGCGCACATCGTCGATGCGCGGGTCGTCGACGTTGGCGCGGTAGTCCACCGCCGAGCCCCGCCGCACCGGCAGGTCCGCATCTTCAAACAGCTGCAGGGTCGCCGCCTCCAGCGAGCCCTTGGGGAGCACGAGCTTGAGCACGGGCGGTAACGGTACCCGCAGCGCTTGACCGTGCCCCGCTGATTTTTCTCGCGCGGGACGGCGCAGTGCCTGAGCCTCGATGTCGCGGCGCCTCTGGCACCGTTCCTATTCGGCAGCAGTCTGGCGCTTGTGGATCTCGACGTAGGCGAGGCGAATCTGCTGCAGCGCACCTTGCAGCGTGTCGCCGGCCGGCAGCTGGTCGGCGAGGTTGTCCACCAGCAGGCCCAGCGCGTCGATCGGGAGCCGTGCCTCTGCGAGATCGGGAGGGTCGCGCCGCAGATGCAATGCCGCGAGCTCGAACAGCCCCATCATGTGGTTCTGCACGATCTCGGCCGCGGGTACCGAGACGAGCTGCTCTTGGGCCTCGCGCAGCTGCTCCTGCATTGCGGCCAGCTCTTCGGGGTCGAACGGCTCGCCAGTGCGGGGATCGATCGGGAGCCCGGTCTCGGGGTCGATGTCGAGTTCGCCGGCGAAGGCGCCGCCCTCTCCTTCATCAGCCGGGGGCGGTGGCCCGCTCGGCGTCTCGCCGGCGCTCTCGCGAGGTACCCGGTGCTCACCCTCGGGTGTCCACAACGTGCTCATCGGCAAACTTCCCCGCTCGTGTGGCTGTGCTGGCTATCCCCAGCGCTGTTACCCTACGGCCCTTACAACAGGAACAAGCGGGGTCTGACCCCCACCGGGCCGCCCCAAGGCGCGCTCTGGTACCGGGTTCGCACAGGATGCCGCGTGGACGAGGAGCGTCCTTTGGACAAGCGAGTACGGCCATAGCACGCGCAAGCGACGGTGACGCCCGGATCAACGAGGACATCAGGGTCCGCGAGGTCCGCTTGGTTGCACCCGACGGCGAGCAGATCGGCATCAAGTCGGTTCCCGAAGCGCTGCAAATCGCCCGCAACATGGACTTGGACCTCGTCGAGGTGGCGCCCAACGCCGCCCCGCCGGTCTGCCGGATCATGGATTACGGCAAGTACAAGTACGAGGCGGCACAGCGGGCGAAGGAATCGCGACGCAAGGCGACCCACGCCGGGCTGAAGGAGATGAAGTACCGACCCAAGATCGGGAGCGGCGACTTCGGCACCAAGACATCCAAGGTCTCCAAGTTTCTCGAGGACGGCCACAAGGTCAAGGTCACCGTCATGTTCAGGGGACGTGAGGTCTTCCATCCCGAACTCGGCGGCCAGATCCTCGAACGGGTCGCCGAGGCGGTTGCCGATGTCGGCAAGGTCGACCAGTTTCCCCGCCTCGATGGGCGAAACATGACGATGCTGCTGAGCCCCGACCGCGTTTCACGCCAGCGTCGCAAAGCCGCAGATCCGCCCAACGACTGAGTCAGGGCGACCGAGCCCCTGAGACTCTGCGGCACGGGCGGCCCGAGAGCCTGGGCGTTATCCGCGCCGCCTACGGCCACGCGAGCAGCCCGACCGTCTCAGATGTGTCGGGCCACACAGTTCGAGCCACCACAAGCAAGGCAGCAACACCATGCCCAAGATGAAAACCCACAGCGGCGCCAAGAAGCGCTTCAAGACCACCGGTTCCGGCAAGCTCGTGCGCCGCAAGCGCAACCGGAATCACCTGCTGGAGAAGAAGTCGTCGGCGCGCAAACGACGGCTGGCACTCGAGGGCGAGGTGTCGGCGGCCGACGCCAAGCGCGTCAACCGGATGCTCGGCCGCTGAGCGGCACCGTCCCAGAAACGACCCGCGGACGAGACGATCCGCAGACAAGCGAGGACAGATCAACGTGGCACGAGCCAAGCGATCCGTAGCCAGCCGCACCCGTCGCAAGGCGACGCTCGGCAAGGCGAAGGGCTACTACGGAAACAAGAGCAGGTCATTCCGGGCCGCCAATGAGCAGGTCATGCACAGCGGGCAGTACGCGTTCCGCGATCGCCGGGCCCGCAAGGGGGAGTTCCGGCGGCTGTGGATCCAGCGCATCAATGCTGCTGCCCGCCAGAACGGCACCACCTACAGCCGTCTCATCCATGGGCTCGATGTTGCGGGCGTCGCCGTCGACCGCAAGAACCTGGCAGATCTCGCCGTGAGCGATCCCGCGACATTCACTGCGATCGCTGAGCGCGCCGAGGCCGCCCTGACTGAAGCAGCAGCCTGAGCGCACATTCCGGCCCACAGTCGCCGTCCAAAGCAGCGTTGGCGCGGCTGTCTCGCCTGGTGCGCGACCGGCGCCAGCGGGATGCTTCTGGTCTGGCCGTTGTAGAGGGGCCTCGGGCAGTCGACGGAGCTCTGGCCAGCGGGGCAACGCTCGAAGCTGTGTTCGCCCGCCCGGAACTCGTCGGCCGTTACGCGCCGGACGGCGCGCCCGATGACCATCCCGACGCACTGCGCTTGGGCGCCGGCTACCGGGAGCGCATCGGAGCGATCCATCCGGTGCCCTCAGACGTGCTCGATCCGCTCGCCGATGCCATGAATCCCCAGGGTGTGCTCGCCATAGTGCCGTTCGCCGACGCAGCTCTCGACGAGGCGGCGACAGCAGAACGGGTGGTGGTGCTCGAGGCTGTTCGCGACCCGGGCAATGCGGGTGCCGTTGTACGAAGCGCCGTCGCGGCCGGGTTCGGCGCAGTCATCGCCACGCATGGCACGACCGATCTGTGGAGCCCGAAAGCGCTGCGCGGTGCAGCGGGGCTCTCGTTCGGGCCGCTGGTGTGCCGCGGGCACTCGACCGCCGAAGTGCTCAGCGCGCTGTCCGACGCCGGCCACGTGCGCGTGCGAGCTACGCCCGACGGAGACATCGGTGTGGACCGGCTGCCGAGCGCTGAACGCATGACGCTCGTGGTGGGCAATGAAGCGCACGGGCCGTCAGCCGAGGCGGTCGGGGGCACCGACATGGCCGTGTCCATTCCGATGCAGCATCCCGTGGACTCGCTCAACGTGGCCGTGGCCGCTGCCGTGCTGATGTACGCGATGAGAGAAGCGGCCGGTAATTCCTGACCATTCGGCTGCGTTGCGTCGTACCCTGCCTGCCGTGAACGGCCCGGCCACCGACACCCCCGCTGGCGCTCCCGCCGACGCATCGCCCGAAGCGCTGCTCGCTGGCATCGACGCTGCGCGTGGCCAGGGACTGGCCGCGGTCGCTGCCGCCTCGACCAGCGACGATCTGGCACAGGTCGAATCAACGCTGTTCGGGCGCAAGGCTGCGCTCGGGCAGATCAAGCAAGGCTTGGGCTCGCTGCCGCCAGAGCAGCGAGCCGCGGTCGGTCGGGCGCTCAACGAGGCACAGCAGGCATTGCGCACGGCGCACGCGGATGCCGCCGATGAGCTGGCCGCTGCGGCACGCCGTGAGCAGCTGCTGCGCGAGTGGCTCGACCTCACCGAGACGCCGCCGGGCCCCGAGCGCGGCCACCTGCACCTGGTGACCCAGACCACCGAACGCCTCGAGGACGTGTTCGTGGGCATGGGCTTCACGGTGTCCGAAGGCCCCCAGGCCGAGACCGACTGGTACAACTTCGAGGCACTCAACCTGCCTGCCGCGCACCCCGCTCGTTCCATGTGGGACACGCTCTACCTGGACTTGGGCGAGCACACTGAACTCGGCGACGGCGAAGGCGGTGAAGCATCCAACGTGGTGCTGCGCACGCACACCTCGCCGGTGCAGATCCGGGTGATGGAAGATCAACCGCCGCCGATCTACACGACCTGTCCGGGGCGGGTGTTCCGGCGCGACACAGCCGATGCCAGCCACATGCCGGTGTTCCACCAGATCGAGGGCTTGGTGGTGGATCGGGGCATCTCCTTCGCTGACCTTGCAGGGACGCTGGAGGAGTTCACCTCGGCCTATTTCGGCAAGGCAATCTCGTCGCGGCTGCGCCCCTCGTACTTCCCGTTCACCGAGCCGTCCGCCGAGTTCGACATCACCTGCGTGATCTGCGAGGGCGCCGGTTGCCAGACCTGCCAGCGCACCGGCTGGATCGAGCTGGGCGGCTGCGGCATGGTGCATCCCAACGTGCTCGCCAACTGCGGCATCGACTTCGAGGAATGGACCGGGTTCGCCTTCGGCTTCGGGATCGACCGGCTGGCCCTGATGCGCCACGGCATCGACGACCTGCGCGACATGTACACCAACGACATCCGCTTCCTCAGTCAGTTCTGATGCCGGTAAGTCTTCTATGGCGAGGGGGGCAGCCCCGATGAAGGTGTTGCTGAGCTGGCTGCGCGAGTTCGCGCCCATCGAGGGCGACCCCGCTGAGCTGGCAGATCACCTGAGCGACTTGGGCATGGCCGTCGAGGAGATGCGCATGCTGCCGTCGCTCGACGGCGTGGTGGTTGCCCGTGTTGCGGGCCTGCGGCCGCATCCCGAGGCCGACCGCATCCAGCTCGTCGACGTGGAGGTGCCGGGCGCGACGGGCGAAGGGACCGACGGCGCGCTGCAGGTGTGCTGCGGCGCGTTCAACATGACCGAGGGCGACCTGGTGCCGCTCGCCACCGTCGGCACGACGATGCCGGGCGGCCTCGAGATCGGTGAGCGTCGTATTCGCGGCCAGCTCTCGCAAGGCATGTGCTGCTCCGCAGCGGAGCTTGAGCTCGGCGCCGACGCCGAGGGCATCATGATCCTGGCCGCAGACATGGAGATCGGTGCTCCGCTCATGTCGCAGCTCGGCTTGGCCGGCGACGTGCTGTACGACCTCGAGGTCAACCGAACCGTCCCGACGCAATGTCGGTGGTCGGCGTGGCGCGCGACCTGGCGGCGCGGCTCGGCGTGCCCTTCCGGATTCCCGAACCGGTCGTCGGCGAGACCGGCGAGGACATCTCGACCGTGGCATCGGCGGAGATCATCGACGCTGATCTCTGCGGTCGCTTCGGTGTGCGCGCCATCCGGGATGTCTCCATCGGCCAGTCGCCGCTATGGATGCAGGCCCGGCTCACGCTGTGCGGGATGCGCCCGATCAATTCCGTGGTGGACGTCTCGAACTACGTGATGCTCGAGCTGGGCACGCCCAACCACACCTACGACCTGGCACTCGTGCCCGGCGGCCACCTGGGAACACGGCGCAGCTCCGGGGGTGAGCGTCTCGTCACGCTCGACGGCACCGAACGCGAGATGCTCCGGGGCGACGGCCTGATCGTCGATCGTGACGATCGGCCCATCGGCATCTCCGGCGTGATGGGCGGCGAGAACACCGAGATCAGCGACAGCACCACGGCGGTGCTGCTCGAGCTCGCATGGTGGAACCGACTGTCGATCAGCCGAACCTCCCAGCGGCTGGGCCTGCGTTCAGAAGCCTCGATGCGTTTCGAGCGAGGCACCGATCATGAGCTGGTGCCGATCGCCTTGGACCGGTTCTGCGAGCTGCTGGACCGGGTGACCCCCGGGGGAGTGTCGGTGTGCAGCGGCCGGCTGGCTGGCCGGGGCTACCTGCCTCCGGCCACCCGAGTCCGCGTGCGCCCAGCCCGCATGAGCCACCTGTTGGGCAGGCCATTCGCCGCCGATGAGCTGCGTGGCCTGCTCGATCCCATCGGTCTGCGGTGCGACGTACTTGAAGACGACGCAGACGGAGCGCTGGAGGTGACGGTCCCGAGCTTCCGTCCGGATGTGGAGACTGAGACCGACGTGGCCGAAGAGGTTGCTCGTCACTACGGGTACCAGCGCCTCGGCCGCACCGTCCCGCGTTCGCCCGAGCCGGGTCGACTGACGCCGGTACAACGATTGCGTCGCGACCTGCGGCGTGTGCTCGTCGGCGCAGGTCTCTCCGAGGCGATGCCGAACCCGTTCTTGGCTCCTGATGCCCTGCGACGTGCCGGGATGGACGGCGCAGAACCAGTGCGGCTGCTGAACCCGCTCGCGACCGAGGAATCCGTCCTTCGGCCGTCGCTGCTTCCGGGCCTGCTCACCGCAGCCGCGTACAACTCTTCCCACCGAAACGACACCGTGTCGCTGTTCGAGATCGGTGTCGTGTTCGGCCCCCCGACGGCAGGAGGCGGCGACGACACTGCTGCAGACAAGACTGCCGAAGCGGTGCTGCCCACTGAGACAGAGCACCTCGGCGCCATCTGGGCCGGCGGTGAAGCGGCCGACGCAGTGCATCTCACCGAGCTCATCGCGGCGGCATTCGGCCTCGAACTCGATCTCAAGAATGCGAACGACCTCGACGGCATGCACCCTGTACGGGCTGCCGAGGTCATGCTCGGCGGCCAGCCGGTCGGCGTCGTCGGCGAAGTTGACCCCGTCGTGTGCGAGCGTCACGGGCTCACAGAGCGTTGTGGCTGGCTGCAGCTCGACGCGGAATCGCTGCTGAGCGCCGCGGCGAGCGCAGCCGACCGGCCCCACCAGCCGGTGTCCACCTACCCATCCAGCGACATCGACCTGGCTTTCGCAGTTCCTGACGACGTTCAAGCGTCGCAGGTGCGCAGCACGCTGCTCGATTCAGGCGGCGACGAATTGCGCTCGGTCGACCTCTTCGACGTCTATCGAGGCGACCAGATGGACGCGGGCACGCGCTCGCTGGCCTATCGCCTGCGCCTCCAAGCCGACGATCGCACGCTCACCGATGAGCAGGTAGCCGATATCCGCCGGCGCTGCATCGACGCCGTCGAACACAGCCACGGCGCGGTGCTGCGCTGAGGCATCGAATGCGACGGGTCGCTCCCGCCGAATGTTGACGAATCGGTCTCAGTAACCCAGGTCGAGATACACGGGGCCGATGAGCGGCTCGCCCGCGACCCGCAGTGCCACGTTGGCGGTGACCCGCTCGGCCAGCAGCACGAGGCCCATCTCGGGGGTGTTGCCGATATGGGGCGTGATGAGGCAGTT
>JAJDZE010000105.1 GCA_022824805.1 Acidimicrobiia bacterium | reverse complement strand
CGCGACCCGTGCCGCAGTAGGTTGACGCGAATGTCCGCATTCGACATGGCAGCCAAGATGGCCGAGGGCCTGCCGCAGCCGGCGGGGGCGTGGACGCCCATCCCGCGCTTCAGCTTTGTGGGCGGGAACAACGACTCGCCGAGCGTGCCGGTGGGCGGCCTGACGGAGGCGGCCATGGCAGTGCTCGCGAAGCATGGCGCCGAGCTCGCCACGTACAACCTGGGCGGCAATCCGCAGGGATTCGAGGGGCTGCGCGAGTTCGTCGCCGGATCGGTGGACGCAAATGCGCACATGCCGACGCGCAGCGAGCAGGTGCTGGTGGTGTCGGGTTCGCTGCAAGCGCTCGATCTCGTCAATGCGGCGTTCCTTCGCCCGGGCGACATCGTGGTGGCCGAAGAGGCGACGTACGGGGGGATGATCTCGAAGGTCGCCCGGCGAGGGGCCAGATGCGTCGGCGTCGAGCTTGACGGCGACGGAATCGTTCCGGAACGACTCGCCGGCCTGCTCGACGAGCTGGCTGCAGCCGGTACGCCGCCCCGGTTCATCTACACCATCCCGACGGTGCAGAACCCCACGGGTTCGGTGATGCCGGTCGAGCGGCGGCGGGAGATCCTGTCCATCGCCCGGCACCACGGCGTGCCGATCTTCGAGGACGAGTGCTATTCCGATCTCCAGTGGACGGGCGAGCGACCGCCGACTCTGCGGGCGCTGGACTGCGTCGAAGCTGAAGGGCAGAGCGCAGTGATCTACTGCGGCTCGTTCTCGAAGTCGATCGCCCCTGCGCTCCGGGTGGGCTACATCGTCGCCGACGTGCCCATCGTGGGTCAGCTCATGGCCCTCAAGGACGACGCCGGCACCGGCGCAATCGAACAGCTCGTGCTCGCCGAGTACGCCACGTCCCACTTCGACGACCACGTAGCCCAGCTGCGGGAAACGCTGCGAGAGAAATGCGCGGTGATGCGCCGAGCCGTGAACACCCACATGGGTGCGCTGTCACAAGTGGCGATCAAGCTCGGCGGCCCGGTACAGGTGACCGACCCCAAGGGCGGCATCTTCGTATGGCTCACGTTCCCCACCGGCACCGACACCGCGCACTACCTAGCGCCGGCAGCCGAGCGGGGCATCCAGTTCAACGAGGGTGCAGCCTGGTCGGTAGACCCCCAATGGGGAGCGCGCCGGATGCGGCTGTGCTTCGGCAGCCTCTCCCACGACGACATCCGAGATGGCGTGGCCGCACTCGCCGCGGTGATCGCCTCGAACTAGACGTACTGTGCCGTCGCGGCCGTCAGCCGCGACGTATCTGATCGGTCGCTAGCCGCGGCGTGCCGAATGGGCCGCTAGCCGCGACGTGCCTATCCGGCCGCTAGCCGCGGCCGTGGCGCAGGAGCTTGCCGGGTGTGGCGCCTGTGCATTCGCCGTCTTGGAACGTCTCGACGCCGTTCACCAGGATGTGCCGGTAGCCATGCGCACGCTGCACGCGGCGCCACTCGCCGCCGGGCAGGTCGTAGACGGCCTCGCCGATCCACTCGGGATCGATGGCCAGCTCGTCCATGTCATAGACGAGCACATCGGCCGGGGCATCTTCCTTCAGCACACCGCGGTCCTGGAATCCGGCCGCGTGGGCGGCGAGCGCCGACATCCGGTAGTGCGCCTCCTCGACTGTCAGCCGCTGCTCGTCACGCACGATCCACGCCAGGAAGTCCGTCGTCCAGGCGCCGCCGGTGAAGAACTTGGTGTGCGCGCCGCCGTCGGACACGCCAGGGATCGTGTACGGCGAGTCGCTGTACACCGCCGACATGTGGTCCACGTTGAATTCGGGGCCCTCGCCCAGGAACTCCGTCTTCAGATCGGTCTCGAGCGACAGGTCGAGCATCACGTCGATGTAGTGCTTGCCCTCCGTCTCGGCGATCTCGCCCAGCGACTTGCCCACGTACTTCTGCAGGTCCTGCCGCCGGGCCACGCCCTGCACGACCAGCTTGCGGGGCGGCCCGCCGACGGCGCCCTGCGTGTTCGCGAACAGCGTCGCCGCCTCATCGGTCTCGGCACGCAGCCGGTCCCGCAGGGCAGGGTCGGACATCTTGCGGATCTTGTCCTCGATCGAGCCCGTCGTCGCCTCGCGCCATGCCGGGCTGGAGTCGTACAGGTTCCACTCGTCGAGCGAGAAGGCGAAGCCCGTGCGGATCGAGGCGCCCTGGCCGAAGATGCGAAGCCCGTCGTTGTGGGCCTGCTCGAGCCATTCGAGCCGCTCCTCGTGCACCCGCGGGTTGCGCTGGCTGACCGGCACCACGTTGTCGATGATCGGTCGCCCGCTGACCTCGGCCAGCCGCCGCTTGAACTCGAGGTCTTCGGGGTTGTTGACGTCGGGGCTTGTGGCCTGGGTGAGCTGGATGAAGCCCTCGTCGCGCTCGCGCAGCACCTCTGCCAGCACGAAGATGTCGTCGTCGATCATGGTGTCGGTGACCATCGGCGAGCCGTCGAAGTCGGCTTGGGTGGAGTTGGGTCCGAGACGCTGGATGGAAAAGCCGCACAGGCCGGCGTCCATGCCCTCGTGCAGCAGGCGCTGCATCTCCTTGCGTTCCTCGTTGTTGGCCGGACGGGTTTTTGCCGCTTCGAGCCCCATCACATAGATCATCAGCGACGCTGTGGGCATGTACTGGAGCACGTTGACACCCTTGGGTGCGGCATCCAGCGAGTCGAGATACTCCGGGATGGTCTCCCAGTCCCACTTGGGCAGCATTCCTTCTTCCATGGCTGCCAGCGGGATCGCCTCGGTGCGGACCATGGTGAGCATCGACCGTTCGCGGAAGTCGGGCTTGCAGGGAGCGAACCCGAAACCGCAGTTGCCGAGCACCACCGAGGTCACCCCGTGCCAGCTCGAGATCGAGCAGTAGGGATCCCAGCGGATCTGGGCGTCGTAGTGGGTGTGCAGGTCGATGGCACCAGGGGCGACGATGCAGCCGTCGGCGTCGATGACCTCTCGGGACGGCTTGTCGGCCCGGCCGCCGATCTTGGCGATGCGACCGTCGGAGATCCACAGGTCTCCCCGGAAGCTCGGCACTCTCGTCCCGTCGACGATCGTGCCGTCCTTGATGTGAATGTCGTATTCCTCCACGATGTCCCCCTCGTGACTCAGCGCCCGGCTCGCTCTGGCACCGACAGCCGCATCGCTGTGAGACAGCGCGGATGTTCGGACGGCGCGAGCCGGAGTCCCCGCGCCAAAAACCTAACACATCTTCGTAAATCGATCGTCGCACGAGGCACCGCACGAAGCGTCAGAAGATGCTGAAGCCGCCGTCGATCTTGATGACGTCGCCGGTGTGCCAGCGGGCTGCGTCGCTCATGAGGTACACCGCGATGGCGCCGAAGTCGTCTGGCACGCCCCACCGGCGCATGGGAATGCGCGGCATCACGTTGTCGACGAACTTGTCCCAGTTGAACAGCCGCTCGGTCATGGCGGTGTCGATCCAGCCGGGGATGACGGCATTGGCGTTGATCTTGTAGCGGGCCATCTCCACCGACAGCCCCATCATCATCGCCAGCATGGCGCCCTTCGTGGCTGCGTAGGCCTGCCCCCGGGCGGCGCCTTGGATGGCGGTGCCGCTGGAGGTGAGCACCAGGCTGCCGCCCTCGCCTTGGGCGATCATCTGGCGGGTCGCGGCGCGCAGCGTGAAGAACACGCCGTGCAGGTTCACGTCGATGACGCTGAACCAGTCGTCGTTGGAGTGCTCGTGGAAGCCCTGCTGGTTCTGCGTGCCGATGCCGGCGTTGGGGAAGCAGGCATCCACGCGCCCGTAGCGCTCGACAACCGCCGCCATGGCCTCTTCCACCTGCTCCTCGTCGGAGACATCGCAGCGAAGGGCGCTGGCGGACTGGCTGATCTCGCGCAGCTCGGCCTCGGCCGCCGCGTTCTTGTCGTGATTCGTGCCCCAGATGCTGACATCGGCGCCGGCGGCAGCGATGCCGCGGGCGTAGCCCAGCCCGATGCCGCCGTTGCCGCCGGTGATGACCGCGACTTTGCCAGTGAGGTCGAAGCCCTCGTACTGGTAGGCCACGGCGGGCTCAGCCCTTGATCTGGCGCATGAACATGCCGTTGTCGAAGTAGTCCCGCCAGAAGGTGATCAGGCCGTCGTTGACTTCGAAGATCCCCATCACCGGCAGTTCGATCAGCCGGCCGGAGCCGGTGTGGAATCGGTCGACTCGCTCGTTCATCACGGTGTTGCCGGTGGCCGTCTGGCGGACGACCTCGAACTCCACGGGCCCTTCGCCCTTCGTCAGGCCGCTCAGGAACTCCTTCATGGCGTCGGGGCCGGTCATGTCGCCCACCGGCACGTTGTCGTAATAGACGTCGTCGGAGACGTGGGCGGCCGCCCCGTCGAGGTCTTTTGCTTCGATGCAGGCGATGAACTTGCCGACGACCTCGGTCGGTGAATCGGCGGAATCAGTCATGTCGGGGCAACCCTCCGGCTTGGCCTGGCGGCGAGCGGATCTCGCCGCCGGGATCTTGTCCTAGCACGGGGAGAGGGCCGCCTGCCGCGCTGCGTCCAAGAGGCTGAGCCGGCAGGCGAAGCCGTGGTCCGAGCGGCCCGTGAGCGACAGCGAACAAGGGCGGGAAACGACAGGTCCGACAGCGAGGCGGTTCGCCTATTCCCGCAGCCTCTAAGGTCAGCGGGCTATGGGATTAGAGCATATGAGGTGTTGTCGATGACGGTGAGCGCGGACCGCAGGCCGCTCTCGGGCATCCGGGTCTTCGAGATCAGCATTGCGGTGGCAGCGCCGTGCTGCGGCAAGGCGATGGCTCATCACGGGGCCGAGGTCTTCAAGGTGGAAGCCCACAGCTATCCCGACGTAGCGCGGGCGTTCGGCTCGGCATGGGCCCGCGATCCTGAGCTGGCCGACGTCTTCTGCGACACCGGTCCCTATGTGCCCGAGATGTCGGCCGGCAAGCGCTCGGTTGGCCTGGAGCTGAAGCATCCCGAGGCGCTCGAAGCTGCGAAGCGCCTGCTGGCCACCTGCGACGTGTTCCTGACCAATTTCGCGGCGCCGGGCATCGCCGAGCTGGGACTCGACTACGAATCGGTCAAGCAGGTGTGCCCCGACATCATCTATGCCGGCATGACCGGCTTCGGGGTCGACCCCGACAAGCCGTACTACCCCTTCCGGGCCTTCGGCCCGAATCAGGCGCCGCTCGTGGGATGGGATGCGCTCACCGGCTTCCCGCACGAGGAACCCGCCGGCATTCCCTCCATCGCCCCGCCCGACTACATGGGCGGGCTGCACACCATGCTCGCAATTGTCACGGCGTTGCACGAACGCGACCGCACCGGGGAGGGCCGGTTCCTCGACATCAGCCAGCTCGAGACCACGGTGTCGTTCCTGGGGCCGTACCTGGTGGGCCAAGGTCTCGGCGTGCCCGAGCCGTTCCGCAATGGCAACCGGGTGTCGTGGGCGGCGCCTGCGGGGATCTACCCCTGCGCGGGCGACGATCGCTGGATCGCCGTCGAGGTGCCCGATGACGAGGCTTGGCAGGCGCTGGCGGGGTTCGCCGAATGGTCGGATGTGCCGGCGCATGACGCCGGCGGCAAGGCCGCACTGTCGACCTACCCGCACGGCACGCTGGCCGATCGCATCGAACACCACGACGCCATCGACACGGAGCTGGCCGCTTGGACCAGCCGCCGCAGCCCCCAGCAAGCGGCTGCGGAGCTGCAGGCGCTGGGCATTGCTGCCTATGAGGTGCTGAACCACACCGGTGTGCTGGCCGACCCCCAGGTGCATGACCGCCGCCCGTACTCGATTGCCCCGAGTCCGCGACTGGGCCGCGACCTGTTCGTCCGCAACCCGGTGCGCATGAGCGATACGCCCCCCTACGTCGCCCGCGCCGGCCCCAACATGGGAGGCGACACTGCCGACGTGCTCACCGAGATCGGCTATGCGGACGACGACGTGGAACGGATGGTCGCGGACGGCACTGCGTTCGTCGATGCCCGACCCGAGGTCGTGCTGGAGCGGCCCTTCGACCGGTGGTACGAGTCTGTCGGGATAGCGGAGTTCTACGACGCCGAGGGCAACATGACCGGAGGCGACCAATGAGCGCCGCACAGCGAGGCCACGGCCCGTGGAGCGGCACCCGGGTGCTCGACCTGACCGGGCTGTCGGGCGCGTATGGCAGCCGAGTCTGGGCGGCGCTCGGCGCCGACGTGATCTGCGTGGAGCCGCCTGGCGGGAACCCCATCCGCGCCATGCCGCCGCTGGCGCCTGGCCACGAAGGCCCCGAAGCCAGCCTGTGGTGGGCCTACTACGCAGCATCGAAACGCAGCGTGGTGCTCGACCCGACCGACGGTGAGGATGCAGCGGCGCTGGTGAAGCTGATCGCTTCGGCCGATGTCGTGCTCGACGATGCGATGCCCGCCGACCAACAGGCCTACCCATGGCTGGCAGACGCCGGCGAGGGGGGTCTCGGCGTCGCCGGGATCGTCGAGCGGTTCCCGCACCTCACCTGGGTCTCGATCACACCGTTCGGCATGACAGGGCCGCGCCGTCACTGGCGCTCGTCGAACCTCGTCGCCTGGGCATCATGCGGCTTGGCGTCCACCGTGGGTTTCCCGCACGGGCCCCCACTCGCCCCCGCAGGAGAGATCGGCGTGCTGATGCACGGCGCTTCGCTGCATGCGGTGATCGGCTCGATGATGTCGGTGCGAGCACGCAACCAGGCTGCGGCAGCCGGTGAGCCGGCGCTCGGCCAGACCATCGACCTGTCGCTCCAAGAAGTCGGCTTGTGGCTGTCGCCTGAGACCGGCGTGCCGCTGTACCTCGACGACCAAGTGCCGCGGCCAAGGGCCGGCAACCGCCGTCCAGTCACCAGCCCGATGGGCATGTACCCGGCGTCAGACGGCTACGTGGCGATCATCGCCATCCAGCCTGCTCACTGGAACGCGGTTGCGCAGTGGGTGCACGAGCTCACCGGCAACGAGGGCATCCTCGACGAGATCTTCATCGACATCGTGGTGCGCCGCGAGGCGCTCGAAGCCGTGGACGCGTGGGTCGAGGAGCTCACCACCCGCTTCACCAAGCAGGAGCTGTTCGTGGAGGGCCAGCGGCGGCGCATCCCGATCACCCCGGTCAACACGGTCGGCGATCTGCGTCACGACCCGCATCTCGAAGCGGTGGGCTGGTGGCGGCCCGAGGAGCACCCGGTGCTGGGCACCTACACGGTTCCCGGCTCGCCCTTCACCACCGACGGCGACTGGTGGGCGTGGCAGCGGGCGCCGATGCTGGGCGAGCACACCGACGACGTGCTCGCCGAGCTGACCTAGCGACTCGCTCGGCAGCGCTCAGCGGGGCGGTTCGAGCAGGGGCGGACCGGTGGCTGTGACGGTGACCGGGTCGCCCACCGAGACCACAACGCCTTCGGGGTCGATGGTGCACGCGATGCCGAACATGGCGTTGCCTTCCAGCATCCCCCGCATGCCAGGCGAGAAGCCCTCTGCGACCGAGCACCAGCGGTGCTTGCGCAGCACCAGGGCGGGTTCGCGGTGCCGCTCGCCGGTGTCCTGATCGATCTGGGGGACAGCACAGCGAGGCCACACCACGCGAGCGCTGAGCTGGGCCGGGCCGATCGAGAACTCTGTCCAGGTGTCCTCAGACCACGGTTCGTCGTTGGTCACGATGAGATTCGCCCGGAATCGCTCGATGCCGAACGGTTCCGAGGCCCGCGCCACCAGATCGTCGAGCGAGGCCGCATTGGCCACGAGCACCGGGGCGGCATCAGCGAAACCGGTCAGGCGTCCGCGGAACAGCCGCACCGGCCGGGATGACTCGGGGGTCAGCGCTGCGAGCCTGGCCGGGAAGCCGAGCACGTCGCTGAAGAACTCGGCCGCCTCGTCTCCTGCATCTGCGCACGCCACTTCATCGCCGATCAGTGCGAGAACCGTGGTGTCATTGGCGTCGGGCCGCTTCACGTCGATCGTGCCCAGGCCGGGTGCGCTGATCGTCAGGCCGCCGTCGATCGGCACCGGGGAGACGGTGGCGAGGGCTGCGTTGCGGCGCTGCGTGACCGCCTCGCCGGGTTCGCCGGCCCCATCGGGGGCCGTCACCACCTGCCATGCACGGTCGCCCTCGAGCCCGGTTGCAGAGACAAGAGCCGAATCGACCTCGACGCGGTGGCAGCCCTTGATGGGGTGAATGGTGATCCCGGCGAGCGTGCCAGCGTGCTCACCCTCATGTTCCTCGGTGGCCATGCCCAGACCCTAGGCTCGCTGCGCGGGTCACTCCGAGCAGCCAGCCCATTGCTGACACTGACGCGCCGGCGTCGCACGCCACCGCGGTAGCGGTCAGTTCGCGAACTTGTAGATCAGTCGTGGCTCGGCCTCGGCAGCCATCTCCCGAGTTTCGCCTTCGGCCAGACGCCGCCGCCGCTCGCGCAATGCTTCACGGGCCTCGTCGTTGCTGACGCTAACCGGTCCCGACGTGACCGTTTGCACGTAGATCATTGTTCCTCAGTGATCGCTTCCGGGTCCGAGTCCTCGGGCATGTCAGCAGTATTGCAGTGATCCGTTAGCAGTCCAAGGAGAAGAGCGCTAACTCCCGCGACGTTCGAGTCGCGCGCTGTGGCGGTTCAGAGTCCGATGAGGTCGGCGATGAGTTCCCGGACTTGCCGCAGCGGACGACGTCACCCGCTCGCTTCGACGACCTCGCTGGCTGACGCATCGAGCACGGCTTGGTCGTCGGCGTTCAGCCGGGCGCTCGCAAGCTGAGCGCCGATAATGCGGCGGCGTTCCCGCTGGACCAGCTTCTCGATCTGTGCGTCGAACGTCAGCCCCTCACGATCGGCGAGCTGACGCAACGCGTCACGCGTCCGCACCGAAACCTTGATGGAAGTCGAAGAGGACATACCGCTGAAAATACCTACCGTGCTGCTCAGTCGTTGTCGGTGATGGTCATGATGGCTTCGCCGTCGGCGATGGCCGCTCCTTGGGGGCTGGACAGCCGCACCCGGAATACCTCGTCGGCTTCGCTGTAGCTGTCGTCGTTCAGATACACCGAAGCCGTTTTCTCGGTCTGGCCGGGGGCGAAGGTGAGCGTGCCGTCCATGTACCAGAACTCCTGGCCCGCAATCGCGTAGGGATCGAGGTCGTAGGCGTGGTCGGACTCCCAGCGCACCTTGACCTGGTGGTCTGCCGCTTCTGACAGTGTCGCCTTGAACGTGACCCACAGGCCTTCCTCGCCGGACGCGTCCCCGATCGAGATCGTCACGCTCGGAGGCGGGGGCGGCGGGTCGTCGTCGTCAGACACCGAGACGGTCGCTGAGCCGTCGGTCTGCGACACCGTGTAACCGGTGCCGCTGCTGACGGTCACGGTGACCGAGCCGTTCGGCTCGTCAGTGCTGTCGCCAGACGTCGCCACCGACAGGGTTGCGCTGCCAGATATCGGGACGGTGACGGTGCGCGTGCCGGTGGTGACGCCGTAGCTGCCCGACTGGGCGACGCTCACATCGACCCGAAGCGGACTCGAGGGCGCCGGGCTCGCCGAGATCGTGAACGTGGCGGGGCTGCCTTCGGTGACGCTGTTGCCAGCGGTGATGCTCACCGTCGGGTGCGGCGGCGGAGGCGGCGGAGGCGGCTGGTCGTCGTCTTCTTCCAACTTCAGA
>JAJDZE010000016.1 GCA_022824805.1 Acidimicrobiia bacterium | reverse complement strand
GGACGCCTTGAAATACACATGACCGCCCACCAAATCGGTCACCGCCGTGTCGTCCAGCGCATCGCGCACGAACGCGTTCGGTGAGCCATTCTGAATCGCCCGAAGGTTCACATGCGACAACGGCGTCTGCGGCACCGTCGTGATCGAACCCGCCACCCGCGGCTGATCATTCGGCAACGACTTCAAAATCACGACGTCACGAGGCCCTGGGCGCTCACCCGGCTCGAGCACCGTCAACTAGCCGTAGCCCTCAGCCGCGTTGTACGACACATACGGAACATCAGGCCGGATGTCCTTGCTCAACAGAATATTGACCCGAGACGCGTCGTACTTGGACTTCTGGTTCTTGTACTTCTTCAAGGGCTTCCACCCGATCGACGGGTAGTAGGCCAAATTGTCCTTAGTGAACGGCATCGCCGAAGCCAACGCCTCGTTCACCAATTCGATCTCGCGAAAATTGTAGTCGTCGTAGGACTGAAACTCCCAACGGTAGACACCCAGAGAACCGTCCGAGGCAACGACATTGGGATGATAAATGAGCACCCCGCGTGCCCAGCCACTCCCGCAACATCTCCACACATGGGAGAGCCCTACGTTATGAAAGCTCCAGTGCCATCCCCGCCACACTGTGTCCTGAAACCACAACCGAGGGCGATCAGACCATATGTTGAGGACATTGAACTTTATGTACTCCAAGTCCTTGAGGTACTGGTCTGAACCGACGTTTTTCCCTTGGTACGAGAATTTCTCGAATGTCTCCCGGTCCGGGATCGCGACAGCGCCGTATCGGACCTTGACGGATTCGGCTCGATTCACCGGATTCCGATAACCGAAATCGTCGACCTCAGTGATGTCGTCGATGCAGTCGCCGTCGACGTCGGCAGGATCGTCAACCCGGTACTTGTGTACCCGGTACTTGTCCGCGCTCAACGGCCTCAGATTCTCCGACAGCGCGGTCGTGCCCGGCTCGCCGCGCTTCACCAGCACCGGCACATCGAGCACCACGTCGTTCCCGCGGTCATGCTTCACGTACAGCACGAAATAGTCATCCACCGTCGACGCCACCGTGATCGGCACCGAGGTGACAGCGATCTCGGCGGGAGTGGGCTCAACCCAGTCCTTGTCGCACGGCCCCGCAGTCTGCGTGGCCGCACCTGCGGCTGCCGGCGCCAACGGCGCGCACAGCGCGACAGCGCACACCGCGCACGTCACCAGCCGGAACGCTCCCCTGCGACGCATCAACCGCCTCCCAATCACGCCACGACCAATGCCGAAGAACCAGCACCCTCGCGGACCCGAGTCTCACGGCTGCGCCGGTGCGGGGCGATCCCCTCCTCGACCATGCCCGACCCCCAACGTAGCTGCGGCACGCGCCCCGCCGAGGCCAGTCCCGCCTTTGGGAGGGTCGAGGCCGGTTTTGCGGGACCAATCGACTGAACCGCGTTGACGGCGCGGCTCGTTATCTTCCGAGCACTCCGCCCGTCGACGTCGCGTGAACGTCCCAAGCCAAGTGAACTGTCCTACGATCGTCGTCGTTGAGCGATGGCGGACCTATGTGCTGTGCATGTGCGGTTTCGAAGAAGTGCCGGTGAGCGGCGTGGAGTTGCGCATGGAAGTGGCGGAAGATGAAGTCGAGAAACCGCATAACGTGAAGCGGTGCGACGCATGCGATACGGCAGTCGATGCTGTTGACGGTGAAGTGGCTCGCGGGATGCCCGTCGTCCGCGGCGTGTCGATCAAAGTCGAAGCGAATAGGCGAGCGCAGGGCTACATCTCTGTCTCGGTAGAGCTCGATGACGTCGGCCGGAGGTATCCCGTCCCCGAGCAGAGCACGGTCGAGGTTGTAGGGGCAGGGGAAATAGGACAGTCGATGGCGTGAAATCTCGCCGTCGTCTACTTCGTAGAAGAGCTGGATGAGACTGCCGTCGTACAGCAGGGCGGAGTAGTCGCCGCTTGCGAGCCATGTAGCGTACTGGTCGACCGTCGGGTGCTCGAAGCTCTCGATGAACGCCCCTTTGCGGTCAAGAGGGTGCCAGGAAACACTGGTTGCGCCCATGGAGATATCGGTCGTGAAGTATGTCAGCCCCGCGACGCTCAGGTAATCGAGCGCGTTGCGAAGCTGGTCGTGAAGGGCCCTAACGGTCGTCATCCGGCGAATCGGAGGTAAGGCTGAGTATCAGCTTGGTCCGAAGTGCTGGTGGCAGGTCGAGCGGATCTAGCTCTCCCCGCTCATATGCGTCAAGAAACGCTGCGAGGCCCTTGGTCGCCTTTCGGAGCGACTCCTCCGCGCCCTTGGGCCGATCCCGATGAAGGTGCCGCAGTTCCGCAAGTTCGCTGCGCGTCGGGATGGTGAAGTCGAGTTGAAAGCTCTTGGCGAAGATGGCCTCGACCTCTTGCTGGATCGGGGCCATCTGCTCTCCCCAACCGGTGATGCGAGTCCACGCGCGGCTTCGCGTGATGGCCGTGAAGAGGCTGTTCCTCTTGGTGACTGCGTTGAACTGGCCTGTGGCGTGCTGGCAATCCACCGCGTAGACCATCGGTGCCTCGTTGCCCTTGGCGCGGTGGATATGTGCGATTGCGACGGAGTCGGGCTGAAACACCTCGTCAACGCTGGTGTTCACTCCGACAAGGTGGGACTGGATGCCTCGACGGTTGAGCTGTCTCATCAGGTGCGGTGCCCGGGACTTCGCCGTGTAGGCGTCGGGAAGGACGATGAGGATGTCGTCAGCTTCAAGTTCGTCCGCCGTCAGATTGCGCTCTATCTCGCCCGCGACCCACGCGTCATGCTCCTCGCGGGTCGCGAACGATCGAACCGCGACCGAGTCCTGCGCGGTGAGCAGCTCGGGGAAGTAGGGCGGATAGCTTCGGTCCGAACGCTCCAACGTCACAGGTGATCCTGCGGACAGCTGCCCGCGTACGACGTTGTAGCCAATGTCTCGCCATAGAGTCGGCTCATCTGGGTGCTGCAGCAAGCCCTCGGGACGGTAGACCCCAACGCCAAGCGAGTGAGCGGTCGCGAGCGCCCACGGAGTATTCCGGTAACAAGTCTGAAGGACGATGTCGCGCCTGGGTTCCCCGTCGGCCGAATCGAGGCTGATCAGGTTCTCGCCGCTCGGGCCAGTGCCAAACAACTCGTCGGTGGTCGGCATAGCCTCTTCTGAGAGTCTTTGGAGTTCGTCGTAGCCCCAGACAATGCGCTTCGGGTGCTTCGTGAACAGGTACACGAGCTGAAAAAACTCCGGCGGCAAATCCTGCGCCTCGTCGATCAGCACTGCGTCGAAGATCGGTTGCGCATCGCGTGAGCGGGCGACATCGAGCAGTTCTCTGCACACGCCTGAGAATGCCCCTTCCTGCCCATACTTGCCCCTCGCGTACGCCCAGTCCCTCGCAGGCTCGCCGAGCGCAGCCGCCATCGAGCTGTACGCGCCGACGCTGGCGCGCGACCCCCACGAGTGGACGATTCGGAGCTGAGTCTCGTCGGGCTTGTCGTTCGTGTGCTCGAACATGAATCGAGTCACCAAGTCGTTGATCTGCTGATACAGAGCGCGGGTGTGGAAGGTCAGCGCGATGTGCCAATCAGGGTGCTGCGAATGCCAGTAGGCCGCCTTGAGGGCCAGCACGACCGTCTTGCCGGAGCCGGCGAGTCCGCGAATTCGCTGCGGCCCCTCAGGACTCTCGATCGCCGCGGCCTTTTGCCATCGGTCGAGATTCGCGATCTCCCTCTCGATCTCCTTGAGAACTGCGCCCCGAGAACCTGCTCTCGCGACCGAACTGCGCTTCTTGGCCGGTTTGATGGTCGTAACCCGCTGCAGCGCCGCTTGCAGGTTCGTCTCGAGATCCTCACCGATGGAAGGAAGACCCTCCACCCAGTCACGGACGGCGAACATCGCACCGTAGAAGCCTTCAGCTCGACTTGGCGCCTCAGTGGGTGGAGCACTGGCGAACACAGTCGCCGTCGCCGGGCTTATGGCCACGCGCCGCCCTGACCGAAGACCTTCATGGCGGCTCAAGTGCCCCTCGAGGACCGCGAACACGCGGTCCTGCTCCGCGATGACGGCCATCCACGCCTCGTCGCAGGCGGGGAGCGAATCTGCCAGCAAGAATGCGACAAGCCCGTGAGCTCGACTCACCAGCAGCGCGTCCACCTCCACACGCTCGTCAGCGGTCGCCAGCACTGGGTAGCCCAGATAGATGGTTCCTTCATCGACGATGGGCTGCAGCTGCCCTACCAGCGCCTGGGCACTCGTTCGATTGCGGCTCGCGCCGTACACGACTTCAAGCGGCATGTCCTGAATCCTCTGCCGGGACGTCTCCTCGCGCTCACACTACGTCTGGTGCATCAGCTCGGCCGCTTGATTTTCTGGCTCTTCGCGATTTCTTGGGACTGTCAGGCTCCTTCAAGACAGAAGCGCTCCTACCAGCCCCGCGCTCGACGCGAAGCGATCGGCTTCTGATGGCACCACAGCGAAACTGCTCAGTCGTTGTCGGTGATGGTCATGATGGCTTCGCCTTCGGCGACGGTGGCGCCCTCGGGGCTGGACAGCCGCACCCGGAATTGCTCGTCGGCTTCGGCGTTGCTGTCGTCGTTGAGGTACACCGAAGCCGTTTTCTCGGTCTCGCCGGGGGCGAAGGTCAGCGTGCCGTCCATGTACCAGAACTCCTGGCCGGCTATGGCATAGGGATCGAGGTCGTACGCGTGGTCGGACTCCCAGCGCACCTTGACCTGGTGGTCCACCGCCTCAGACAGCGTCACCTTGAACGTGACCCACAGGCCCTCCTCGCCGGATGCGTCCCCGATCGAAACGGTCACACTCGGCGGGGGCGGCGGGGGTGGCGGCGGAGGCGGGTCATCGTCATCAGAGACCGTCACCGACGCGGAGCCGTTCGTCTGCGACACCGAGTAGCCGGTTCCGCTGCTGACGGCGACGGTGACCGAGCCGTTTGGCTCATCGGTGCTGTCACCAGACGTCGACACCGACAGGGTTGCACTGCCGCTGGTCGGGATCGTGACGGTGCGGGTGCCGGTCGTGACGCCGAAGCTGCCCTGTGCGGCGACGCTCACATCAACGCTGAGCGGGCTCGACGGCCTCGGGCTTGCCGTGACCGTGAACGACGCGGCGCTGCCCTCGGTCACGCCGTTGCCGCCGGTGATGCTCACCACCGGGGTCGCCGGCGGCGGATCGTCGTCATCTGAGACCGTCACCGATGCCGAGCCGTTCGTGGACGACACCGTGTAACCAGTACCGCTAGCGACGGTGACGGTCACCGACCCGTGCGGCTCATCGGTGCTGTCACCAGACGTCGACACCGACAGGGTTGCGCTGCCAGTGGTGGGGATGGTGACGGTGCGTGTGCCGGTG
>JAJDZE010000187.1 GCA_022824805.1 Acidimicrobiia bacterium | reverse complement strand
GGCATCGGTGGTACCGAGCGACTCGGCGCCCGCGGGACTGGCTGCCTTCGACATCGCGGGGCGTTGCTCGGCATCTGCCGCGTCATCGGACCCGGCTGTCACGAGCCGCTGTCCCCTGCGCGCGACGGCTCGGAGTGCACGCTGGAGAGGTCGCGGGCATCACCGTCGGCAGTACTCGCATGCTGCGAGGTGGCCGCAGCGGAAACGCCGGTGCGGCGCGGGACGCGGTCGCGTGCGCCGATGCGGGTCGGCACCAAGGCGGCGGCAATGCCCAGCACGAGCACGGCGCCGCCCAGCCACATCCATGCCACGAGCGGTTTGATGAGCACACGCAGCGCTACATCGCTGTCTCCCTCTTCGGGGATGGTGGCCAGCGACAGGTACACATCGTCGATCAGGCTCGTGGCCACCGACGGCGTCGAGATCGGCTGGCCGAATTCGGCGAATCGCGTCACAGCCGGCTCGAAGATGCCCCGGTCTTCGACATCCACGCGTACCCGCACGACCCGGTTGCCGTCCTCTATCTCATCGGTGAGCCCCAAGTAGGTGACCTGGTGGCCCGCCACCACGCCCGTCTCCCCTGGCGACAGCGTGAACTCTCCTTCAGACCCGTACGCGCTCGACGCGATGAACCCGAAGGCGATCACGGCGACGCCAATGTGAGCGATCATGCCGCCGCCCGTTCGTCCCAGCAGCCCGCGCCAGCCATTGCGCCGCACGCCCAGCCACAGCAGCCGCGCAGCGCTGCCGATGACGAAACCGCCCATGCCCAGCGCCAGCACCTGCCACAGCCCGTGCGCGCCCGCCCACACCGACAGCACCATGGTCAGCGCCCCTGCCGCGGCAGGCCACACGAGCCGCTTCGAGCGGAGCTCAGCGGGGGTGTCGCGCCAGTTGAGCGCCGGCGACAGCGCCATGAGGCCGAGCAACGCAATGCCGACCGGCGCGAGCATCCGGTCGAAATACGGCCGCCCCACCGCCAATCGCTCCGACGCGACCGCCTCGGCCAGCAGCGGGAACACCGTGCCGAGCATCACCACGAATGCTGCGACGGCGAACAGCAGGTTGTTGCCGAGGAACGACCCCTCCCGGGACCAGATCGATCCCAGGCTGGCCGGGTTCCGCAGCGCCTCGCCGCGCCACGCCACCAGCACCACCCCGCTCACCACGATCACCGCGAAGAACGCCAGCAGGATCGGCCCCAGCGATGACTCGCTGAACTCGTGCACCGACTCGAGCACGCCCGAGCGCGTGAGGAACGTGCCGAAGATGGTCAACGCGAACGTCATGATGAGCAGCGACAGATTCCACACCCGCAGCATCTGGCGTCGCTGCTGGGTGATGAGCGAATGCACGAAAGCGGTTGCGGTCAACCACGGCAGCAGCGAGGCGTTCTCGACGGGATCCCAGGCCCAGTAGCCGCCCCAGCCCAAGACCTCATACGACCACCAGGCGCCCAGCATGATCCCTGCGCCCAGGCTGCCCCAGGCCACCAGCGTCCAGCGGCGGGTATCGGCCAGCCAGCGGCTGTCGAACTGGCCCGTGACGAGCGCAGCCACCGCGAACCCGAACGGCACGGTGAACCCGACGTACCCCAGGTACAGCATCACGGGATGAATCGCCATCAGCGGGTGGTTGCGCAGCAGCGGGTTCAGGCCGCCGCCATCCGCCGGCGGATCGGCGAGCGTGCCGAACGGGTTCGCCGGCCCGGCAAGCAGTGCGAAGAAGAAGACGCACACGCCCAGCATCACTGCGAGCGCCCAGGCAACGGTGGGCTCTGATGTGCGGGCGCGGAAGCGCCATGCCGCAGCGCCCACATAGCCGCACAGCACCAGCGCCCACAGCAGGATCGACCCTTCGAGCGCTCCCCACAGCGTGGCGATCTTGTAGACGAGCGGCGTGGCGACGGTGGAGTTGCGCGCCACGTACGCGAGCGAGAAGTCGTCGCTGAGCAGGGCGAGCTCCATGGCACCCACGGCCAGCACGCAGCCGCCGGCCATGGCCGCGATCCAAGCCAGCGCCTGGCGGCACCGCGCAGGCTGCCCCAGCGCCCTCGCTGCAACCAGCGTCCCGGCGCCGCCGAGCGCGCTGACGAGGCCGACGGCCACGCCGAGCGTGCCCAGCACGGCGATCACAGCCGGGGCACCTCGAATGGGCAGTCGTCGAGGAAGCCCTCGGGCGGCTCGTCGGGATCGCCGATGCGATCGGCGTTGGCTGCCGCGTACTCGTTGGTGTGCTTCACGAGCATGTTGTCGCTCGAGAAGAAGTGAGTGTCACGACCGGCAACCGTCACCACGTCTCCGGAGACCCAGCGCCCTTCGAGCACCACCGGTATCCACGGCGACTCGAACAGATCCGGAGGATCGACCGAGTGGCGCACCGCGACCGAGGCGCAGTCGTGAATCACTTCGAACGTGGTCACACCGCCGTCGACGGCCACCGACGCCGGCACCACCCGTCCCTGCAGGCGAAAGCGACGTTCGCCCAGCTCCACCCGCTCCGCGATCGCCTCGTCGGCATTGCGGAAGAACAGCGTGGCGTTGCGCAGGCCGGCAACCGTTGCCGCCCCGCCGGCGATGAGCAGCACCAGCACGAAGGCGCCGATCACCGCCTTGCGCCGACGCCCCATCTGCCGGCGCACCGCCGCGCGGTCATCGGGCGCCTCCAGCGGGTGCCGGGGGCTGAGGTCAGTCATGGGGACGGGACTCGTCGGCGGCCTCGGGCACGGGGCCTCGCGGGCCGATCCCCAAGTCCCGACCGAGCGTGCGTCCACGGCGAATGACCCAGCCGACATAGGCGGCCGTCGCCGCGGCTGCCAGCACGTAGCCCGAGAACACGTTTGCCGCGTGGGTCATCGGCCCGCCGTCTGCTCGTCACGACGCTGGGCGAGGAGTTCTTCCAGCGATGCCTCCTCGGCGAGTTCCTCGAGGCGCAGCACCCGGTAGCGGTGAATGCCGATCCACAGCGCCACCACCGTGAACGTGGCCCAGGAATACAGCAGCGTCCAGTACATCTCGCCGGTGATGTTGCGGTCGCCGCCGGGCTCGAGGTTCAGGCTGGCCTCTTGATGCAGCGTGCGCCACCAGTCCACCGAGTAGTGGACGATCGGCAGGTTGACCACCGCGATGAGCGCCATCACTGCTGATCTGCGGGCCCGGGCACGCGACTCGGCCGGGAGACGGCGCAGCGCCAAGTACCCCAAGTAGGTCACGAACAGCAGCACGGTCGTGGTGAGCCTGGCGTCCCACTGCCAGTAGGTGCCCCAGGTCACCTTTCCCCAGAGCGAACCGGTCACCAGCGTGAGGGCCGTGAACAGCACACCGAGCTCGGCCGCCGCACCGGCGACGCGGTCCCACCGCCGGGCCTGCCGATCGGCGATGACGCCGTAGGTGCCGCCGGCGCCGCTGCGGGTCCGCCACAGCACCCTCGCGCTGGCGAATGCGGTCAGCACGAAGCCTCCATAGGCGACCCAGATGGAAGGCACGTGGACGTACATGAGGCGCACCGCATCGCCTTGGACCGCGTCGGCGGGCGAGATCCACAGCGCCAGCAGCGCCATCACGCCCACAGCGGCGAGCGCGACCACGCCGAGCACCCGGGTGGCGACGCTGCCGGTCATCGTCAGCGAGCCGGCTCGCTGCGCCTGTTTGCGAAGGTCGGGCTCAGGTGTCTCGATCATCGGGTGACTCAGGCGTCTTCCAGCAGCGGACCGGCTGCCGCCCAGCCCACTGCGATGTAGGTGACGAGCACCACCGCGAGCAGTGCTGTCCAGCTCCAGCCTTGGTCGGCGCTGGTCCCGAGCGCCACGTCGAACGCACGGGTTCCGGCCAAGAGCACCGGTGCTGCCACCGGGATCAGCAGCAGCGGGAGCAGGGTATCCGCCGACCGCAGACCTACCGTCATCGCCCCGTACAGCGTCCCGCAGATGGCGAACGCAGCCATGCCGCACAGCCCTGCGACCACGATCAGCAGCCAGTCGTGGACGGTCACCGAATAGAGCACCAGCAGGCCGGCGGCGGCGAAAACGCCGACGAGCACGAGCTGCAGGGCCAGTGCCGCCGCCTTGCCCCAGAGGATGGCCGCGGGCATGAGCCCTCCGAGGCGCAACGCGTCGAGGTTCCCCCCTTCGGCTTCGATGTCGAAGCTGCGCTTGGCACCGAGCACGGCGCCGAAGAGCACCGCCACCCAGAACAGGCCGCCCGCTCCCGCACCCAGCAACGAGGGGTTCGCGTCGAGAGCGAAGGCGAACACGACCAGCACCAGCAGCACGGTCGGGACGATCTGGACGAGGGTGACGCGCGCCCGCCGCTCGATGATCAGGTCCTTGCGGCAGACGAGCCAGACCTCACGCCACATCGGTCGGGCCATCGGTCGGTGGCACGGGTGCAGCCGGCTCGACGCGGCCGCCGGCCAGCATCACCTGGCGAGCGGCTGCAACGCGGGAGCGGCCGGTCTCGTGCGTCGCGAACATCACGGTGGCGCCTGCGGTGACGGCGTCGGCCAGCAGCTCGTCGAGCGCATCCCGGCTCGGGGTGTCAAGCCCGGCATGAGGCTCATCGAGCAGCCACAGCCTCGGGCGCGCAATGGTCAGGCACGCCAGCGCCACGCGCCGCTGCTGGCCTTCCGACAGCCGTCGAATGGCAACCTCGCCGAGACGGCCGCCGAGTGCGAAGCGCTCGATCGCAGCGGACACTTCAGGCGTCCCGGCACGGTGGACATCGGCACAGTGGCGCAACTGGTCGTCGACGCGCAGATCGCCGTACAGGGGCGACCGATGCCCCAGCAGTCCCACATGAGGGCGCACCGAGCGACGTTGCGCTCTCAGGTCAAAGCCGAGTACCTCGGCGCGCTCGCCGCGCACGGGCACGAGCCCCGCGCAGGCCCGCAGCAACGTGCTCTTGCCTGCTCCGTTGGGTCCTCTCAGGCACACCATCTCGCCGGCGTGCACGCTGAGATCCACCCCCGCCAATGCGGGAAAGCGGTCCAGCAGGGCAACGACGCCCTCAAAGGCAACGGCAGCGCCCACGGAACGTCAAGGCTACGGCCGCGCCTCTGTTCAGGACGTGGCGACCACCGCCAGCACATCGCCTTCGGCTACCGAGTCGCCTTCGGCCACACGCATCTCCGCGAGCGTGCCGCCTTCGGGCGCGGTGACAGGGATCTCCATCTTCATGGACTCGAGAATGAGCAGCTCGTCGCCGGCAGCGACGGAGGCGCCCACCTCGGCGACCACTTTCCACACGGTCGCGGTCAACTCAGCTCGAACGTCCAGCACGTCGTCTCTCCTCCACAGCCCCGGGCCCAAGGGCCGGCGCAAAGCTAACCGAGCCGACGGGCAGGGCGCTCGCAACCGCCATGGCGTGCCTCGCTGGTCGGCCCCGCGGCCGGGTCGGTGAACGGCGGCCGACCATCCCCGAACGTTCGCGCGCTACTCGGTATCTTCGGAACACGGTGTCCCTCATCGCACTGGCAGCCATCTTCGGAATCGGCGGTGGCTTTGCTGTCGCCCTTGCCACCGGCGGTACTCCCGCTTCGGTTCTCGCCCGACTCCGGGTCGTTCGGCTCAACCACTGGCCGGTGCTGGTGCTCGGAGCGGTGCTGTCGCTCGCTGTGAGCCTCGACACCAACATGCTCGCCGGAAGGTTCGCCCTGGGCATCTCTCTGGTATTGCTGCTCGCGGGGTGCCTGCTCAACCGGCATCTCGCCGGGGCGACCATCGCCGCCATCGGCATGGCTGCGAATCTCGGCGTGCTGCTCGTGAACGGCTACGTGCCGGTGAGCGAAGGCGCCGTCGTGGCTGCGGGCATCATCGATTTCGACGGACTCGACCGCGTGCTCCTCGGTGCGGCACGCCGCTGGACCGATGATGCGACGAACGCCGCGTGGCTGGGCGCTGCGATCCCGCTCGCTCCGCTGAAGGACGTGGTCACGCTCGGCGACCTCGTGACCGCAGCCGGCGTGGCCAACGTCGCATTCCGCCTGATGTGGCCCGGTGCGCGGGATCTGCAACGACTGGCGGCGGTGCCTCACAGCGACTTCGACGACGGTTCAGTCGTTCTGAAGCCTGCACGGCAGCGAGCGACTCTGGAGCATCCCCCGCTCATCGGCGCAGCCGCAGCGGCGACGCCAGCCGCACCTGTGCCGGCGGCTGCCCCCGCCCGGCCCGTCCCGGTGGCCGCACCCGGCGAGCCGGCATGGGCATCGCGCGTCGAGCCGGCACCGTGGCCGGCCCCGGCTCCGTGGCCTCCTGAGCCGCCGGCCGACGAGCCGACGAGGCCCGTCCGCGCCTCAGGCGACGAGCCGACAGACAGCTACGACCCCCATCTCTTCGACGCGTAGCGCAGCCGCGTTCCGAGATAATGGGACGGTGGCTGACGGCGGCGAGTCTCGAGGCGAGGGGCCCGACGGCCGTCGGGGCACCGCCCCATCGGCAGAGCAGCCCTTCGACGAGGTTCTCGCTCGGCGGGCACGGCTGAAGCGCATCACCAGTCTCGGCCAGCGAACCGGATACGGCCTGTATCTCTTGTCGCTGGTGCTCGGGGCCATCGGCATCCGCTGGGGGTACACGCCGCTGCTCAGCACGCTGATCGCCGTGGCGCTCGTGGTCGGCTCGATGCTGCTCGCACCCACGATCATCATGAGCCACGGCATCAAGGCCGCCGAGCGCGAAGAGCGCCGAGCGCCCGCAGCCGCATCGGCTGACGCCGCCGCTCGCGGATCCGCCGGATAGACGAGGATCTCATGTCGGAAACCGCAGGCAGCGCCGCCGCTGACGGCCACGAATCGGCCGGCGCCCTCGACGGCATACGTGTGGTCGATATCACCACCGTGCTCATGGGGCCGATGGCGTGCCGGATGCTGGGAGACCACGGCGCCGACGTGATCAGGGTGGAATCGCTCGATGGCGACTCCACGCGCAACGGTCTTCCTGCCCGATCCGCCGGCATGTCCGGATTCAGCCTCAACATCCAGCGCAACAAGCGCTCGCTCGCGCTCGACCTCAAGTCGGACGCCGGTCGTGCAGCCATGCAGCGGCTGCTTGCCAGCGCCGACGTGCTCATCACCAACATGCGGGCAGCGGCACTCGAGCGCCTCGGCCTCAGCGCCGACGCTCTGCGAGCGCAGCACCCGCAGCTCATCTGCTGCCGTGCAAACGGCTACGGCAGCGGCGGCCCCTATCGCGACAAGGCGGCATACGACGACGCCATCCAGGCTGCTTCCGGGCTGTCGGACCTGATCGGCCGCATCGCGGGCGAGCCCGGCTTCGTTCCCTCAGTGATCGCCGACAAGGTGACCGGGCTGCATGTGGTGGAGGCGGTGCTCGCGGCCCTGTTCCACCGGGAGCGGACCGGCGCGGCACAGGCCATCGAAGTGCCCATGTTCGAGACCATGGTGTCCTTCAACCTGGTGGAGCATTACCGCGGCGCAGTGTTCGAGCCGCCCGAGGGGCCGTTCGGCTATGACCGACTGCTCACCCCGCACCGGCGGCCCTACCCCACCGCCGACGGCTGGGTGTGCCTGCTGCCCTACAACGATGCGCAGTACCGGGCATTCTTCGCATTCGCGGATCGGCCTGAGCTGGCCGACGATCCGCGCTTCGCCGACCACAACTCGCGGATCGCGCACATCGACGAGCTGTACGCACTGTTCGGGGAGCTCTCGGTGCGCCGCACCACCGACGAGTGGATCGCCTACTGCGACACCCACTCGATACCGGCCGCGAGGGTCATGGATTTGGCAGACCTCGACGCAGATCCCCAGCTCGCCGCCGTGGGCCTTGTGAGCATCTCAGAGCATCCCACCGAAGGTGCGTACCGCTACGTGGCCGATCCGGTGATCTACTCAGCGACGCCGACGCGGCTGCGCCGCCATGCCCCGCTGCTGGGCCAGCACGCGGTCGAGATTCTCAGCGAGCTGGGCTACGGCCACGATGAGATCGACGCGCTGCACGACCAAGGCGTCATCGTTCTGCCCGATTGACAGCCGCCCGGCAGCGCCGCGGTTGCTTGGTACATATCGGGTGACACGTACCGGCCCAGCCTCGGCCGCCGTCACAGCGCGCCGGTAGCTTTGCCACATATGACGCAGGTGCCCGACAGGCCCACCGTTGACGGGCTCGAGGCGAAGTGGTCGCAGCAGTGGGAAGCCGACGGCGTGTACCGCTTCGATCGCACCGCCACCCGCGAGCAGGTATTCAGCATCGACACCCCGCCGCCGACCGTGAGCGGCTCGCTGCACATGGGCCACGTGTTCAGCTACACCCACACCGACAACATCGCCCGCTACCGGCGCATGGCGGGTGACGAGGTCTTCTACCCGATGGGCTGGGACGACAACGGCCTGCCCACCGAGCGGCGCGTCCAGAACTACTTCGGTGTGCGCTGCGACCCCTCGCTGCCCTACGACGAGAACTTCGAGCCGCCTGCCGACGGCGGCGACGCCAAGGCGGTGGAGGCCCGCGGCGAGCTGGCGATCTCACGGCGGAACTTCATCGAGCTGTGCCATGTGCTCACCGCCGAAGACGAGCACGCCTTCGAGGCCTTGTGGCGCCAGCTCGGGCTGAGCGTGGACTGGTCGATGACCTACGCCACCATCGACGAGCGCTGCCAGCGGGTCGCTCAGCGGGCTTTCCTGGGCAACCTCGAACGCGGCGAGGCGTACCAGATCGAGGCGCCCTCGCTGTGGGATGTCACCTTCGGCACTGCTGTGGCCCAAGCTGAGCTGGAGGATCGGGAGCGGCCCGGCGCCTACCACCGCATTGCGTTCGGGCGCATCGGCACGGAAGGATCGCGCAACGGCCCATCACCAGGCAGCACAGTCGAGATCGAGACCACCCGACCGGAGTTGCTGGCTGCGTGCGTGGCGCTGGTGGCCCACCCCGACGACGAGCGCTACCACCCCCTCTTCGGCACCACGGTGACGACCCCGTTGTTCGGCGTGGAGGTGCCGGTGGTGGCGCACAAGCTGGCCGAGCCCGACAAGGGCACCGGCATCGCCATGATCTGCACGTTCGGCGACACCACCGACGTGACGTGGTGGCGCGAGCTGGACCTGCCCGTGCGGGCGATCGTGGACCGCCGGGGCCGCATCACCCCCGACCCGCCGCACGGCATCGACGGTGCTGCGGGCCGCGAGGCGTATGCGCACCTCGCTGGCCGGACGGTGGGCGGCGCTCGCACTGTGACGGTGGAGTTGCTGCGGGAATCCGGCGATCTCATCGGCGAGCCCCGCCCGATCACTCATGCCGTGAAGTTCTTCGAGAAGGGCAATCGGCCGCTGGAGATCGTGTCGAGCCGCCAGTGGTACATCCGCAACGGCGGGCGCGACGCCGAGCTGCGCGACGCGCTCATCGCCCGCGGCTCGGAGATGACCTGGCACCCGCCCTACATGCAGGGCCGGTACACGAACTGGATCGAGGGCCTGAGCGGCGACTGGCTGATCAGCCGCCAGCGCTACTTCGGGGTGCCGATCCCGCTGTGGTACCCACTCGACCAAGCCGGCGAGCCGGTGTGGGAGCAGCCGCTCATGCCCGACGACAGCGCCCTGCCGGTCGACCCGAGCAGCGACGTGCCGACCGGCTACGACGAGTCGCAGCGCGGACAGCCGGGGGGTTTCATCGGCGATCACGACGTGATGGACACGTGGGCCACGTCGTCACTGACGCCGCAGATCGCGTGCGGCTGGAGCGAAGACACGGACCTGTGGGAGCGCACCTACCCGATGGACATGCGCCCCCAGGGCCACGACATCATCCGCACCTGGCTGTTCTCGACGGCGGTGCGCAGCCATCTCGGTCACGACTGCGCCCCGTGGCGCCACTGCGCCCTGTCGGGTTGGATCCTCGACCCGGACCGCAAGAAGATGTCCAAGTCCAAGGGCAACGTGGTGACGCCGGCCGACCTGCTCGACACCTACGGCGCCGACGCCGTGCGCTACTGGGCCGCCAACGGCCGTCCCGGCACCGACACGGCCTTCGACGAAGGCCAGATGAAGATCGGCCGCCGGCTGGCGATCAAGCTGCTGAACGCCGCAAAGTTCGCA
>JAJDZE010000072.1 GCA_022824805.1 Acidimicrobiia bacterium | reverse complement strand
GGCGCCAGCAGATGCCCGCACACCGCCGCCGCGTCCAACAACACCCGATCCGAACCAGCCACGCCCTGCATACCCCCATAATCCCGCGCGCACCCCACCCACACGCGGAAATCCGACCCAATAAATCAGCAGTCTCCTAGTCAACGCGGTTCGATTGCGCCATGACGACAAGAGCGAATTCATGCTGCGGTTGCCTGACCTGTTGGCTGGAGCCCGTACCGACCACCTATGTGCAGTGGACAGAACTGTGTTTGCCTTGATTGCAAGTCGGGTTGAAGTGGTCGAGCAATGGCCCGAGATCGCGCCCTGACGCGCAGAGGCCCCGGGGCTGCCATCCGGCAGCCGATCCGGGGCGTACTTCCGGCGGGGGCCTAAGGGCTAGCCGCCGACCGCCAACATTATGCACACAAAGTCAGGTCGGGGGCAACTAGGTTGACCCTTAGCGCGTCGCCGATCGAGCGAGTCCACGAACGGTCTGCTCCAGCAGAACGGATGGGCATCTTGGGGCTGTGCGGGCTACAGCAGTTCGTAGACCTCGTAGGCGAGCTTGCCGTCGTCGAGCGAGCCGATGCCGATGGCCTGGATCTTGTTGAGCCAGTTGTACGGGCCCTCCATCGATGTCTGGAAGGTGGGCGCCGAGCGGGGACTGCCGTCTTCGTAGATCTTCCCCTGGTACTCCATCAGGATGTCGACGTCGTCGTTCGTGCGGATCGAGATGCGCACGTCGAGATGCATGGTGCCGTCGGCCGAGCGGTACAGCCAGTCGCCGGACGGGCCCATGATGGCGCCGTTGATGCGCTCGCCGGTGACGGTGCCGCCGTCGACCGAGGCGACCATCCGGGTGCCGGCGGGGCCGCCGCGGATGCGGGCGGCATTGGACAGGTCGGCATCAATGTCCATTCTGAACAGGTGCCGCACTGGCAGGGATGTCTCTGACATGTGGGTGCTCCTTGCTTATGGCTTCTGGCTGATGGAGATCAGGGCTGATGGAGAACAGGGCGTTTCGAGGGGCTACATCGTGAAGCGCAGGTTGCGGGCGGCGTGGGCGCCGAGCTCGGCATCGCCCGACCACGTCACCAAGCCCGCAGCGATCGGGCCTTCGGGGTCGATGCGCCCGCAGGTGAGATCCATGAACGCCATCGAGTCGCAGTGCAGCGTGACGGTGGGGCTCACCAGGTGATCCACCTCGCGGGCCCGGCCCTCCACCTGCACGTAGATGTCGCGCTCCACCGCGCCGGTGATGTCGAAGTGCATGGAGGCGCCATCGGGAAGCCCCACCTTCTTGCCGGCGATAAAGCCGATCGACAGGTGCACCTCGTTCAGGGCCATCTCGGCGGCCGCGCCGCCGTTGTCGGTCGGCATTCCCAACGGGGTGCGGCAGTCGCGCTCGTGCATCCAGTGGTCGAACTCCCGGATCGCCATGAACCGGCCGTACGTGCCCGGCCCGACCGGGGTCATCGAACCGCGCTCGAAGACCTCGTCGTCGAGCGTCTCGAGCTGCGCAGCACGCCCGTCCCACACCTCCGCGGCCAACGCCGTCAGATCGGGTCCGCTCATGGCACTGGCCGCCGCGACGTAGCCGGCGATGTCGCCGAACGGGGGAGGCGTCTCGGCCGATTCGGGCAGCCAGCCCGACAGGGCCTGCTCCACCGACACCTGGTGCACCAGCACGCCGTGGACGGTCCAGTCAGGGCAGTGCGACTGCACCTGCCACTGGTCGCCCTCGAGCGAGCCGTAGAACTCCTTGCAGCTCGCCCAGCAGGCCTTGAGGTTGTCGATGATGAGTTGCGGATCACTCATGGTCTGTCCTGTTCTGTGTCGGGCACGTTCTGTGTTGGGCCTGTCTTGTGTCGTGATCTCTGTGGCAGCGTGCGCGTCTGCAGGGCTCAGCCGGTCTCGGCCCGGATGCGGTCACCAATCTCGCCCAGCCGTTCGATCATGGCATCCACCGAGCGGGCACCTGCTTGGAAGATGGCGGTCATGTTCACCGAGGTCCAGTCGAATCCCAGCGCCCTGACCACGGCGGCCCGCTCGCCGATGGCGTCGAGGTCCTTGTAGAAGCCCTTGTCGGCATCGGTGCGAGGCGGCGGGGCCAGCATGAGCTGCATGCCGATGGCGTCGGGGTCGCGGCCGAAGTCGTCCTCGGCTCGGCGGCGGATCTCCGTCATGCACTCCAGCGCCCGCTCGTCGCTCACGCCCGACGCCATCCAGCCGTCACCCTTCTGAGCGGTGCGTCGCAGCGCTGCTCGGCTGTCGCCGCCGATCCACAGCGGGATCGCAGCGCCCTGGGGCGACACGGGCTCCATGCCCATGTCGTGGCTGTTGTAGTGCTCGCCGGAGAACTCGATCCGGCCGCCGGCCCAGTAGGTGCGCATGAGGTCGATGGCCTCGTCCATGCGCTTGCCCCGAGTGCTGAAATCCTCTTCGAGGGCGTCGTACTCGGAGTCCTGCCAGCCCACGCCGATGCCGAGGCGCACGCGCCCACCCGACAGCGTGTCCAGCGTGGAGATCTGCTTGGCCACCAGCACGGGCTGGCGCTGCGGCAGCACCAGCACCTCGGTCGACAGCGAGACTCGCTCGGTCACTGCCGCCACGTTCGCCAACAGCATCAGCGCCTCGAGAATCGGCATGTTGGCGGGGTAGATGGTGAAGCGCCCCTCGCCTGGGTGGCCCATCACCACGTGGTCGAACGCTGCGATCTCGTCGTAGCCCAGATCCTCGATGGCCTTGGCCAGGTCGAGCACACGCTCGGGTCCCTCCCGGAACGCAATGGACGGGAAGTCGACGGCGATCTTCATGCGCTTGTCTCCTGGGCCTACGCGGTGGGCAGGCGGACCCTAGCTGTCGCCGGCATGAGCAGTCTTCCGTCGGAGGTGTGCTCGGCGATCTCCAGCTCGACAACGCCCGTTTGGGAATCGACCGACGTCACTGTGCCCGAGAACACCAGCTCCTCGCCCGGCAGGCCGCTGGAGCGGTTCTGCCAGGTGACACCCAGTAAACGGGCGCCCGGCCCGGCCCAGTCGGTCACGAACTGCGTGAGCCATGCGCCCTGCAGCGGACCGTGCACGATGATGTCGTCGTGCCCCTCGAAGCGGGCGTACTCGCGGTCGTAGTGGATCCGGTGCGGGTTGTGGCTGGCGGCGCTGTACAGGAAGAGCTGCGCCTCGTCGGGGAACTTGTGCATGGTCGGCAGTTCCTGGCCCGCCTCAAGCGTCTGCAGGTTTGGTGCTGCGGCGGGAGTGTCGGTGTCAGTGCTCATCGTGCGATGCCGATCATGCGGGAACGGGCGACTTCGTCGCCGAATTGGTTGACGAAGGTGGTCTCGCGAACCTGCCGGACGAAGGGTCCCTTGCGGCCCTCCTTCTGATCGACGGCGGCGAGCCGGACGGTGGCGGTGATCTCGTCGCCGACGCAGACGGGTTCGAGAAAGTCCCATTCCTCGCCGCCGAACATCACCCGGTCGACTCGCAGCCGGATCCTTGTGCCCTCGCGATACAGACCGTCGGTGCGCAGGTCTGATGCCGTTCTCGGCTGCACCACGGCATGGGTCACGTAGGTGGGCGGCGCCACCAGCGTGCGGTACCCGGCCGCTTGGGCTGCGACCTCGTCGAAATAGATGGGGTTCTCGTCGCCGACCGCGTATGCGTACCGCTGTGCCTCTCGACGGTCGATAACCACCGTGACCGGTCCCGACAGCACCTCGCCGACACGCTCCAAGGTCTCGGCCGGAATCAGCGACTCGCTCATCGCACTGACATTAGAGGCTGAGCCGCAGGCGAAGCCGTGGCCCGAGCGGCCCGTGAGCGAAGCGAACAAGAGCGGGAGACAAGCGGTTCGGCAGCGCGAAGGCTTGCCCGTCGGGACCTGCCGAGATCGCTAGCGTCTGTGGCACAGCAGGAGGAAACACCGTGGCGTTGTGGTCGAGGAAGCTGGAGATTCCGGAAGCCGACGCTGCGCTGCCCGGTCGCAGCCAGACGATGCC
>JAJDZE010000014.1 GCA_022824805.1 Acidimicrobiia bacterium | reverse complement strand
CTGTCGGTGGCGACGTCCGGCGACAGCACCGACGAGCCGAACGGCTCGGTCACCGTCACCGTCGCCAGCGGCACCGGCTACACGGTGTCGCAGACCGACGGCGCCGCAACAGTGTCGGTGAACGATGACGACGACCCACCGCCTCCCCCTCCGAGCGTGACGGTCTCGATAGAGGACGCGTCCGGCGAGGAAGGCCTGTGGGTCACGTTCAAGGTGACGCTGTCCGAAGCAGCAGACCACCAGGTCAAGGTGCGCTGGGAGTCCGACCACGCGTACGACCTCGATCCCTACGCCATCGCGGGCAGCGAGTTCTGGTACATGGACGGCACGCTGACGTTCGCCCCCGGCCAGACCGAGAAAACGGCTTCGGTGTACCTCAACGACGACAGCTACCGCGAAGCCGACGAGGTCTTCCGGGTGCGCCTGTCCAGCCCCCAGGGAGCGGCCATCGCCGACGGTGAGGGCGTCATGACCATCACCGACAACGACTGAGCAACGTCGGCCCCCGCCATGGGAGACAGCAGGTAGCGCCAAGGGCGCGGTAAAACGGCTTGATCGGGATGCCCTTGGAGAACGATGATCGCAGACGGTGCTTGACGCCGACCAATCAGCCGGTCGGCGGGGATGTCGGGAGCAGACGTGCTACGAACGTATTACGATTTGAGTATGGGCCAGACGACCACGATCCGCCTGAGTGACGAGGACCGGCGCCTGCTGGCCCAGTTGGTGTCCGAGTACGGCGACCAGTCGAACGTCATCAGGCAGGGCATCCGCAGGCTTGCCGAGGAACAGCGACAGCGACAAGAGCTCCGGGCGCTGCTGCGTGACTGGGAAGCCGAGTCGGGTCCTGTCGATGAAGAGATGGTGGCCGAGATGTCACGGCGCTACTTCAACCGATGATCCTCGACGCCGGTGTGCTCATCGCGATCGATCGCGGCACCGAGACCGGCAAGGCCCTGCTCGCCAACGCGGATCGGCTCGCCGAGCCGCTCCACACAACGGCTGCGGTTGCGGCGCAGGTGTGGCGCGATGGCAGCCGGCAAGCCCGACTCACACGAGCGCTCCGACTCATGACGCTGCATCCCTTCTTGCCGGCAGACGTTGCCAAGGTGGGCGAGACCCTTCGCAGATCGGGAACTGCCGATGTCGTTGACGCGCATCTCTACGTGGTGGCAGAGCGCATCGGTCACGACATCCTCACCTCCGATACCGACGACTTCACGTCACTTCGCACTGCGGCGGCGCATGCTCCGCAGGTGCTGGCTTGGCAGTGACCTCGCCCCTCAATCACACGCCCGGTGGTGAGCCGCGGGCACCTCGAGGGGAGCGCTGTGGGGGTGGCGCATCTACGCTCGCCGCATGGATGACAGCGCATTTGACGAATTCGGCGACTACGGGGATGTCTCGGTCAAGCTGAGCGATGACCACGTGGCGGTCGTGGAGATTCACCGGCCGCCGAACAACTTCTTCGACCTGGAGCTGATCGACGGGCTGGTTGCCGCGTTCGGCGACCTCGACGAAGAGGACGGCTGCCGAGCCAGCGTGCTGTGCTCGGAGGGCAAGAACTTCTGTGCGGGCGCCCAGTTCGGCTCCGACGGGCGGCGGGGCGGCGAGATCACCGCGACCAACTCCGACGGCAGCCCCCGCCACCTCTACGACGCGGCCTTCGATCTGTTCTCCAAGCGCAAGCCGGTGGTCGGCGCCATCCAGGGAGCGGCGGTCGGCGGCGGCCTGGGCGTGGCCTGCTTCCCGGACTTTCGCATCGCAGCCCCCGAGGCCCGCTTCACCGCCAACTTCGCCCGGCTCGGGTTCCACCACGGCTTCGGACTGACCGTGACGCTCCCGCTGCTGGTCGGCAACCAGCAAGCGCTGGACCTGCTCTACACCGGTCGGCGCGTCAAGGGCGACGAAGCCGTCGAGATGGGGCTGGCCGACAAGCTGGTGGCGCTCGACGACCTGCGCGAGGCCGCCTACGACTTCGCCTGTGAGATCGCCGGCTCGGCGCCGCTGGCCGTCGAGTCGATCCGCTACACCATGCGGGGTCACCTGGCCGATGCCATCAAGGCGGCCACCGACAACGAGAAGGCTGAGCAGGATCGCCTGCGCACCACCAACGACTGGCGCGAAGGCGTGAGCGCCATGAACGAGCGCCGAACTCCCAGCTTCACCCGCAGCTGATGCCCGGCCGTACCGGAACGCCCGACATCGACCGCGATGTGCCTTGGCGCGATTCCCGAAAGGGAATGCCGTGATGCAGCGCGATTCCCGAAAGGGAATGCCGTGATGCAGCGCGAATCCCGCAAGGGGTTGCTGTGACCAGCGGCATCTCGGCGCCGACCACCTATGGCGAGGTGATGTTCCTCGAACAGCACGGCCCCGACACCTATGTGGGTGTCAGCCCCGAGTACATGTGGGGTCGCATCTACGGCGGGCAGGTCATCGCGCAGGGCCTGTGGGCAGCGTTCCAGACCGTCGACGAAGCGTTCGTGCCGCACTCGGTACACGCCTACTTCATCCGCGGCGGCACGCTCGACGAGCCGGTCCGCTACGAGGTGGACCGCCTTCGCAACGGTCGCTCGTTCTGCACCCGGGCCGTCGTGGCCCGCCAGAGCGGCGGCGCCATCTTGAACCTGTCGTGCTCATTCCACGTGGCCGAGCAGGATGCCGAGGTGCAGACCGCACGCATCCCCCTCGCGCCCGACCCGCAGGACTGCCGCAACATCGACGAAGAGCGCTGGCCGTGGATCATGGAGCGCCGCCCGCTGCCGAGCCATCCGGGGGCGGGCCAGTCGATGGGCTGGGTGCGCATCATCGATCCCATCAACGACGATCCCCGGCTGCACATCTGCGGGCTGGCGTTCACCTCCGATGCCATCCAGTTCAACGCCGCCCGCTCGCTGCACCCGCTGCAGGTGCCGCGCGACCGGTACCAAGAGTCGTTCATGGGTGCGTCACTGGATCACGCGATGTGGTTCCACCGCCCGATGCGCGCCGATGAATGGCACCTGTACCAGTTCGACTGCCACGGTCTCACGAGCGCTCGCGGCATGACCGTGGGCAACCTGTTCGCTCCTGACGGCCGTCACATCGCGACGATCGCGCAAGAAGTGCTGCTGCGGGAACGCCGCCCCCAGAACTAGAAACTGCCGCTGCTAGGCGCAGCAGGCGTCGTCAGCGTGGCTCTCGCGCTCCACGCCGTCGCCACGTCGTGACAGCACCACGTTGTTCATCACCTCGACATCGCCCTGCTTCACGTACCACTCCCAGTCGATGCCGTGCGGGTCGGTGGCCCAGGTCTCCACCTTCTCGGCATAACAGCACATGGTCTCGTCGATGGTGGAGGTGGTGAGGTCGGCTTCGACCATGCGGGCATGAGCCTGTTCCACCTCCGTGGCGGATTCGGTCTCGACCCCGAGATGGTTGATGGTGCCCCCGTCGCCGTCGGACTCGAACAGCACCAGCTTCAGCGGCGGCTCGTCGATCGCAAAGTTGGCATAGCCAGGTCGCCGTTTGGCAGGTTCTGCGCCGAACAGCCGCGAATAGAATTCGACCGCGTCGTCGATGTCGTCCACATTGAGTGCCAGCTGCAACCTCATGTGCTCACACTACGGCGAGCACCCTGCGTCGCACAGGACGATCCCGGACATCTGAACCCGATGGCCGCGAGCCATCTAAGGTGCGCCGCTGTGACTCCGCCACAACCGCTCAACACCGACCAGCTCGCGGCTGCAGATGCCCTGACGGCCTACTTCGATGATGGAGGCGAGGCGCCGGTCGAGGCGTTCGCCGAGTTGGGATTCGAGGACGGGCTTGCCGTCCAGTGCGAGATGCAGCGACGAGCCGTCGCGAACGGCGCCGTGCACGCCGGCTGGAAGGTCGGGCTCACCTCGGACCGAGCGCGCACGACCGTGGGCATCGATGACCGGCCGTTCGGGCACGTCAACCGGGTGCTGTCATCGCCCGCCGACCTGCCGTCGGCGGAGATCCGTAAGGTGAGCATCGAGCCCGAGATGTGCTTCGTGATCGGCGAGCGCATCGCCGGCGACGACGTCGATCCGGCCTCAGTGCCCGCCCGGATCGCGCAGGTGTGCGCCGGCTACGAGGTGAACGAGGCACGGGTGGCCGTGGGCGGGAACCTCGCCATGCTCGTCGCCGACAACCTGACGAACTGGGCCATCGTGCGGGGCTCGGGGGTGGACGCACCGCCGGCGCGCGAGCTCGACCGCTGCGTGGTGACGGTGTCATGCAACGGCGACGAACAGTTCAGCTGCACCGCCGCCGATGAGGTCGACAACCCGTACCTGTCGATTGCCCGGCTCGCGGCCACGCTGCACCGGCACGGCATGGCACTCGAACCGGGCCAGAGCGTGATCACCGGCGCATACGCCCGCTTCCGGGCAGAACCCGGCCAGCACTGGACAACCCACTACAGCGGCATCGGCGACGTGGAGGCGACGATCTCATGAGCTCAGCACAACCAGGCCCGACGATCCTCGGCGTGCCCGACGGGCCGCTCAACGTGCTGGTCACCAAGACCCTCACGCTGCCCGATGTCAGCGCCGCCGACGAGGCCGCCATCCGCAACGCGGCGGGGCCCGGCGCCGTGGTGAACATCGTGGACCGTGCGCGAGACGGCGTTGCGCTGGCCGCCGACGCGCAGGTGATCCTCGGCATCGTGCCCGAGTGGCTGTTCGACGCAGCCTCGAACCTGCGCTGGATCCATGCGACGGCATCGGGCGTCGACATGTTCATGTACCCCAAGTTCCTCGCCAGCGAAGTGGTGCTCACCGGCGAGAAGGGGCTGGTGGGCAGTCATCTGGCCGACCACGCGTTCGGCCTGCTGCTGGCGTTGGTCAGGCGCATCGCAACCGCAGTGAAGCTGGGCCCCGAAGGGTGGGACAACGACCTGCGCGAGCAGATGCGCTACGGCGAGCTGGAACTCGAAGGCCTCACCATGGGCATCTTGGGGTTCGGCGGCACAGGCCGGCACATCGCCCGCCGGGCAGCCGCCTTCGGCATGGAAGTGCAGGCCATGGACATGTACCCGGTGCCGCCCGGCGAGGGCGTCGAGACGGTCGGCGGGCCCGAGTCGCTGCGCGACGTCGTGGCCACCAGCGACGTGCTGGCGGTGGGGCTGCCGCTCACTGACGACACCCGGGCCATGTTCGACGACGAGATGTTCGCCCTGATGCCCGACGGCGCCATCCTGCTGAACGTGACCCGCGGCGAGATCATCGACGGCCCATCGCTGGAGCGGGCGCTGGGCGACGGCCGGATCGGAGGGGCCGCCCTCGATGTCGCACCGGTCGAGCCGCTGCCTGCTGACAGCCCGCTGTGGGGGTTCGACAACTGCGTCATGACGCCCCACACGGCCGGGGCGAGCCAGCACCGCGCACGGCGCAATCTGGAGCGCTTCTGCCGCAACCTCGTCGCCCTGCGCGAAGGCCGTCCCCTCGAAGGCGTCGTCGACAAGCAGACCGGCTTCTGAACCCTCCTGTCGCCCTCGCAGCGGGAGCACGCACCTGGGCCGCACTGCAACGGTTCTGTCACAGAAAATCCGACTGGACAGGTCGGGTTTTGCCGGTACCCTGCTGCGCGCTCGGCAATCCCGCCGGGTCAGGCACAGCCCGCCTTATGGGGCGTAAGAAATGGAGCTCGACATGAGCGAAACACCCACAGACCCACTCGCAGAGCTGGGATTCGAAACACGAATGATCCACGCGGGCCAAGCGCCAGACAGCGCCACCAACGCCCGCGCGGTGCCGATCTACCAGACCACGTCGTTCACCTTCGACAGCTCCGAGCATGCTCAGAACCTGTTCGGGCTGGCCGAGATCGGCAATATCTACACCCGGATCATGAACCCGACCCAGCACGTGCTCGAAGAGCGCATCAGCGCGCTCGAGGGCGGCGTGCGTACTGCGGTGGGGCTTCCGGGAGCGTTGGCGGTGGCCTCGGGCCAAGCGGCCGAGACCTTGGCGGTGCTCAACCTGGCGGAGGCAGGCGACCACATCGTGGCCAGCCCGTCGCTGTATGGGGGCACATACAACCTGTTCCACTACACGCTGCCGAAGATGGGCATCGAGGTCTCCTTCGTGGAAGACCCCGACGACATCGACTCGTGGCGTGGCGCAGTGCGCGACAACACCAAGGCGTTCTACGGCGAGACCATCGGCAACCCCAAGAACGACATCCTCGACTTCGAGGCGGTCGCGGATGCGGCGCACAGCGTGAACGTCCCGCTGGTCGTGGACAACACGGTGCCCTCGCCCTACCTGTGCCAGCCGCTGGCACACGGGGCAGACATCGTTGTTCATTCGGCCACGAAGTTCATCGGCGGCCACGGGACCTCCATCGGCGGTCTCATCGTCGACGGCGGCACCTTCGACTTCGGCGCTTCGGGGCGGCACCCAATGTTCACCGAGCCCGATCCCAGCTACCACGGGCTGGCCTACTGGCCCGCTCTCGGTGCAGGATCGTTCATCCTCAAGGCTCGGGTGCAGCTGCTGCGTGACATCGGCGCTGCCGTTTCCCCGATGAATGCGTTCCTGTTCCTGCAGGGAATCGAGACGCTGTCGCTGCGCATGGAGCGGCACGTGGCCAACGCTGTGGCGGTGGCCGACTACCTCGAGGGTCATCCGCAGGTCGACTGGGTGCTCTATGCGGGCCTGGAGTCGAGCCCCTACAACGAGCGTGCACGCAAGTACCTGCCCAAGGGCGCAGGCTCGGTGCTGGCCTTCGGCATCGACGGCGGCATCAAGGCCGGTCAGAAGTTCGTGGAGAGCCTGCGGCTGCACAGCCACGTCGCCAACATCGGCGACGTGCGCAGCCTGGCGATCCACCCGGCCAGCACCACGCACAGCCAGCTGACACCACAGGAGCAGTCCGACACCGGCGTCGAGCCGAACCTGGTTCGCCTGTCGGTCGGCATCGAGACCATCGACGACATCATCGCCGACCTCGACACCGGCTTCGAGGCCGCAGCCAGCATCTGACGCTTGACATCAACGGCCGGCGGGCTGGCGGCTCAAGGTTGCCAGCCCGCCGCCTGATGCAATTCATGCGGGAATTCGCAGGGCAATTCCTGCTGGTTCCCGCGGGATAATTCCTGCTGCTTTTCGCAGGTTGCGCTAGCTGACGGCGCCGGCGTCGCGCAGGGCGGCGATCTCGTCGGGCTCCAGCCCGAACTGGATCAGGATCTCGTCGGTGTGCTCGCCCTGCGCGGGGCTGGGCCGTCGGATGTCACCGGGCACCCCGTCGATCTGGGTGGCGTTGCGCACGATGCGGATGTCGCCCATCACCGGGTGATGCACCGGCGCGGCCATGCCCAAGTGCTCAACCTGCGGGTCGGCGAAGGCTTCGGCCACGCTGTTGACGCGCCCGCACGGGATGCCCACGGCATTGAGCCGTTCCACCCATTCGTCGCTGTCCGCGCTGGCGAGCCGCTCGCCGATGAGCTTGTTCAGCTCGGTCCGGTTGGCTGAGCGCAGCTTGGTCGACGAGAACCGCTCGTCGTCAGGCAGATCGGGCAGGCCGATCTCGGCACAAAATGCACGCCACAGCCGCCCGCCGGGTGCTGCGATGTTGATGTAACCGTCGGCTGCCTCGTAAGTGCCCATCGGGATCATCGTGGGATGGTCGTTGCCGGCCTGCGGCGGGTCCTCCCCCGCCACTGTCCAGCGAGCCGCCTGGAAGTCGAGCATGCCGATCATCGACTCGAGCAGCGAGGTATGCACCCAGCGACCCTCGCCGGTGCGGGACCGCTCGATGAGCGCCACCAGCACGCCGATGGCGAGCTGCAAGCCGGCAGTGACATCGCTGATCGCCACGCCGGCCCGCACCGGACCGTGACCCGGCAGCCCCGTGACCGCCATCATCCCGCCGAGGCCTTGGGCGATCTGGTCGACACCGCCGCGTGTCGCATACGGACCGTCCTGGCCGAAGCCCGAGATCGACCCCATCACGAGCGCAGGATTCACGGCGTGCAGGGTGTCCCAGTCGAAGCCCAGCCGGTACTTGACAGTCGGTCGCAAATTCTCGATCAGCACGTCGGCCGCCCCAACAAGACGGTGAAGCAGTTCGCGACCCGACGGGTTCTTCAAATCGATGACCAGCGAGCGCTTGTTGCGGTGGATGTTGAGGTGGTCCGGCGATGCCTCCCGGCCTTCCTCGAAGCCGTCGATCGGGGCGTCCACCCTGATGACGTCGGCGCCCCAGTCCGCGAGCTGCCGTACGGCCGTCGGACCCGCGCGGGCGATCGTCAGGTCAAGGACGATCAGGCCGGCGAGCGGCAACGCCGCGTTGTCAGCATCGAAATCGACCGCATTGAGATCAGCCCGGTAGCCGGGTGCGAGCAGGCCGCGGTCGGCCGGCACCTCGCGGATCACGACCTCTGCCATGGGTGCGAGCGTACCGAGCGGCGCCGAACCGGAACCGAGGCAGCACAGCAGACCGGGACGGCCGGTGCTGTGTCACCTCTCGCCGTCGGCCGCCCGATCCGCTGGCGGCATGCGCTCGTCACGGCGGCGGCCGATCAGAAAGCCCGTTCCCCACGACAGGTGCATGACGGCGAAGGCCGCCGCTGCCCGCAAGCGATCACCGACGGAGGGAAGGCGCTCACGGAGCCGAGCTGTGGCCAGCGCGCACGCACCGAGATACGTGGCCGGCACGATGCCGCCGCGCGGACGACCGCGCGCCAGCTCGAACACGGACACCGCCACGCCGACGACCAGCGCGGGTGCTGCGAGTTGCCGCGGCCGCATCGAGCGTGGGTGGCGGTTGATCACGACACGCTTCCAAGCGCCGTACTCGAAGTACTGGCGCGCGAGCGCAGCCCAGGTCGACCGGGGCTGGTACTCCACTGCCAAGCTCGGGTCCAGCCACACCACGTGACCCTGCTCGCGCAGGCGCCAATTCAGCTCGTAGTCCTGGTTCCGCACCAACGACTCGTCGAATCCGCCCACAGAAGCGAGCGCGGCAGCGTCGAAAACGCCCAGGTACACCGTGTCGACGGGTCCTTCATCGCTCCCGTGCCGGAAGGCGGCCGGACCGCCCCCGAATGGCGACGACAATGCTGCGGCAATCACCCGGCTCACGTCACCGTGGCCCACCGGCCGCTGCACGCCGCCGACATTCGCCGCGCCGGTGCGCCGCAACGTTGCGACGGCTCGCTCCACATAGTCGGCTGGGAGTTCGGCCTGGGCGTCGACTCGCACAATGATCTCGCCGTCAGCGGCACTGATCGCCAGATTGAGACCCGACGACGTGGTGCCCGCCGGGTTCTGGATCACCTGCAAGGGCCGCGTGCAGCGGGCCGACGCAGCGACACTGCTGGTGTCGTCGGCGCTCGGTGCAACCGACACGATCACGTCGAGCTTTCCCCGATAGGTCTGCGCACTCACCGCGTCGAGGCATCGGGGCAGCTCAGCGGCGCAGTTGCGCGCCGGAATCACCACCGAGACCGGGGGCAGGTGGCCGTTGTTGCTCACCGGGCGTTACGGCGAGCCATGACCACGAGGCTCTTCGCCATAATCTCCCAGTCGAGCACGGGCGACCAGTTGACGACGTACTGCAGGTCGTGACCGAGCTTGTAGCCGGGATCGGTCTGGTAGTGGCCCTGGGTCTGCGCGAGCCCCGTGATTCCAGGCGGCACATCGTGGCGCCTGCCGAACCCAGCGATCTCGCGCTCGAGCCGGGCGACGAATTGCGGTCGTTCGGGCCGGGGACCCACCAGCGACATCGCGCCGGTCAGCACATTCCACAGCTGCGGCAACTCGTCGAGCCGGCTGCGGCGCAGCCAGCCCATGCCGCTGACCACCCGGGGATCATTCGAGGCAGCCAGCACAGGACCGTTGGTCTCGGCATCGCGCGACATCGTGCGGAACTTCAACAGCACGAACGGCGCGCCGCCGCGCCCCACACGTTCCTGCCGGTACAGCACGCCGCGGCCGCCCACGATCCTGACGTAGATGGCAACGGCGCCAGTGAGGGGAAGCGCAAACGGGGCGAGCAGCACCAGGTACGCCAGGTCCAACAGCCGCTTGAAGCGCAGGCGGCACACAGGCAGCGCATGGTTTCGGAGCGCTGCGAACGGCATTCCCCCGATCTGGCGACTGCGCTGCAGGCCGAGCAGTGTGTCCGCCGGTGTGATCCGCCGAAAGACGCCGACATTGCGGAGCTCCAGTTCGCCGAGCGGCTCGGGATAGATGCTCTCCAACGGTTCGCCCGACAGGAGCAGCAACTCGGTGACCTCGAGCCGATCTGCTTCGGAGATGATCAGCGCAGCGTCGGTCAGGCTGCCCGCAACCACTGCGTCGGCCTCGGCGTCAGCGAGGTGCTCGATGGCCGACTCGATGTCTGCAGCCGTACCCACCAGGAGCATCCGGGGCTTGCCGAATCGCAGCAGGCGCACGCGACGCGCACCCCAGCGATTGAACGAGATCAGCACGGCACCCGCCACGGCAAGCACGACCAGGTTGCCCCGCGGCATCAGGTAGCGGCCCGTCAGCAACGTGACCGTGGCGTCGCCGCCCACAGCCATGAACGTCAGGAGCATGGCGCGCGGCAGCCACGGCCGATGCCCTAGACGCTGCTCGAACTCGTAGAGCCCGCCGAAGTAGTAGACGGTCATGTGCAGGAAGGTGGCGACCCCGAATCCGATCAGGTAGTGCGACCGCGGGTACGTCGGCCAGTCGAGGCCAAAGCGCACCACGGTGATGGCCACCATCAAGGCGAACAACGTCACGGCGTCGACGACATAGAGGAACCGGAACCCTCGCCGGCCGGGCGGCACTATGGACGAGGTCGAGGCTTCACCGGTCGGCTCAGCCTGTTCGGCGATGTTCGGTCTGGCGTCCGGCAGTCGATGTCGCTCCTGGACCACCATCGGGCCGATACTACGCTGCGCCCCTCTCGACGGTGGGTGCGACGATCGGCATCGCAGCGAGCAGAATCGGGCGATCGGAAACGACGGATCCTTCATGCGCACTCCACGACGTCTCGCTCGGCTGCGTTCGGGCTGGACCGCCGTGGCGCTCATCTGCCTCGGCGTGCTGCTGCTGTGGGCGCCCGACCTCAGCCTGCCGCTCGGCAACAGCGACGACGGCCGGATCTTCGGCCGCGCGGGCATCCAGGCACGCAACTTCTGGGACCTCGGGCCGCTCGACTCCAGCCTGGGTGCCCGGACCGACCCGTTCATCAGGGCCGAATTCGACGTGCCGCCCAGGGCCGAACCGCCCCCCGAGGCAGTCACCTACGCGCATCACCCGCCCCTGAAGCAGTTCCTGACCATCGTCTCGGTGGGCGCCTTGGGCGACAGCCCCGAGGCGGTGCGCATCACCGATTTCCTGCTCGGTGCCGCCACTGTGGCATTCATGGCCGCGCTGCTGCGCGCCGTGGCCATGGGCTGGGGGCCGACGCTGCTCGCATTGCTGGTGATGGTGAGCACGGGCTTCTTCTACGTGTACGCCCGCATGGGCATCAGCTTCTCGATGCTGCTGGCGCTCACCGCGGCCATCGCGTGGCTGCGCCAGGTCGAACGGCCGCCCCGATGGGCGCTCGTGGGCGCCGGCGCGCTGGCCGCCCTCACGGCGATGCACTCCTGGATCGCCATTGCGTCGCTGAGCCTGCTGCTGCCGTGGCTGTTCTGGGGCACGCTGCAACGGCGACGTTCCCGAAGCGACGCCGGCGCCGCAGACATGTCGCCCCCGAGCTTGGCCGGGTGGCTGCGCCGGGGATGGTCACCGGCAGTGACTGCGGTGACGGCCGGCGCCCTGCTGGGAGGTCTGCTGACTGCGGGTTGGCTGCTGAACGCAACCGACATCTCAGAACTCAGCGAGAGAGTCGCCTTCCGAACCGGCAATGACGTTTCAACCGCAGCCGAACAGGCCCAGTTCACCTTCGGCGAGTTCCTCCAGCGCCAATGGACGTTCGCAGGTCACGAGATGCTGACATCGTGGTGGCTGCGCCTGCTGTTCCTGCCGGCGCTCATCGCTGGCCTCATCGACCGGCGAACCCGCGGACCGGTGGTGGTGACGCTCGCTGTGGCCATGTCGCTCACGTTCGCGCTGCAACAGGGTGCGTGGATCCATCGCCTGTGGAACTTCCCGTGGGTGGCGCCCACATCCATCGGTATCGCGGCCCTCGCCGACGCGATCCGCCGATTGCTGCAGGGCCCCGCGGCAAAGCTGCGAGCGCCGCTGGGAGCAGCCGCGGCGACCGTGACGCTGGTGACGCTGGCCTTCGTGGTGACTGGCTCGACGCGGGACTTCTATCTCGACAGGCCCGCCGATGCCGGGGCTGTCCTGGAACAGGCACAAGATGATCCACGAGTCGGCGAAGCGGAATTGGTGTGGTTCACCTCGGGCATCTGGACGCCGCGTTGGATCTCGTACTACCTGGACCTGCCGGTGTGGATGCTCGACGACTCCGTCCTCGGCCAGGTCGCTGCCACCGACGTGATCCTCGTGCGCAACGATCGGGTGCCCTCGTTCGTGCCCCCCGAATCGATGGCCGCGCCGCTGGCCGCCGGTGAGGACTACACGCTGATATCGGCAGAGGAACTCGCAAATCGCCAGTGATCGGCGAGCATCTGGCCCAGGTCTCGTTGCGCGCTCCAGCCGAGCTCAGCTTCGGCGCGACTGCAGTCGGCCCACGACTCGGCGATGTCGCCGGGCCTGCGGCCCACGATCTCGCAGGGAACCGGCCGACCCGTGACGGCCTCGACCTCCGCCACCAACTCGCGCACCGTGGTGCCTGCCCCGGTGCCGAGATTGAACACACGGCTGCGGCGAGTACCGAGGTCGGCGTTGAGCGCTGCCACATGCCCTTCAGCCAGGTCCGACACGTGGACGAAGTCGCGCACGGCTGTGCCGTCGCGAGTGCCGTAGTCATTGCCGAAGATCTGCAACCGGCTGCGGGCGCCCAGCGCCACTTGCATGACCGCTGGTACGAGATTCTGGCCGGCGCTGATCGGCTGCTCGCCGATGCGTCCCGAGGGGTGCGCGCCGACCGGGTTGAAGTAGCGCAAGACGACGGCCTGCATGGCCGAGGATGCCGCTGTGTCGGCGAGGATGCGTTCGCACATCAGCTTGGTGCCGCCGTACGGGCTCTGGGGTGCAGGCGGTGCGTCCTCACTGACCGGCAAATGCTCGGGCGTTCCGTATACCACTGCCGACGAGCTGAACACGAAGCGGTCGATGCCGCGCTCCACAGCAATCTCCGCCAGGCACAGCGTTGAGAGAAGGTTGTTCCGGTAGTACCGCAGCGGATCGGCAATCGACTCCGGAACGCTCTTGTGCGCCGCGAAGTGCACGATCGAATCGAAGTCGTGTTCGTCGCAGAGTTGGCCGACTGCGGTTCGATCCGCCGCATCGCCTTCGACGACTGCCAAATCCGGCGTCGTCAGCTCTCGCAGCTCGCCAACCGTGCCGCGCCAGGCGTTGGAGAAATCGTCCAGTACGACGACGTCGCGCCCGGCCGCATGCAGAGCAGCCACCGTGTGGCTTCCGACGTATCCGGCGCCACCGGAGACGAGCGTCGTCATGTGGGCAGTGTGCCACCCTCCCGCGACAGGCGACCGGTATGGTGAATGTTCGGTCGGATGGCCGCGGTGGCCTTGCTGCACATGCCAAGGAGCAGACCTTTGGAGCACATCCGCGAACTATTCGACGAAAGCCGCCACGGCGCGGGCGGCACGTGCCGCCGCAGCGGTGACTCTGCGGGCAGAACGCGCCGACCGTTGTGCTGGGCGACGTGGCTCGGCGCACTGGCGATGCTGGCGGCGTGCTCACAGATCAGCGTGCCGGAGACGACCGAGGTCGAGCCTGCCCCGACCGCCACGCCGACGCCGATCGTCTCGCCGTCCACCACTGCTCCAACGCCCGTCGAGACCGTGCCGACGACGACCCCAGCGCCGGTCACCTCGGTTGCCGTCAGCGAGCCATCTGCTTCCACCACGGCCGCTGCGCCGCAGTTCACGGCGCCTTTCACCGGCTTGCCGTCGACCACCGAGATTCTGCGACCCGCCGCAGTCGTCAAGATCGACAACAATCCGAAGGCTGTGCCCCAGTGGGGCCTCAACCAGGCCGACATCGTCTACGAGGAACTCGTCGAGGCCCGGCTCACCCGGTTCGCGGCTGTCTTCCACTCCACCGAAGCGAGCGTGATTGGCCCTGTCCGTTCCGCCCGCACGGGCGATTTCGCCCTCCTGTCGAACCTCAACCGGCCCATCTTCGTGTACTCGGGCGCCAACGATTACACCGCACGAGCACTGCGCAGCGTCGATGCGGTCACCATCGTCGACGGCGGCTCGCTCGACCCGGGAATATTCAGACGCTCACGCGACAAGACCGCCCCGCACAACCTGGTCACCGACACGGCCGGCATCTTCGCTGCAGGCGCCGAGCACGGCAGAGCACCGCCGGCGCACTTTGCGTTCCGCAGCGAGGGCGAAGCGCTCCCGGGGGGCACGGCGGTCAGCGGCGTGGAGGTCAGCTTCGGGCAGGTCACAGCGTCGTATCGCTGGGACGCAGCGGCCGCCGGCTGGGCTCGCACGCAGAACGGCAACGACCACACCGACTTCGACGGCGTGCGGATTGCACCCGAGAACGTCATCGTGCAGTTCGTGCGGTATCGCCAGAGTCCGGCCGACGCTGCCACCCCGGAGCCAGTGCTGACGGGCAGCGGGGAAGCTTGGATCTTCAGCGACGGCATGCTGGTGCAGGGCACGTGGGAGCGCCTGTCGGAGCTCGATGTCACGGTGCTCCGCTCCGGCAACGGCCTCGTCGTGCCGCTGACACCCGGGCGCACGTGGATCGCTCTCGCCCGAGTGGGAACGGCGGAGATCGTTCCCTGATCGGGTGGGTTCAGCCCGTCAATCAGCCGAATTCGTGGCGGGGCACGTCCGACCACAGTCGCTCGAGGTCGTAGTACTCGCGGCTGGGCTCGTGGAAGATGTGCGCCACGAACTCGCCGAAATCGAGCAGCACCCAGTGCGCTTCGTCGAGCCCCTCGGTTCGAATCGGCCCCGGACCGCCGGCCGCTTTCACGTGCGCTTCCATCAGCTCGGCGATGCGTCGCACGCGTCGTGCATTGGGGGCGCTCGCGATGATGAACCAATCGGTGATGGCGAGCACATCGCCCACATCGAGTGCCACGATTCGCTCAGCAGACATCTCCGCGGCGCCGTCCACTGCGGCTTGCACCAGCGGCGGCACGTCAGTGTCTGTGCTGATCGGGTTCCGCCCGATGGCGTGAAGCCCGGAAGGCGCCGGGGTCGCCTGGGGAACCGATGCCACGCTCACGGAGAATAGAGCCTGTGCTCGACGATGTAGCTCATGACCGCAGGCGGCACGAGCTGAGCCGCCTGAGGCGGGATCTCCTGGTGGGGACGATGAGTCAACAGCTCGCGCACGTAGGTGGCTGACGCCTCGACCGGTTCCATGAGCACTGTGTGGGTACGCCAGCCTTCGACATGGACGGTCGGCCCGCCTCGTGGCTGCACAATCGCGAGCCTCACACGATCAACGAGCTCAACGGCCCGGTGCCACGTCGAGACACCGCTCGCTGCGGCGGGGCCCATGACCAGCAACGTTTCGGTCCCCGGCCGCTCGAGCTCCGCGACGGTGTCAATGGTGTACGTCGGTCCGCCTCGCCGGATCTCCAGATCGCTCACCGTCATGGCGTCGAAGTCACGAAACGCCAGCTGGGTCATGGCGAACCGGTGATGCGCAGGCGTGACGAGCCGCTCGGCCGACTTCTGCCACGGATCGTTCGCCACGACGATGTGGAGCAGATCGATGTCGAGCTGCTGCATTGCGCAGGTCGCAGCGGCGACGTGACCGGCGTGGGGCGGGTCGAACGTGCCCCCGAAGATCGCTTGTCGCGGTGGCACCGCAGCAGTGTAGAGTCACGCCACACATCAACTCTGCAGCGCGCACCGGGGAACCACTGCATTGATCGGCAAGCCCCCGGTGGCGGCTGTTTGCGCGTGCCCTGCGCCATGTGCTACTTTTGGCTGTCCGCCCAAAGCAGTGCTGCGAAGGCGGAACATCCCCGGCACCCCCCGCCGGGTGGCATGCCAGGGCGGCATGCAAGCGAATACGAAGAACCGGCTGCCCCCTGCCGGTTGGAGCGAATGTCATGGATTCAGTTGGCCAATACCTGAACGAGATCGGCGCGGTTGCGCTGCTCACCGCAGAAGACGAGCGGATGCTCTCCCAGCAGATCGAAGCAGGACGCGACGCCAGGACGCGCCTCGACAGTGACGAGGAACTGTCGGTGGCCGAGCGGCGCGAACTGCGCAAGGCCGTGCAAACCGCGGCGGCAGCGCGCGACCGCTTCATCCGGGCGAACCTTCGCCTGGTCGTGTCGATCGCGCGCCGTTACCCGCTGCCCCCGACGCTGGAACTGCTCGACCTGATCCAGGAAGGCAACCTCGGCCTCGAGCACGCAGTCGAGAAGTTCGACTGGCGGCGAGGCTTCAAGTTCTCCACCTACGCCACCTTCTGGATCCGCCAGTCCATCGGGCGCGCGCTCGATCAGAAGGGCAGCCTCATCCGCCTGCCTTCGGATCGCTCGGCCACCTTGCGGGCCGCGCTGCGGCACAACGGGGGCGACAGCGACTCACTCGACGACGAGAACGCATGGCTGCAGCGGATCAGCACGCCCACCTCGCTCGACAAGACGGTCGGCGACGATGGCGACAGCGCACTCATCGATCTCATCGGCGACGATGCGCCCGGCCCTGAGCACTACGCCATCGAGTCGGCCCGCAAGACCATGGTGCATTCCATGCTCGGCCGCCTCGACGAGCGGGCTCAGTACGCCGTCAAGCGGCGCAACGGCCTCATCGACGGCGAGCAGCGCAGCTACCGCGAAATCGGCGAAGAGCTGGGTGTGACAGCCGAGGCGGCACGCCGCCTGGTCAAGCGCGCCGTCGATGAGCTGCAGAGCCTCGCCGCCGACGGCGAGTTCGTAGACATCGATGCCGACGCAGACGCTGTCTGACGACGCCGCCTCACCGTCCGGCGCGCCCAGCTCCGCCGGATCTCGCGAGCACGCTGCGGATTGGCATCCCGGCTCATGGGCCGACCGGTCCGCCGGTCAGCAGCCCGAATGGCCCGACGCTGACGCGCTGGGAGCATCGCTGGACGAGCTGCGCCGGCGTCCGCCGCTGGTTTTTGCAGGCGAGGCCAGGCGGCTGACCGAACTGCTCGGGCACGTCTGCGCCGGCAAGGCATTTGTGCTGCAGGCCGGCGATTGCGCTGAATCGTTCGAGCTCTCGACCGCAGATCAGATACGCGACCGCCTCAAGGTCATCCTGCAGATGGCCGTGGTGATGCAATACTCCGCCGGGCTGCCCATCGTGAAGGTGGGTCGGATCGCCGGCCAGTTCGCCAAACCGCGCAGCTCGGCCAGCGAGACCCGCGACGGCCAGACGCTGCCGATCTTCCGCGGCCACATCGTCAACGACATCGCGTTCGAACCCGAGGCCCGCACACCCGACCCGTCCCGCCTGCTGCAGGCATACAGCACGTCGGCAGCAACGCTCAACCTGCTGCGCGCCTTCACGCGAGGCGGTTACGCCGACCTGCGCCAGGTGCACGACTGGAACCAAGAGTTCGTGGCTTCCAGCCCGGCTGGCCAGCGCTACGAGGTGCTGGCCAGCGGCATCGATGCGGCCCTGCGGTTCATGAATGCCAGCGGGCTCGACACCGACGACAGCGCCATGCGTCAGGTGGAGCTGTACACCAGCCATGAGGCGCTGCTGCTGGGCTACGAGGAGGCGCTCACCCGCACCGACAGCATCACCGGCGACTGGTACGACTGCTCGGCGCACATGCTGTGGGTCGGCGAGCGCACCCGCGAACTCGACGGCGCCCACGTGGAGTTCCTGCGGGGGGTGCACAACCCGGTCGGCGCGAAGCTGGGCCCCACCGCGACGCCCGACGAGGCGCTGGCACTGTGCGAGGCACTGAACCCGAACCGGATCCCCGGTCGGCTGACCCTGATCAGCCGCACGGGCGCCGGCAACGTCGTGGAGTGCTTCGAACCCATCCTGCACGCAGTCACCGACGCCGGCCACCCGGTGGTATGGCAATGCGACCCCATGCACGGCAACACCTTCAGCACCCCCGACGGGGTCAAGACCCGCCATTTCGACGCCATCCTGGCCGAGATCCGCCAGTATTTTGCCGCTCACGCCGCTGCTGGCACGTGGCCCGGCGGCATTCATCTCGAGATCACCGGCGACGCGGTTACCGAGTGCATCGGCGGCAGCGACGAGCTGGCTCAGCACCAGCTCGGCGACCGCTACGAGACCATGTGCGACCCGCGCCTGAACGGCCGCCAGTCGCTCGACCTGGCCTTCCTGGCCTCCGACCTGCTTGCGTCGGCCAGAGGCTGAGCCGGCTAGGCGAGGTTGTCGACGAAGCCTTCGAGCTGACGCAGGTTGCGACACTCGAACACGCCGTCGGTGTAGGTCGAGTACTCGGTGATCACCGAATCGCCGGTGTCCCAGTACGACCGGGGCTCTGGGTTCAGCCAGAAAACCGAACGAGCCCGCTTCTGGCACTCCTTGAGCACCCACGCGTTCGTCGAGTGGTAGTTGTTGCGGGCGTCACCCAAAAACATCATCGTCGACTTGGCGTTGACGTCCTTGCCGAAGTTCTCCCAGAACACGCCGAAGGCATGGCCGTAGTCGGAATGGCCGTCGACCCAGACGACGTCGGCTTCGGTGTTCACCCGGTGCACCGCGTTGGTGATGTCTTCCTCGTTCTGGAACATGTGGGTGACCTCGTCGATGCCGTCGATGAAGACGAACGAGCGCACCTTGGAGAACTGGTTCTGCAGCGCATACACCAGGTGGAGCGTGAACCGGGCAAATGCTGCCACTGAGCCCGAGATGTCGGCCACCACGATCAGCTCGGGCTTGTTCGGCCGGGGATGGCGGAAACGCGGCTCCGCGGGCACGCCGCCGTAGCTGAGCGAACGCCGCACCGTGGCCCGGAAGTCGAGGGGGCCGCGCCGCTTGTGCTTGCGCTTGCGCGCCAGCCGCGCTGCCAGCTTGCGGGTCAACGGCTGGATGGCCTTGCGTATGTTCGCCATCTCCTCACGGCTGGCGTGCATGAAGTCGACATCTTCGGGCAGTGGCTTGCGCAGCGTCTTGGCCATGGCCTCGACGCCCCGGTCCGCCACGAGGCGACGCCGGATCTCGGCTTCGATCTCGCGCTTGAGCTGCTCGATGCGGTTCTCGAACTCCTCGCGTTCGAGCCGTTCCGCCAGCGGCGTCATCTCGCCGTCGTAGCGCTGGGAGGATTCCTCGATCAGCCGATCCAGCATCCCGTCCAGATCGAGGTTGCGCAGCGTGCGGTACAGGTAGTAGGTACCGCCCACCGGCCGGCCCGGCTCCATGCCCGCAAACTGCGTCACCGCAGCCCGGGCCATAGCCGCCATCATCGCCTCATCGGCGTTCAGCAGCGCCCGGAAGAGCATCTCGGCGATCTCCTCGGGTGACATGTCCTGCCCGCCGCCGCGGCCGCCCATGCCCTGCATCTGCTGGGACATCCACTCTTCGAGATTGTCGGGATCGAACTCCCCGTTGCCTTCCTCGTCGCCGACGTTGTATTCCGGCCCGCGCAGCGAGAAGTACACCTCGAACACCGTCTCGAATGCCCGCCAGTGCTGCTCGTTCTTGACGAGCGTGGCCGCGAGCGCGTACTTGAAGGCGTCGCGGTCTTCGATGGGAATGTGCTTGACGGCCTCCATGGCGTCGAGGTTCTCCGTCAACGAAACCGGCAGGCCGGCGTTGCGCAGCTCTCCGACGAAGCCGCTCAGCAGATCCAACATGGCCGGTCTCCGTCCCCTTCGAGCGCTGTCTAGGCCTCGACCGTCAGCTCTTTGGCGGCCTTCTCGATATCAGACTGGTACTTGAGCAGGATGTGCAGCGTTTCCTTTGCCTGCTCGACATCGATGTTCTCGATGCCCAGCAGCACCAATGTGCGGGCCCAGTCCAAGGTCTCCGACACCGACGGTGCCTTCTTCAGCTCGAGCTGGCGAATCGAGCGCACGACGCGTGCGATCTGCTCGGCCAAGTTCTCGCTGATGCCGGCGACCTTGGTGAGGACGATCTGCTTCTCGCGTTCGAGGTCGGGATAGTCGATGTGCAGGAACAGGCAGCGCCGTTTGAGTGCCTCGGACAGCTCGCGGGTGTTGTTGGACGTCAGGAACACCAGCGGGATCTGGCTGGCCATGATCGTGCCGAGCTCGGGAATCGAGACCTGGTAGTCCGACAGGATCTCGAGCAGCAGCGCCTCGGTCTCGATCTCGACCCGGTCCACCTCGTCGATCAGCAGAACCACCTTGTCTTCGGCGCTGATGGCCTCGAGCAGCGGACGGGTGAGCAGGAATTCGTCCTGGAAGATGTCGTCCTGCAGCTCCACCCAGTCCTCGTGCTCGGCGTCGACGCCCCGGTCAGCCTGGATGCGCAAGAGCTGCTTCTTGTAGTTCCACTCATACAGCGCCTTGGCCTCGTCGAGCCCCTCGTAGCACTGGAGGCGGATGAGGCGGGCACCGCTCATGGCGGCCACCGACTTGGCCAGCTCGGTCTTGCCGGTGCCTGCCGGTCCTTCGATGAGGACTGGCTTGCCGAGACGCTCAGCCAAGAACACCACGCTGGCGATGCCGTCGTCGGCGAGGTATTCGACTTTCGCCAGGCCTTCACGGACACCCGAGAGGTCTCCGAACATTGTCTCGTTCATTCTGAGTGTCTCCCCTTTGGGTGTCAGAGTGGGTGCCGGGTTGTCGGCACTGCGTCGCCGGGCAACGGGACCGGTCAGACAGTGTGGCAGCCGCGGCCACCTTTCGGCACGGCTACCCCCGTGTATGACCCGTTCCGGTCACCACGAACTTGGTGGTCGTGAGCTGTTCGAGGCCCATGGGGCCACGGGCATGCAGCTTCTGGGTGCTGATGCCGATCTCTGCGCCGAATCCGAATTCCTCGCCGTCCACGAAGCGTGTCGAGGCGTTGACGAGCACAGCAGCGGCATCCACCCGGCGGGTGAATGCCTGGGCGGCGGCCAGATCACCGGTCACGATGGCCTCGCTGTGGCCCGTGCCGTGCTGATTGACGTGATCGATGGCAGTGTCGAGGTCATCGACGACCGCAACGCTCATCTTGAGCGCGAGGAACTCCGTCGCGAAGTCGTCTGGGCTGGCCGGGCCGATCTGGGGCGAGATAGCCTGCGCCGACGCGTCGCCCACGAGCTCCACGCCGGCCAAGTCGCCGACGATGCGGGGCAGGAAGGTGTCAGCCACGTCGCGGTGCACCAGGAGTGACTCTGCAGCGTTGCACACCGAGGGGCGGCTGAGCTTCGCGTTGGCGACGATGTCGGCTGCCATGTCCAGATCTGCCGCCGTGTCGACGTACACGTGGCAATTGCCGTCGCCGTCGATGACATAGGGCACGGTGGCATTGGCGAGCACCGAGGCGATGAGTGCTGGGCCCCCCCGGGGAATGAGACAGTCGATGTGGTCGCGCAGCTGCATGAACTCGGCAGCGGCGCTGTGGCGTGTGTCGGTGACCAGCACCAGCGCGTCTGCGGGCAAGCCCGCCTTGACCAAGCCTTCGCGCAGCGCTTGCGCGATCGCCATGTTGGAGTTCAGCGCAGCCGCCGAACCCCGCAGAAACGCAGCGTTGCCCGACTTCAGGCACAGACCGAAAGTGTCTGAGGTGACGTTGGGCCGGCTCTCATAGATGATCGCCACCACGCCGAGAGGCACCCGCACCCGCTCCACTGCCAGGCCGTTCGGCCGCACCCACCCGTCGACCACCTGGCCGACCGGGTCAGCAAGGGCCGCCACGTTTCGCAGGCCTGCCGCCATGGCCGAGATGCGGTCAGGGTCGAGCCGAAGCCGGTCGATGAGCGTCGCCGAGGTGCCTGCAGCTTCAGCGTTGGCTACGTCGTCGCGGTTGGCCGCGAGCACAGCGTCGCTTGCCTCCCCCAGCAGATCTGCGGCCGACAACAGGGCCTCGTCTCGTACGGCACCGGGTGCTTGGGCCAGGACGGTCGCCGCTGCCTTCGCGCGCTCGCCGAGCACTGTCATCTGCACATCAGGCACCCGAGCAGGCTAATGGCGTCACCCCAAGACGACGAGATCGTCGCGGTGCACGACCAGTGGGTGCAAGCCTTCGGGCAATTGGTCGCTGCGCAGGCCTGAGGTGGCCCCCAAGCCGTCAGCGTCGATGGCCGCGAGGCCCTTGGCGAAGGTCTCCCCCGCTCGGTCGACGATGTCCACGGCTTCGCCGGCGGCGAAGGAACCCTCATGCCCGACGACGCCAGCCGCGAGCAGCGACTTTCCGCCCGCCGACACGGCGCGGCGCGCACCGTCGTCAACGGTCACCGATCCCCTGGCGGCCACGGCAAAGCCGATCCAGAGCTTGCGAGCCGAGACGCGTGCATCTCGCGCTGGCACGGTGGTGCCGACGCCCGGTCGGCCCGCAGCGGCGTCGGCGACCACGTCAGGACGGCGGGCGGAGGCGATCACAGTGCGCACGCCGCTCCACGAAGCCATCCGGGCCGCTGCCAGCTTCGAGGCCATGCCGCCGCTGCCGACCGCATTCGCAGAGCCCGCCGCGGCCTGCAGAGACGGGCTCACCTCCAGGATCTCCGAGATGAGTGAGGCTTCCGGGTCGATGTTTGGGTCCGCAGTGAGCACGCCAGGCATGTCGGTCAGCAGGATCAGGGCATCGGCGCGCACCAGGTTGGCGACAAGGGCGGCAATCCGATCGTTGTCGCCATAGCGGATGGCATCGTCGGCGATCGCGTCGTTCTCGTTGACTACCGGCACGACGCCGAGATCGAGCAGATGATGGAACGTGGCTCGGGCGTGCAGGTACTGGTCGCGATCGCGGAAGTCGTGCGGGGCGATGAGCACCTGTCCGACCACCAAGCCCTCGGCAGCGAAGAGCTCCCGATAGGAGGCCATGAGGTCGATCTGGCCGACGGCTGACAGCGCCTGGAGCCGCTCGGGCTCGCTGGGTCGCTCGACGTTCAGCCGCTGCACGCCTGCGGTGATCGCGCCGGAGGTGACCACGATCACTTCGTGACCGGCTGCGCGCACCACGGCGACCTCCGATGCCAGCTTCGCGACGGCATCGAGATCGACTCGCCCATCCGAGGTGGTGATGGACGACGTCCCGATCTTGGCGATCAGCCGCAGTGAGGCAGTCATCAGCGTCAATCCTGCCGTCTCGCACTTCTGAACACAGCCACCTGAGTCATGTGTCGGGCTCGTAGGTGAATTCGAAATCGCCGATGCGCACCAGGTCGCCAGACTGGGCGCCGTTGCGAGCCAAGGCCCGTGACACGCCGAGCTGCTCTAAGCGTCGCTGCGCCCATGCCAGCGCTGCGGGATCGGTGAGATCCGACAGGGCGACGGCGCGGCGGGCTTGACGGCCCTCGATCTCGAACACCCCGTCTCCGAGTCGCAGCACCGTGACGCCGGTGGGTTCGGGACGGTGCACGACATATTGGGCAGGTGCCTCGTCGGCCTGCCTGGCTTCGGACACCAGATCGCGTAGCCGACCCAGCACCGGCGCCACGCCTTCGCCGGTCACCGCGCTGAGCCGCGGTCCGTCCCAGGAGAGGTGGGCCACGTCGGCCTTGGTGCCCACGACCAGCCGCCGCCGCGCTGCGAGCGCGGCATCGTGAAGCTCGAGCTCGCCAAGCAGCACGTCCACCTGTTCATAGGGATCGAGATCGGCGACTTCTGCCAAGTCGGCCATGATCAGCAGCACCCGGGCTCGCTCGACATGCCGCAGGAACTGGTGTCCGAGGCCCTTGCCCTGCGCGGCACCTTCGATCAGTCCGGGCACATCGGCGATCACCATCTCGAAGCTGTCTGCGTCGATTCCCGAGCCGTCGTCGAGCCGGACCACTCCGAGACTGGGCGTGAGCGTGGTGAACGGGTAGGAAGCGACCTTCGGCCGCGCCGCCGACACGGCGCTGATGAAGGTGCTCTTGCCTGCGTTCGGAAACCCCACCAGTGCGACATCGGCCATCAGCTTGAGTTCCAAGCCGAGCCAGCGCTCCTCGCCGGGCTCCGCCTGCTCGGCGAAATGAGGCGCGCGCATCCGGTTCGAAGCGAAGCGGACATTGCCCCTGCCGCCGCGCCCGCCTTGCGCCGCCAGCCAGCGATCGCCGGCATGTACGAGGTCGGCCAGCACAGCGCCGTCACGGTCGCGCACGATGGTGCCCTCGGGAACATGCACCAGCTCATCGGCACCATCGCGGCCATGCCGTTTGCGCCCTTGGCCGTGCCCGCCATCGGTGGCGCGCCGGAACGGGAAGTCTCGGAACGCCAGCAGCGACGCCACGTTGCGGTCCGCCACAACCCATACATCGCCGCCATGCCCGCCGTCACCGCCATCGGGGCCACCTCGCGGCACGTGAGATTCGCGGCGGAACGACACGCAGCCCGCCCCGCCGTCACCGCCCTTCGCGTGCAGCTGGCACTCGTCGACGAAGTCGCTCATCAGCGTCCTCGCAGACGCTTGCAGGTCTCGGGATGAAGTGCGGGAGAACTACGACGGCACAACGTCGACGAGCCGGCGTCCGCGGCGATAGCCGAAACGCACGACGCCGGGAGATGTCGCGAACAGCGTGTCGTCCTTGCCGCGGCCCACATTCCGCCCCGCATGGAACTTGGTGCCCCGCTGGCGCACGATGATGCCGCCGGCGTCGATGGTTTGCCCCGAATAGACCTTGACGCCCAGGCGCTTTGCCACCGAGTCGCGCCCGTTGCGAGTGGAGCCTCCGCCCTTTGTCTTCGACATGGTGCTGTCCTTTGGTGTCCGGTCTCGCGTTCCCGCAGGGATGCCCCTAAGCGGTGGCGATGTGAGTGATCTCGACCGTGCTGTAGCGCTGCCGGTGTCCCCACCTGCGCCGGTTGGTGGTGGCGTTCTTGTAGGTGAAGCCGTCGATCTTGGGCCCCTTGACCTCGCCGACCACCCGGCCGGTCACCGAGGCGCCGACCAACTCGTCGGGCGTCGCCAGCACTGCGCCGTCATCCACCACCAGCACCGGCGTGAAGGTGACCTCTTCGCCGGGAGGCACCGCGAGCAGCTCAATGTCGAGCCGCTGGCCGGCCTCGACGCGGCGCTGCTTGCCGCCGGTAGCGATGACTGCGTACATCGGTTGGAGAGGATACCGATGAGGCCACCGGATCGGCGAGTGAATTACAGGGCTGCGCCTCTGATCATCAGGCAAACAGCGACTCGCGCAGCTCGATGCCGCGTCCCTCGCACGCTTCGCACGGGTCCGACATCGACTCCAGCAACCCCTCACCGGTGCGCATCCGGGTCATCTGCACAATGCCCATGTCCGAAATCGGTTCGGTGGCCGTACGGGTCTTGTCGCGGGCCAGCGCCTCGTTCAGCGTCGACATGAGCTTGTCCCGCTGATGCCTGTCGTCCATGTCCACGAAGTCGATGATGATGATCCCGCCGATGTCCCGCAGCCGCAGCTGCTTCGCGATCTCGGTAGCGGCCTCCAGGTTGTTCTGGAACAGCGTCTCGTTCAGGCTGGACTTGCCCACGTTGCGCCCTGTGTTGACGTCGATCACCGTCAACGCTTCGGTGTGCTCGATGATGAGCGACCCGCCCGACGGCAGCCAAACCTTGCGGTCGGTGGCCTTGCGCACCTGCTCAGCCACGTGCACCCGCTCGAACAGCGGCAGACGTTCAGCGACCGGGTCGTAGTACCGGATGCGGTCCACCAGCGGTGCCGCCACCGCCTCCATGTAACCCTTGACCTGTTCGAACAGCGCCGGGTCGTCGATCACCACTTCACGGAAGTCGGCGGTGAACTGCTCGCGGATGATGCGCACCGCCAACTCGGGCTCGCGGAACAGCAGCACAGGCGCATCGGAGCGTTCCGCCAGCTCGGAGATCTTGGTCCACTGTTGCGTGAGCCGTTGGATGTCGCGGCGGATCTCGGCCGCAGTGACGTTCTCGGCAGCCGTCCGCAGGATCACTCCGAAGCCATCGGGGATCTCCTTGGCCAGCAGGCTGCGCAGCCGGCGCCGCTCGCGGCTGGGCAGGCGACGCGAGATTCCCATCGCGCTGCTGTTGGGAATGAGCACCACGAACCGGCCGGGCAGCGACACCTCCGTGGTCAGGCGAGCGCCTTTGTGACCGATCGGGTTCTTGATGACCTGGCACATGACTGTCTGGCCATTCTTGATCAGCTCGCCGATCGCAGGCCCTGCCACGGAACGCCCCCGGCGCCCGCCGGCCCGCCTGCGCTCCGACCCGCTGTCGTCATCGCTCTCGTCGGACGCAACGGTCAGATCGCCCCGATAGAGCACGGCCTGCTTGGGGGTGCCGATGTCGACGAACGCCGCTTCCATGCCCGGTAGCACACGCCGCACCCGACCGAGATAGAGATTCCCGTAGATCTCGGAGACGTCGTCGGAAGGACGGCTCACGTAGTACTCGATGAGCGATCGGCCCTCGAGCACGGAGATGTGCGTCGCTCCCTCCGAGACATGAACGCACATCCGGTACCGGCCCAGCGGCTTGCCGTTGCGGTATTTGCCGCGACGCTCAGTGAGCTGCTCATCGTCGAGCTCCAGCGGCCGCTGATCGGCCAGGATGGCCTCGACGGGAGCGTGGGCGCCATTGCGAGTCTCCGCAGTTGGCGCAGCGGCCTCGCCGGATCGGCCTCGTCCGCCGCGTCCGCGACCGCCGCGCCTGCGTCGGCGGCGCCCACCGGAACCCTCGCCATCGGGTGCTTGCTGAGACGGCGCCGGGCGGCTGTCGCCGATCTGAGGCTTGCGAGCCGGCGGCGGCACCGGCGGGACCGGCGGCTTCGCGGACTCGGGCTTGGCTTGAGGGCGATCAGCCTTCGACTTCTGCTCTGGTCCGGGTTCCGCTTTGGGCTTCGCCTTGGGTCCCGACTTCGTCTTGTTCTTGGGTCTTGCCTTGGATTCTTGTTGTTCCTCGACAGGTTCGTTCTGAGTAGGGGGCACAACCAGCCGTCGCTTGCGCACGGCGGGTGTTGTGTCGTTCAGTGTTGATTCATCCACTGATGGGTTCCTTGTTCCTCTGGGCGCACATGGCAGGCACGGCCGGTTCGGCTCGTCCCGCGGCGCCACTCGTCCATTGATGTGTTCTCCGGGCTATGCCCATCTCGTGTGCCGGCGCGAGCGCTGGCACCAGTTCGCTAGGGCGCACCACCCGGGGCGTAGCTGACAGCTCGGCGCTCAGCACCGCCCCTCGATCCGAGCATCCGACCACCTGCAGCACCTCAACGCTGGGCCGGATATTCGAACTCACGGTCTCGCCTTTGTGCACCCGTTCCGTCACGACGGTACCGGCAGCGAGGAATTCTGCAACCGCCTTCGCTGCTGCGGTCGCATCGAGGCCCACGATGTCGAAGTCCCAGCCGCACGAATGAACCGCCGCCTGCAGCGACGGGCCGCGGCCGTCGGTCAGCGTCACAGCGGACACCTCCATGCCCACCACCAGCGCCTCGCTGAGCGCCTCGGCAATGGTGCAGTAGCTCGGGGCCGACGAGGGAGCCATGTTCTCGCAGGGTGCGTGAGTGCCGCTCCGGCAGGCGATCACGGGCCCTGCTGCATTCCCGTCGAGCACTGCACCCGAGACCAGCGGCAGATCCACGAACTCGGCCTCCGACTCGTACCCGGTGGGCAGCGCCAAGCCGAAGCTCAGCTTCATGCGGGGCGAGAACCCCTGGCTGTAGGCCACCGGCAGTCCGACCTTGCGCACAGCACGCTCGATGACGCGGGCCACATCGCGGTGACCGATGAACCGGATCTTGCCGATCTTGGAAAAGCGGACGCGCAGCCTCAAGGACAGCTCCCACCCACGAGGGTGGGAGCGGCACTGCGGCTCGGCACCAGCGGCAGGGTCCAGCGCATCATGCGCCATCCCCGCTCGGTGCGCCTGCGCCCGCCATCTGGCGGGGGCGCAGCTCAACCGGCACCAGATGGCCGGTCGCGAGATCCTGTCCCGTCCCCTGACTGCCGCCATTGGGGGCGACAGGGGACGCAACCATGTGCTCGATCCCATATTCAGTACAGGCCCCGCAGTCGTAGCACGGGGTCCATCGGCAGTCAGGCAGGCCATGCCCAGCCAGGGCGTCCTGCCAATCGTGCCAGAGAAAATCGCGGTGCAGCCCGGCGCCGATGTGGTCCCAGGGCAGCACCTCGTGCTCGCCTCGATGGCGATGCACGTACCAGTCGAGGCTGAGGCCGCACGCTGCCATGGCCTCTTCCCACAAGCCCAGGTCGAAACGCTCGCTCCACTCCTGGAACGTGCCGCCCTTGCGCCAGACATACTCAATGACCGCCCCGACGCGGCGGTCGCCCCTGCTGGCGATGCCCTCGGCGGTCGAAGCGGCCGGATCGTGCCACTTGAGCTGTACCCGCCGGTTGCGTCCCAGCGCCGAGCGCACCAACCGCACCTTGCGCGCCAGCTCGGCGGGCGGGTTCTGCCCGAACCACTGGAATGGCGTATGCGGTTTGGGCACGAAGCCCCCCAGCGACACCGTCACCGATGCGCGCTTGGTGTATTCCTGCCCGATCCGGGTGCAGGCATCGGCCAAGTGGGCGATGGCCTCGGTGTCGGGGTCCATCTCCGACGGCAGGCCTGTGAGGAAATACAGCTTCATGCGATGCCAGCCCTGGCTGTACGCCGAGCGCACCGCGCCATACAAGTCTTCTTCGGTGATGAGCTTGTTGATGATCTGGCGCAGACGCCACGAACCTGCCTCCGGGGCAAAGGTGAGCCCGGTGCGGCGGGCGCGTGACACTTGGGCTGCCACATCGACGGTGAAGGCGTCGACGCGCATGCTGGGCAGCGAGACGCTGATCCGGTTGGCATCGGCGGTGGCTGTGTTGCTCGCGCCGTCGGTGTCGCTTGCGCCGGCTGTGATGTTCCCGCCGGCGACCGTGTCGCGCACGAGCTCGGCGATCCCGCTGTAATCGGCCGTGGACAGCGACATCAAGCTGACTTCGTCGTAGCCACTGCGCTCGAGGCCTGCCCTCACCATCTCGCGGACCTGCGCTGCAGGGCGCTCACGAACCGGACGGGTGATCATTCCCGCCTGGCAGAAGCGGCAGCCCCGGGTGCATCCCCGGAACACCTCGACAGAGAGCCGGTCATGGACCACCTCAGTCACCGGCACGAGCTGCCGTCGCGGATACGGCCACTCGGCAAGATCGGCAACCGTGCGCTTGGCGACCAGCGCTGGCACGTCCGGATGCTTCGGCGTGACCGCGGCAAGCGCCGGCCCGTCGTAGGCAACGTCGTACATCGCCGGCACATACACACCCTCGATACCGGAGAGGTCTCGCAGGATCGTGGCTCGCGTGCCCGGCCGCTTGCCGGTTCGCTTCCAGGCACCGACTGCTTCGGTGATCTCGGAGACCACCTCCTCGCCATCGCCGATGACGAAGAAATCCACGAAGTCCGCCAGGGGCTCGGGGTTGTATGCGCAATGACCGCCAGCGCCGATGAGCGGGTCGTCATCGTTGCGCCGGGCCGCACGCACATCCAACCCCGCCAGATCGATGCAGTTCAGCACGTTGGTGTACACGAGCTCAGCCGAGAGGTTGAACGCGATGACGTCGAACTCGCCCGCGGCCCGGTGCGTGTCCACCGAGAACAGCGGCAGCCCCACGGCTCGCATTTCGGCCTCCAGGTCGATCCACGGCGCGTAGGTGCGCTCGGCGCTGGCGTCCGGTCGCTCGTTCAACAACTCGTAGAGGATCTGCAAGCCCTGGTTCGGCAGACCGATCTCGTACGTGTCTGGATAGGCCAGAAGCCACGATGTGAGGTGCGAGCCGACGGTCGGTTGTTGCATCCCGTCCTCGCAGCCGATGTACCTCGCCGGCTTGGAGACACGTGGCAGCAAAGGCTCGAGCCGGGGCCACAGCGTTGTCATTGCGACCTCAACGCTACCGGTCCGGCCGGATGGTCAAGCATTAGAGCGTGTAGCGCCGCGCTCCGACGCTGATGACGATGCCTACCGCTGCGAAGGCGGTGACCGTGCCAGAACCGCCATGGCTCATGAACGGCAACGGGATACCGGTGATGGGCATGATGCCGATGGTCATGCCGATGTTCTGAAACACTTGGAACAGCAGCATGGAGAGGATGCCGACGGTGAGTAATCGTCCGAACGGGTCGCTGGAGACGCGGGCGATCTGCCAGATGCGCACAGACATGTAGGCATACAACGCGAGCAGGAGCGAGCCGCCGACGAGGCCGAATTCCTCTCCCAGCGCCGTGAAGATGAAGTCGTTGTGCTGCTCGGGAACCAAGTCGAGGTTGGTTTGGGTGCCTTGCTTCCAGCCTTGGCCCCAGACACCGCCCGCACCGATGGCAATCTGGCTCTGGCGCAGGTTGTACGAGGCTTCCAGCGGCTCGAATTCTTGGTCCAAGAAAGCCGTCAAGCGGTTTCGCTGTGTCTCGCTGAGCAGCCGGGGGCCTTGGAGCGCGTCGATGCTGAACACCAGCACGAGCGCCAGGATTCCGATCAGCGTGATGACGACGATGTGGCGCAGCTGCGCCCCTGCGACCAGCAGCATGCCCATGGCGACGGCCACGAAGACCAGCATCGTGCCGAGGTCGGGCTGCAGGTAGATCAGGCTCATGGGCACCACCAGCAGCAGGCCCGCGTTGAACAGCGTGTCGAAGCGCAGGTATCCCTCGTGGCTGGCGACGAACGCCGCCAGCGACACGATCACGACGAGCTTGGCGAACTCCGAGGGCTGCACCTGGAACCCGACGCCCGGCAGCACGAACCATGACCGCGCATTGCGAATCTCGGGCCCCCAGAACAGCAGCGCCCCCAGCGCCCCGAGCGCCAACAAGTAGGCAGGTGTCGCGTAGAAACGCAGCACCCGGTAATCGACGACGGCAGCGATGATCATCACCACGATGCCGACGCTCACGAAGATCGCCTGACGGCGCGCCACCGTCCACGGGTCTCCGCCTTCGAAGGACAGGCTTCGCCATGTGGAGGAGTAGTTCATCGCGACGCCGAGCAGCGCTATCGCTATCGCTGCCAGCGCCAACGAGTAGTCGGCGAACCACGCCGGAGACTGCAGCTCGCGCCGCGTCTGGGAACGATTCAGCAGCCGTGCGATCATGACCCGGCCCCGATCAGTGCCCCCCTGCGACGTGCCTGATTGCGCCGCAGTGCCCCCCTGCGGCGCTGGGCGTTGGCCGGAAGGGCGCCCTCGATCTGGTCCACATCGGGGATGCCGTCGCCGTCCGCATCCGAGGGCGTGTTCGCCCGCGGCAGCTGGATGCCCCACGGGCAGCCTTCGGGCACGTAGCCCAAGAACGCCGGATCGCCCCGCAGCGCCTCTGGCACATCGGGGCACTCGGGCTGAGGCGGCGAGAATGCGATCTGGGGCTCGGGCCAGCGCTGCTCATAGGCCCGCACTGCCTCGAGGATCCGCCGAGCCACCGGAGCGGCTGCCTCGCCGCCGTAGCCGGCCTCTTCCATGACCACAGCTACGGCATAACGAGGATCGTGTGACGGCGCCCACGCAACGAACACCGCCGTGTCCTCCTTCTTGCGCCGCAGCACCGCGTTCAAGCCCTGCGCCTGGGCCGTGCCGGTCTTGCCCGCCACCGGGTAGCCCGAGTGGTCATAGCCCTCAAACGCCTTGGCGGCGGTGCCTCGCAACCGGGGATTCGTGACGTTGCTCAACCCTTCCCGCACGACAGCACTCCCTGCGGGGAAGTCCACCACATCGAGCACCCTGGGTTCGAAGGTCAGCACCGGCTCGCCGAACGACTCGGCGCGCCGCGAGACCACCGATTCGACGATGTTCGGCGAGAAGCGCGTCCCGCCATTGGCCATCGTGGCGTAGGCGTTGGCGAGCTGCATCGGCGTCACGGCGACCAACCCCTGGCCGATGCCGGTGTTGATGTTGTCGCCCGGGAACCATCGCGCTGGTTCGTCGTAGGGGTTGTATGCCTCGGGGCTCAGCTCGAAGAGGGTTCGCTTGACGTCACCGTCGGGCACCCGGCCCGATTTCTCGAACGGCAGCTGCACGCCGGTCGGGGATCCGAAGCCGAGCGAGCGGGCCATGTCCTGGATTGCCCACTGCTCAGGGCCATCGATCCAGTAGAGGTCGTCGGACACCTTGTAGAAGTACGCGTCGCTCGAGCGGGTCAATGCCCCGGAGAGGTCCAAGGTGCCCAGAGCAGCCCTGTCGGCGTTGAAGAACGTGCAGCGGCCGGTGCAGCCACGCGCATCGGGGATCTTGTAGTAGCCCACATCGTGGAAGGCCGTCCGCGGCGAGATGAGCCCGGCGTCCAGACCGGCGAGCGCCGTCACCGGCTTGAACACCGACCCGGGCGAGTAGGTGCCTTGCACGGCGAGATTGTTGAGCGCGCCGGGAGCGTAGGGATTCTCGAATACCGACCGGTATTCCGCCAATGACAGTCCCTCGACCATCCACGTGGGGTCGTAGGTCGGATGCGACACCATGGCCAACACGTCACCGTTGCGCACGTCCATCACGACCGCAGCCCCGGTGAGCGCCGGGTAGAAGAAGCCGGAGTCCTCGCTCACGGTCTTGCGAGCGGCGATGAGTCCCTGCCGCAGGTATGACTCGGCGGCAGCCTGCAATTCGACGTCGATGGACAGCATGATGTCGTGTCCCGGTTCGGGGGGGATATCGGCCAGAATCCGCTGCACCCGGTCCTGCCGGTCGACCTCGAGCTTGGTGCGCCCCGGCTCGCCGTGGAGCTCGGCTTCGAAGAGACCTTCGATGCCCGCCCTGCCGACCCGCTCATAGGGCAGGTAGCCGTCATCGATCAGCTCGCGGTGCTGGCGCTCCGACATCGCCCCGACGTAGCCCACGATGTGCGCGCCCACCTCGTTCTGCGGGTACACCCGCACCCAGTCCCACCTGGCATCCACGCCGGCAATCGAGCGCTCCGCCACCCTGAGCAGGCCGTCTTCGTCGAGACCCGTCGCAACCACCTTCGGGGCCAGCGGGTGGGTGCGCTGGTCTGCAAAACCCTGGCGGAGCCGCTCGGCGGGCACATCGAGCAGGTCAGCCAGCTCGGTCAGCACCGCTTCGGTGTGCTTCTCGGGGTACCTCGAGTGGTCATAGGTCACCACACCGGTGCGGACGTTGTCGGCGAGCACCACGCCGTGACGGTCGAGGATCCGGCCGCGGGTCGGCGGCGTGATGATGATGCGGACCTGGTTCGATTCCGCTGCCACCGCGAACTGCTCGGTCTCGAGCACCTGCAGGTACCACAGGCGGGTGAACAGCGCTCCGAACAAGCCCACCATCACGATGCCGATGAAGGCCATCCTCCGGCGGACCCGCTCATCCACCGCGCGCCGTGCTTTCTGGCTTGGCGGTGATGCGCGGACGGATGATGAGGGCCCAGCGCGTCGCGCGCTCGAGCAGCGGATTGGTCAGCAGCGACGCAACGCCGGTGACGATGGCGATGCGCACAATCGGTGCCTCGGTCACATAGACCAGATCCATCAGCCAGCCGGCGCCCGCGAACAGGCCGATCCCGCCCGCTGCCAGCAGTGACGCGATCGCGGCGCGAGCGAGCCGGCCGACCGAGGGATTCTGCTCGGTGATGGCGCCCGACAAGTACCCCACCAGCGTCAGCACGAGCAACGACATGCCGAACGGCGTGTGAAGGATGAGATCGGAAGCAAGACCGCAGCCTCCGCCGAACGACGCCCCCGTACTGCGACCGCCCATCATCCCGCCCGCGACAGCCAGCAAGACCAGCGGATCGACAATGACTCCCGCCGGGGTGATGTGTGCCAGCAAGCCCACGTGGACGACGACGGCGACAACCAGCACCAGCGCCGACCGGGCCAGCGGTCCGGCACCGGCCATCATCGTCCGCGCCCCGTCATCGAGTGCCCCTCATGACTGGTCGCCTGCCGCGCCTGCATCGGCCGGGCTGTCGGTGGGTTCGCGATCCACGATCACCGGCTCGGGGACGTCGGGCTCGTAGAGCACCACCTGTACCCAGCGAAGGCGCTCAAGATCCGCAGCAGGGTGCACGGTGACCCGCTGCGCGCCCCGCACCGCATCCGGCTCAACATCGGTGACCGTGCCCACCAGCAGCCCCGCCGGGAACGTGCTGCCCGCAAAGCCGCTCGTCACTACGGTCTCGCCGGGGATGACGACGGTTTCCAGCTCGATATAGCTCACATCGAGGTCGCGGCCCGGCCCCCGTCCCGAAGCCAAGCCGCCGTCTCCGGAACGGACGATGCGCACCCCGACATCGAAATTTGGATCAGTGAGCAGCTCGACGCTCGCCCATGAAGGTTCCGCCTCCACGACCCGGCCGATCAACCCGTCGCCGCTCTCCACCGGCATGCCCTCGCGGATGCCATCGCGCCGACCTCGATCCAAGAGGATCGTGCGTTCAAAATTCGACACGGGTGCGTCTGTGACCCTCGCCGTGACGCGGGGAATCGCACGGACCACATCGCGGGCATCCAAGAGCCCAAGCAGTTCTTGGCGGTCCCGTTCCAGCTCGCCGACCCGAAGAACTGATGCGTGCGCTTCGGCCAGCTCTTCTCGCAGATGCGCGTTCTCGGTCTCAAGTTCGTCGAAGCCGACCAAACCCTGCCACGCATTGCGAATAGGACCGGTCACCCAATCGCCGAATCTCCGCACCGGTCCCAGCACTTCCTGTGTTGCGCCGCGGGCAGCGTCCAGCACACCGCCCGAACCACGTGCGTCGAGCGTGAGCAATGCAATGGCCGTCACAACGAGCAGGGCCAAGCGGAGCCAAGTGCGTCTCCGAATGCCGGCGCGGCGGGCCACGGCCGGGGGCGTCAGCGCCCCTCGGTGGAGGAGTACAGCACTCCGTGGAGGACATCGAACTCTTCGAGCGTCTGGCCTGAACCGCGCACGACGGCGAACAGCGGGTCCTCCGCGATGTGGACTGCAACGCCTGTCTCCGAGCGCAGTCGATCCGGCAGACCGCGCAGCATCGCCCCGCCGCCCGCAAGCGTGATGCCGTAGTCCATGACATCGGCTGCCAGCTCTGGCGCCGTGTCATCGAGCGTCGCCTTCACCGAATCGACAATGGCGCTGACCGGCCCTGCGATCGCGTCGCGGATCTCTGCGCTGTCGACGCTGACCGATTCGGGCAGCCCGCTGACCATGTCACGGCCACGGACCTCGGCATAGATCTCCTGCTGCAGCGGCCACGCCGACCCAAGTGCGAGCTTGATCTCCTCCGCGGTGCGCTCGCCAACGACGAGACCGTGCTCCTTTTTGACGTGAGCGCTGATGGACGCATCGATCATGTTGCCGCCGATGCGTGCCGAGCGAGCCGTCACGATGCCGCCGAGCGAGATCACCGCCACCTCCGTGGTGCCGCCGCCGATGTCGACGATCATGCTCCCCTGCGCCGATTGCACCGGCAGGCCGGCGCCGATCGCCGCAGCCATCGGCTCCTCGATGATGTACGCGCGGCGCGCGCCTGCGTACTCGGCGGCTTCCTGCACCGCTCGCTGCTCCACGCCTGTGATCCCCGATGGCACGCAGATCACCATGCGCGGCTTGGGCCAGCGCGTCTGGCTGACCTCGTTGATGAAATGCCGGAGCATCTTCTCGCAGATGTCGAAGTCGGCGATCACACCGTCCTTGAGGGGGCTGATCGCAGTGATGTTGCCCGGAGTCCGACCGATCATCCGCTTGGCTTCGAGGCCGACGGCCAGCGAGTTGCCGGTCATGGAGTCGACAGCGACCACCGAGGGCTCATTGAGCACGATGCCCCTGCCGCGGACGAAGACGATCGTGTTCGCAGTTCCGAGATCGACAGCAATGTCCCGGCCGCCGAACACCGAACCGCGCCGGCGGGGTCGGGGTGAGCCGTTCGACGCCATCAGCCGCTCACCTCACCGATCGACGCAGCACTCTCGGCGGCGCCGTTGCTCGCTGTGTTGCCGGCTTGTGCGAGCGACGGGAAGAACAGGGCGATCTCCCGCTGGGCGGAGGCTTCGCTGTCGGAGCCGTGCACGAGATTCTCGGTCGGGGACAGCCCGTAGTCGCCTCGGATCGTGCCGGGCGCGGCCGCAGCGGGATTGGTGGCACCCATGAGGGTGCGCACCACGGCGAACACGTCGTCGCCTGCGTCGGCGGGACCCTCGAGCACCATGACCACCGACGGCGAGCGCGTGATGAACTCCAGCAGCGGCGCGTAGAAGCTCTTGCCAGCGTGTTCGGCGTAGTGCTGCTCGGCCGTGTCGCGCTCGATGACCCCGTGCTCCAAAGCCGCGATGGCGAGCCCCTTGCGCTCGAATCTGCCGAGTATCTCGCCGACGAGGCCGCGCTCGACTGCGTCGGGCTTGCAGATCACCAGCGTTTGCCGCATCGCTGTCTCCCTCGGCCTGGCTCGCGTCGTGGCGCGATGCGCCGTCGGCTGCGCATCCGAGGCTAATGCGGGTCAACCCCCAGAAGTCGCCGCGCTTGCGCGGCAACGTACAGCGAGCCGCTCACCACCACGATCCCCTCGGAACCGGCCCATTCGCACGCGGCCTGCACAGCTTCCGAAACGCTCGGCGTGGTGATGACCTCCGGCGGGCGCCGGTGACCAGTGGTCTCGCCACCAGCACCCACCGCAGCTTCCACGGCCGCAGCGATCTTCGCGGGCGGCAGCGCGCGCGGCCAATCGGCTGCGGTGGCTACGACTGCGTCGAATTGGTCGATGCCGAGTGCTTCGCAGAACGCAGCGGGATCGTGCGGTCTGTTCGCCCCGATGACCAGCACCCTGGCGCTGTGGGCACCGTCCGAATCGACCAGCAACGACTCCGCCAGCGTGTCGCGCAATGCAGCGGCGCCGGCGGGATTGTGCGCCCCATCGATGACCACCGTCGGCTGCCGGGCGACTATCTCAAAGCGTGCCGGCAGCGAGACGTCGTCCAGCGCAGCCGCGATCACGTCGTCGTCCAGACTCCGACCGAAGAACGCTTCGACCGAGCTGACGGCGGCAGCAACATTTGTCGCCTGGTGGGCACCGTGCAGCGGCACGAAGAGCTCAGCGTGCTCGCCGAACGGCGTGCGAACCGTCACCAGCTGACCTCCCACAGCAGGCCGACGCTCGGCGACATCCCAGTCGACGCCCCGCAGCCACAGCTCGGCCCCCTCCCCTCTGGCGGCGACAGCCACGATGTCGCTGAGCTCGGGTGTCGTCTCGCCGCAGACGACGGTGGCGCCGGCGGAGATGATCCCAGCTTTCTCCTGAGCCACGTCTGCCAGCGTGGGCCCAATGATCTCGAGATGGTCGGCGCCCACATTGGTGATGACCGCCACCGCGGCATCCACCACGTTGGTCGCATCCCAGCGCCCGCCCATGCCGACCTCGATCACATTGACATGGGCAGCGGAGGCGAACCAGTTGTAGGCCGCGGCGGCCATCACCTCGAAGTAGTTCGGCCGCTCGCCGCATCGCTCGGCCACCATCGGTTCGAACACGGCAATCTCGCTGATCGCCATCGCGAACGAGTCGTCGTCGAGCGGCTCGTTGGCCACAGCGATCCTGTCGTTGACACGATCGATGTGCGGCGAGGTGTAGCTGCCCGCAGCGAGGCCGCACGCCCCGAGCAGTGCCACAGACAGCCGTGCCGTGCTGCCCTTGCCGTTCGTTCCAGTGATGTGAATCGCCGGCACGCTGTCCTGCGGATCGCCGAGGACACCCATGAGCGTCCACATGCGGTCCAGCGTGGGTGGTGTCGCCTCGGGGCTGCCGAGCAGACGCTCGAGATCGATGTGGGAATCCAACCAGTCGACAGCGGCCTCGTAGTCGCGCAGCGGGCCGGCTGCTGACGCCGGCGGCCCAGTGTCTGGCGGCCCAGTGTCTGGCGGCCCAGAGTTCAAGATGCGCGGCGCGTCACGGTCGAACGGGGCACCAGCGTCGGGTTCACCTTGTCCAGCACCACGTTCCGGTCGACGATGCAGCGAGCGACGTCATCACGGCTCGGCAGGTCGTACATCAACCCCAGCAGGACCTCTTCGAGGATCGCTCGAAGTCCCCTGGCGCCGGTGTTGCGCAGCATCGCCTGATCCACGATCGCCTCGAGTGCGTCAGAGGTGAATTCGAGCTCGACGTCGTCGAGTTCGAACATCCGGCGGTACTGGCGGACCAGCGCGTTCTTCGGCTCGGTGAGGATGCGTCGCAGCGCATCGGGGCCCAGCGGGTCGACGACGCCCACCACCGGGAGCCTGCCGATGAACTCGGGAATCAGGCCGAAGTGCCGCAGATCTTCAGGCAGCACATTCGGCAGGATGTCGAGCGCGGAGCTGTCTGTCGCGTTGCGCAGCGTGGCCCCGAAGCCGACGCCGCGTTCGCCGACACGGTCGGCGATGAGGCGCTCGAGCCCGTCGAACGCTCCCCCGCAGATGAACAGCACGTTGCTGGTGTCGATCTGCAAGAACTCCTGGTGCGGGTGCTTGCGGCCGCCCTGCGGGGGCACCGAGGCCACAGTGCCCTCCAGGATCTTGAGCAGCGCCTGCTGGACGCCCTCGCCCGAGACGTCGCGGGTGATCGATGCGTTCTCTGCCTTGCGTGCGATCTTGTCAATCTCGTCGATGTAGACGATCCCGGTCTCGGCACGCTTCACGTCGAAGTCGGCCGCCTGCAGCAGCTTCAGCAGAATGTTCTCGACGTCTTCGCCCACGTATCCGGCCTCGGTGAGCGCCGTGGCGTCGGCGATGGCGAACGGCACATTGAGCATGCGCGCCAGTGTCTGGGCCATCATCGTCTTGCCGCAGCCGGTGGGACCGATCAGCAGGATGTTCGACTTGGCGATCTCGACGTCTTCCGCGGCGCCCGGTCCGGAGGGCTCGAGGCGCATGCGCTTGTAGTGGTTGTAGACAGCCACCGAGAGAATCGTCTTGGTCCGGTTCTGATCGATGATGTAGTCGTCGAGGAACGCGAAGATCTCGCGGGGCTTGGGCACCGCTTCGAACGGCGTCTCGGTCGACGTCTCGATCTCGTCGTCGATGATCTCGTTGCACAGGTCGATGCACTCGTCGCAGATATAGACGCCCGGGCCCGCGATGAGTTTGCGCACCTGCTTCTGGGACTTGCCGCAGAACGAGCACTTGAGCAGCTCGCCGCCCTCGCCGAACTTCGCCACGCTGCACCTCCCTTCTGCCAGTGAGCTTGCCGACTCTTGCACAGCGGTGCAACACCGGGGCGTGCGCACGAGCCGTCCGCCAAGGATGGCACAGCACGCGCGACAACACGTGACCCGTGGGGTCGCTGCGGCGGTGGCACGGCTGGTTGCAACGTGTCGCTGCGGGCCGCACCGAACGGGGCGCTGCCGACGCGCCGGTAGGCTCCGCGCTTCGTGAAGACGACGCTGACGCCGCTCGATCCAGCGGATTTCATCGGGCCCGCGCCAGTTACTGAGCCCGATCCGTCGACCGGAGCCGACACACCGGCAGGTGACGACGCCGGGAGCGCCATCGTCGAGAGTGCCGACGTCCCCGACGGCGAGGACAGCCCAGGCGACAACGAGGCCACGGGCGAGAGGTTCATCGGACCTCGCGTCAAGCTGACCGTCGAGGTTGACGCCGAGACATTCGATGCCGACGTGGAGACCGCGTTCCGCAAACTTGCTCGCGAGGTGCGCATTCCCGGCTTCCGTCCGGGCCGGGCACCACGCCGCGTGCTGGAATCGCACTTCGGAGCTGAGATCGGCCGGGCTCAGGCGCTCGAAGAGGCGGTGCCCCGTTACTACGCAGAGGCGGTACGTGACAATCACGTTGATGTGGTGAACCAGCCCGAGTTGGAACTCACCCTCGACGGCAGCGATGGACCGGTGGTGTTCGAAGCGACCGTCGAGGTCCGGCCGGTGGTGTCCGTCTCGGGCTACGAAGGCCTCCAGATCGAGATTCCCAGCCCGGTGCCCACCGACGAGGAGATCGACGCCCGCATCGACGAGACGCGCCGCCAGTTCGCCGATATCTCCGAGGTGGATCGTGCCGCTGCGCAAGGCGATCGCGTCACGATCGACATCGAGGGATCTGTGGGGGGAGAACCGCTCCCTGGGCTGTCAGCGCAGGATTACCTCTACGAGGTCGGCAGCGGCGGCATCGTCGGAGAGGTCGACGAGCAATTGGCCGGCTGCGAGGCCGGCGCCGACCTGTCGTTCAGCGCACCGCATCCGGTTCAGCCGGAGATGGAGATCGACTTCGAGATCACCGTGAACTCCGTGTCGGAGTTGGTGCTGCCCGATCTCACCGACGACTGGGTAGACGAGAACACCGAGCACGACAGCGTTGCCGAACTGCGGGACGCCACCACCCGTCAACTGAGCTTCGGCCTCATCATGCAGGCCAACATGGTGCTGCGTGACGAGGCGCAGAAACAGATTGCGGACCTGGTGGAGGGACCGGTTCCCGACGCCATGGTCAGCGGTGCGATAGCGGATCGCATGCAGGAGCTGGGCCGCGGGCTGCAGCAGCGGAACATGACCATCGAGGAGTGGCTCGAGGCAACCGGTCAGGAGCCGGTGTCGTTCATCGGGGAGCTGCGAGACGAAGCTGATCGCGGCGTTCGTCTCGACTTGGCGCTGCGCGCCATGGCGACGGCCGAAGCGCTCGAGGCCGGCATCACTGACATCGACGGAGAGCTCGAGCGCATAGCGGCGACGGACGGCCGCAGTGCCGCTGAGCTGCGTGAGGTCATCGCCGAAACCGACGGGCTTGCACACGTGACCTCAGCGATCTGCAAGAGCAAAGCGCTGCAATGGGCGATCGATGCCGCCACACTCATCGGACCGGACGGCGACACCATCGAGCGTTCGGCGCTCGAATTCCCCACGGCTGACGATGCCGGGGGCGCCGAGGACCCAGACGCCGCAGGCGACACTGGCAGCAATCTTGACCACACCGATTCTGACGACAGAGGGGACACACCGTGACAGCCGAGTTCTCCGCAAGTTCTCATGACGCTCGTCCTCAGGGGGACCGCAGCATCGAGCGGTACCGCGCCACCAACTACCTGGTGCCCACCGTCGTGGAGCAGACCAACCGGGGCGAGCGCGCGTACGACCTGTACTCCCGGCTGCTCAAGGAGAACATCATCTTCTTGGGCACGCCCATCGACGACGTCGTCGCCAACTTGGTGTGCGCGCAGATGATCCACCTTGAGTCGGAGAACCCCGACAAGGACATCAACATCTACATCAACTCGCCGGGCGGCGATATCAGCTCCCTGTTCGCCATCTACGACACCAGCCAGTACATCCGCAACGACATCACCACGATCTGCCTGGGACAGGCGGCGTCGGCAGCCGCGGTGCTGCTGGCCGCGGGCACTCCGGGCAAGCGGATGGCGCTGCCCAATGCGCGGGTGCTGCTGCACCAGCCCTACGGGCAGGCGATGGGTCAGGCGACCGACATCGAGCTGGCGGCCCGAGAGATCGACCGCATGCGTGAGCGTCTCGAGCGGATCATTGCGCATCACACCGGCCAGGATCTCGAGCGCATCCACACCGACACGGAGCGTGACTTCATCATGGATGCTGACGCTGCCAAGGATTACGGGATCATCGATGAGGTGATCGCGAACCGCCAGGTGCTCGAGGACGGTCCGATCCGCGCCGCCTAGCCGGAGCGGGTGTCTAGCCGGAGCGGACGACGGGAATCACTGAGCCACCCGCAGCACACCATGTGCTGCCAGCATCATCAGCTCGGAAGGCTGAGGTTCTCTGGAGCGGACGACGGGAATCGAACCCGCATCATCAGCTTGGAAGGCTGAGGTTCTCGCCATTGAACTACGTCCGCACGGGGCGCCGAGGGTAGCGGCGTGCGGCGGTCCGGTCAGTCGAGGTTGAACGGCAGCGGGGTGGTGGTGGCCGTTCGGTTGATGCTGTCGAGGCTGACTTGGAGCTCGGTGCCGCGCTCGAACCAGGGCGGGTCGAGCAGTGCGAGGCCGATGTTGGCTGTGAAGCGCGGGGAGCGTGCGACGGCTCGCAGCGTGCCGACAGGGTGGCCTTCGGGGCTCTGAATCGAGCGTGGCGACCGCAGTGGTGACGGCGGGTCGCCGTCGATGATGAGGCCGATGAGACGTCGCTGGTTGCCTGACGCGCGGCGCGCCTGCAGCGCTGCCTTGCCGATGAAGTCGTGGCCATCCGAGGTCTCTGCTTCATCAGTGTTGGTGCTGAGGCTGACGAAGCGCCCGATGCCTGCTTCGTCGGGGTCGGTTTCGGGATCGGTGTCGCCGCCGAATGACAGCAGGAAGCTCTCGATGCGCTCGGGGTTGTTCGGCGCGCCGACGCCGAGCCCGAAGGGCTCACCTGCTTCCCACAGCAGGTCCCAGAGCTGCTCGCCCTTGGCGCCGTCCATCAGGAAGAACTCGAAGCCGCCCTGGCCGGACCAGCCGGAGCGGCACACCACCAGGGGGATGCTGTCGGTGTCGCTGCGGCCCGGTGGGCGGTGGTCATGGCGGACAAACCGGAAGAAGCGGATGTCGCGTACCCACTCCCCCAGTGCGGCGGCGACCACATCGTCGGCACGGGGACCCTGGATCGCCAGCGGCCAGACATCGGGTTCGGTGACCTCGACGTCGTAGCCGCGTTCGCCGGCCACCGCCCGTGCCCACAGCAGCACGTCGCTGTCGGCAATCGAGAGCCAGAACGTCGTCTCGTCGATGCGCAGAGCCATCGGGTCGTTCACCAGGCGGCCGTGGTGATCGCACATCGGCGCATAGCGGGCCACGCCAACCGGCAGGTCGCGCAGATCGCGGGCGCAGAGGTAGGCGACCAAACGGTGGGCGTCCGCTCCCGCGATCTGCACCTGCCGTTCGCAGCCCACATCCCAGATGGCCGCCGCCTCGGTGAGCGCCCGGTATTCCGCCGCGGGATCGTCGGTGCCGATCGGCAGGACCGTGTGGTTGTACACCATCGCCTTGGTCATGCCCGCCGCCGCGGCGCGGTCGGTGAATGGTGTGACCCTGGTCCTTGGGCCGACGACCAGCTCCACGCGGCGCTAGCGGCCGAGCACCTGCAAGTGCCCCTGGTCGCGCAGGCGTTCGATGAACGCTTCGGTGTACGCGTCTTCGGGGTCGGCCCGCACCGCTTGGTCGATGGCGTAGGCATCGTCTCCGACCAGGATGCGCCAGCGGCCGGCCAGCACGTCCGACAGGATGACTTCGGCTGCTTGCGCGGCAGAGGTGGGTGCGTCGTCACGGAATCGGGTGTTTCGATCCTCGATCATCGCTTCGACCTGCTCGTCGCTGAAGGCATCGAGATCGACTCCCCGAGCAGCCATGTTCTTGCGGATGAGGGGGATGTCAACCCCGTGAGCGGAGAAGCTGTTCAGCGCGATCGACGTGCCGATGTGCCCCGGCATCACGACGTGGGCGCTGACGTGCGGCGCGTGCACGGCAAGGTCGACCTGCAGCGCTTCAGTGAAGCCCTTCACAGCGAACTTGGCCGCGCAGTACGAGGTGTGCGGCAGGCCGGGGCCGATCGTCGCCCAGAAGCCGTTGATGCTGCTGGTGTTGACCATGGCACCCCCGTCGGAACGGACGAGCATGTCCATGAATGCCCGTGCGCAGTTGAGCACACCGTGCCAGCACACGTCGAAGGTCTTGTCCCAGGCGGCGCGCTGGTCGTCGATCACGAAGCTGCCTCCGCCGCCGACCCCGGCGTTGTTGAACAGCAGATTGACGTGGTCGGTGTCGTGCTGGGCGGCAACTTCGGACGCGAATGCTGTGACGGCGTCCGCGTCGGTCACGTCGCACTGGTGCGTGGTGATGCGCACCCCGCTTGAGCCGCTGGCGGCCAGCTCTGCTGTGCGCTTCAGTTCTTCGGCGTTCAGATCGCACGCAGCGACATGGCAGCCAGCAGCAGTGAGTTGACGAACCAACTCACGCCCCATGCCCGTGCCGCCGCCGGTGACGACGGCAATTCGGCCCTTGAGTTCAGTGACAGCCATTGCTCAACCTTCCTGAGGGCCATCGGCGAACATCGCCGCGGCTGCGGCTTCCATGTCCTCTGGGCTCACATCTCGCATATGGGTCGCGATCGACCACTTGTGCCCGAACGGGTCACGGATGCTGCCGAAGCGGTCGCCCCAGAACATGTCCTCGGGCGGCATCAGCACTTCCGCGCCCATCGCGACCGCTTTATCGATGGTGGCGTCGCAGTCGGCGACATAGCGGTGCAGGGTGACTGTCGAGCCGGCCAGCGCCGCGGGCGCGGACGCTTCGCCTCCCCATTCAGGAAAGTCGTCAGCGAGGAAGAGCAGCCCGTCGCCGAGCACCAGTTCGGCGTGCATCAGCTTGTCGGTCCCCGGCGCCATCTGGCGATTGGTCTCAGTGGCGCCGAAGGCCTCCGTGTACCACGCGATGGCGTCAGCGGCGCCGCCCGGCGATCCGTCGGTGCGCGCCCCGATGGTCAGGTACGGCACGACGAACGGCCGGTCCGGGGGAATGGGATTCACATCACTCATGGGCGCGGACTCTAGCCACGGCCCGCTGACCACGATGCCGCCGCTGGGGCCTGCGCGGATTGCGGAACTTCCCCTCGCGTCACCAGTTGTTTCCCGCTCTTGTTCCCAGTGCTTATGTGATTGGGCTTACGGGCCGCTCGGGCCACGGCTTCGCCCTGCGTTTCCCACTCTGGCTCGCTTCGCTCGCGGGCCGCTCCGGCCCGGGGCTCAGCCTCCCGGCGTTCCCATCCGCCGTGCAAGACTGCGAAAATCAGGGCGTCTTGGAGATGGGCATTCGGCACGCTCGCCCGATACTGAGCGCTGCCGGCAAGGAGGACTCACATGCGGCAGGTCGACCACTGGATCGGAGGTCAACGCACGCAGGGCTCGCCGAAGACGATGTTCGAGGTGACTGACCCGGTTGCCGGCAGCGCCGTCGCGACGGTGCCCATGGCCTCGCCGGGTGACGTGGACGCCGCCGTGGGCGCGGCACGCACGGCGTGGGAAGGCTGGCGGGAGGCGTCCATCTCGTCGCGTGCGGCGGTGATGTTCGCGTTCCGCGAGCTGCTCGAAGAGCATTGCCTGGAGCTGGCCGAGATGGTGTCGGCCGAGCACGGCAAGGTGCGGGCCGACGCGCTGGGCGAGATGCGGCGAGGCATCGAGGTGGTGGAGTTCGCCTGCGGCGTCGGCCAGCTGCTCAAGGGCGAGCGCACCGACGACATCAGCACCGAGCACGACGCCTACACCGTGCGCCAGCCGGTGGGCGTGGTAGCAGGCATCACGCCGTTCAACTTCCCGGCGATGGTGCCCATGTGGATGTACCCGGTGGCCATCGCCTGCGGCAACTGTTTCGTGCTCAAGCCGTCCGAGAAAGACCCGTCGGTGGCGGTGCGCATCGGCGAGATGTTCGCCGATGCAGGGCTGCCCGACGGGGTCTTCAACGTGCTCCACGGCGATGCCGATGCGGTGAATGCGCTGTGCGAGCATCCGGGAATCGACGCGGTGAGCTTCGTGGGCTCAACGCCGATCGCGCGGCACGTGCACCGCACGGCGTCGATGGCCGGCAAGCGGGTGCAGGCGCTCGGCGGGGCGAAGAACCACATGATCGTCCTGCCCGACGCCGACATCGGCCAGGCGGCAGACGCCGCCGTGTCGGCCGGCTATGGCTCAGCCGGTGAGCGCTGCATGGCTATCTCGGTGGTCGTGGCGGTGGGCGCCGTCGCGGATGACTTGTCGGAGGAAATCTGCGAGCGCATCGACGCGTTGCGCATCGGCCCCGGTCTCGACGCTGAGCCCATGGACATGGGGCCGCTGGTGACAGCCGAACACCGCGACCGGGTGCTGAGCTACATCGACCTGGGCGAATCCGAAGGCGCGGTGCTGCGGCGCGACGGTCGCGAGTTGGTGGTGGACGGCCACCCCGACGGCTACTGGGTGGGGCCCACGCTGCTCGATGAGGTCACTGCGGAGATGAAGGTCTACGAGGACGAGATCTTCGGGCCCGTGCTGTGCCTGGTGCGGGTGGACTCGTTCGAAGAGGCGATGGAGCTCATCGAGAACAACCAG
>JAJDZE010000173.1 GCA_022824805.1 Acidimicrobiia bacterium | reverse complement strand
GTTTCTTTTGGGGGGGGAGGGCCGGGCCGGGCTGGCGCTCTTCGGGGGGGGCGGGGGGTTCGCCCACCTCGGCGCCGACGCCCGCGGCCCGGAAGGCGTTGGCGTAGCCGTCGGCCATGACGTAGTTGAGCAAGTCTCGCTGCGCCGAGCGGGCCGAGCGCTCCAGCTCGCCGGCGGCGGCATGGACGTAGCAGATGATCTGCGCGTCGCCGCCCTTGCGGACCTCGGCCACCACGCTCGGGACGTGCGAGGCGGGCAGGTAGTTGAGCAGGACGCCGTCGGCCACCTCGCCCGCGAGCCGCAGCATCTGCGGATTGAGTGCTGCGAGCACGATCTTCGGTCGGCGCTCGCCCAGCCGCATCGCGAGGCGGAAGCGGCGCACCTGCCAGAAGTCGCCCTCGAAGGTCACCGATTCGCCGCTCAGGCACTCACGCAGCAGCGCCACGTACTCGCGCATCATCGCAATGGGGCGCTCCGGCGCCGGCTCGCCGTGCTGGCGGAGAATGCCGGGCGCCGAGACGCCGAGCCCGACCAGCACGTCCCGGTCGTCACTCAGCGACTGCAGGGTGGCGGCCGTCATGGCCACGAGCGTGGGGGCGCGCAGCTGGATGGGAATGATGCCGGTCGCCAGATCGAGGCCGGGCGCAGCGTGGGCGACGGCACCCAGCAGCGAGAAGGCATCGGTTCCGGTTGCCTCGACCGTCCAGATCGACGAGTATCCCTGTGCCACCGCAGCACAGGCGATGTCGGTGACAGCGGCGGGCCCCAGCACCCCCAGGCTGCCGAAGGTCACGCCATAGGGAAGTGGTCCGTTTGCGCTCATGGCGGCGCACCGTACCCGCCGACCGCGCCGTTCGCCGGTGCTGTTGCGCGCGTTTGTGAGCAGTCACGTGACGTGTCAGTGAACTGACGGTGACCGGCGTCGGGTGCGAGATAGGGTGAGGTTCACAGCCAGCAACGCCGTCTGCACAGACGTCGGGAGCGGGGAGGGAACAGAGATGACCGAGACTACGGAACCGACTCGGACAGCTGAGCCCCGGATCATCTCCGATGCGCTCGAGGTCATCGACAGTGCGCTGGGCGACTTCTTCAGCCGCGAACTGGTCTCGTCGGTCGAGGTCACCGATGTGCTGCTCGACGTGCGGACTCTGCTGCGCCGGGGCGACGAAGCCGCAGAGCTGCCCACGATCACCAAGGCCGATCAGGACGTCGCCCGAGCCTGAGTCACCGGCGCTGGCACTGCTCCTGAGCTCGGCTCAGCGCCGCATCAGCCGCGACGCCAAGCGCCCGATTGCCTCGCCGACGGCGGCGCCTGCAATGACATCGCTTGCGTGATGCAAGCGCACGTGGATGCGTGACACCGCCACGATGGCTGCTGCCAGCCGGTAGATGGGCCCCAGTCGCGACCCGCGCGACAGCACGACCGCAGCACAGAATGCCGCCGAGGCGTGGCCGGAAGGAAAGCTGGACGTGATCGGCTGGCGGAGCCGGTGGCGGGTGGGATTCTCAGCGGCCGTGCCGGGCCTGCGCCGTGCGAATAGCCGCTTGACCCCCTGATTCACGATCAGCGACTCGAGCACCATGAGTGCGCTGAAGCGCAGTGCGTCGGCGGTTTCCCGGCGCGGTCCCAAGGCTCGAATGGCACCCAGCACGTGCCAGATCTGGCTGAACTCGCCGACGTCGGAGGCCCCGTACATCACCCGATCCACCAGCTTGCGGCCTCGCAGCATCTCCCACCACCGGTCGACGCCACGGTCGAAGCGAGCGATCTGCTGCGCTGCCGCCGACAGCGGATCGCGTGCGCCTGAGTTTGAGCCGGCAGGCGAAGCGTCAGTCGGCGGCGATGCAGACATCATCCGGACCCCGACAGCGTGATCGGCAGCGCGGTGGTGGTGGGCAGCAGCGGCGGGATGACGGGGTCGGTGGCGGGAGCGATGGTGAGTGCGGGTCCGGCATCGGGGTCGGGCGGCGGCGGGATCAGAAGAATCTGGCCGACGAAGATCTTGGTGGGGTCGGCGATGTTGTTGACCCGCACCAGGTCGTTCAGGTGAATGCCATACCGGTCGGCGATCTGGATCAGCGTGTCGCCGCGCACCACCGTGTATGGCGTCAGCACCGGAGGTTCGGTCGTGGTGGCCGGCGCCACCGCAGGTGCCGGCACTGTTGTGGAAGGGGCCTGGGTGCGAGACTCGTCCGGCAGCAGCGTGCACCCGATTGCCAAGCCCGAAGCCGCGATGGCGATTGCCACGCTCATCACCTCCCGGCGCCGTGAGCAGGAGCAGTCACTGGCCCCCGTCACGGTGAGCTGTTGGCGCCGACCACGGTCGGCGGGATGACGAGCTGCTCCCCGATGCGGAGCAGCGTGTCCTCCTTGCCGTTCTCTTCCATGAGCGCACCGACTGAGACGCCGAATCCGTTGGCGATCTTGCTGAGGGTGTCTCCCGGCTGCACCACGTAGATGCGGCGCTGCGGAGGCGGCGCGGCGATGGTCGTGGTGGTGAGCTGCGGGCGCAGCGTCGTGAGCACGGGAAGGGTCGTGGGGATCGGCTCTGCCTCCGGCTCGGAGGCGCAGGCGCCGCCTATCGCAGCCGCGGCCACCAGTGCCGCAGCGAGCCGGCCCGCGCATGCGGCACCTGCCCCACGTGGTCGTGACATGGCTCAGGCGGTCTGAACGGCCGCGGTGGGGAGCTGCCGGGGCCAGGCGTCGGGATCGAGCCGGCTCGCGGCGTTGTCGGAGAGAAACGGCTGCGGCTCGTCGGCAGTCACGGTCAGCAGTTCGGCGCCGTCAGCGGTGACCAGCACCGTGTGCTCGAACTGCGCGGTGCGGCCGCGATCGGCCGTCATGGCAGTCCAGCCGTCAGGCCAGAGCTGGGCGCGTGGCGTGCCCGCCGTGATCATCGGCTCCACCGTGAAGGTCATGCCCTCGACCAGCTCGGTTCGCGCAGAGGGGTCGAAGTAGTGCGGGATGTTGGGCAGCCGGTGGAAGATCTGCCCGATGCCGTGGCCGACGAACTCGCGCACCACGCCGTACCCCTCGGAGGTTGCCCGCGCCTCGATGGCGCGCCCGATGTCGCACACCCGGGCGCCCGGCCGTACCGCCGCGATGCCGTGATACATGGATTCGCGTGTGACCTCGACGAGCCGCCGCGAGGCCTCGTCGACATCGCCCACCAGAAATGTCTCGGAGTGGTCGCCGTGCACGCCGCCGACGTAGATCGTCACATCGCAGTTCACGATGTCGCCGTCGCGCAGCTGCCGGTCATCGGGAATGCCGTGGCAGATGATCTCATTGGCCGACGTGCACAACGACTTCGGGAACCCGTTGTAGTTGAGCGGGCTCGGGTAGCCGCCTTCGGCAATGCATGTCTCGTGGCAGACCTCGTCGAGATGATCGCTGGTGACGCCCGGCGCGATCTCTGCTGCCACGGCCCTCAGCACGCGCCGTGCAGCCGAGCCGGCCGACCGCATGGCGTCGATCGTGGCGCCGTCGGAAGGCTCCACGCCGCCCGGCGCCGGTGAGGACTTGCCGCTGAGCGCGTACGGGGGCAGTTCGATGTGCGCGGGCACGGCTCGCCGGGGCGAGACCATGCCGGCGACCACTGGCTCGAAGCCAGAAGGCCTCGTGCGCGCTGCCGGCACTCGACGCTTGCGCCTGCCCATCGTGGTCACGCTACCCGTGGGTCAAGGGTGCTCTGTGATCGCGTCGCCTCGGCGGCGGGCGCGATCAGTCAGCGTCGTCGCCGAGCACTTCGTCATGATGCTCGCCGAGCCCGCCGAGCACTTCATCGTTGTGCTCGCCGAGCTTGGGAGCGCGGCGGTAGATGCCCGGCGGCGTGGCACTCATGCGGATTGGCGGCGCGATCTGGACGATCGGCCGGCCCACCGGCTGCTCCACCGCCACCAGCATGTCGCGGGCCGCGACGTGGGGATCGGTGAACAGATCGCCCGGGCGATTGACCGGGCCGCACGGCACCTTGCCGCCGACCGCCTCGAGCACCTCCGCGTTGGTATGCGATGCGGCCCATTCGGTGAGTGCGCTGACGATCATGTCACGGTGATGGAACCTCGCACGAAGGTTGCGGGTCTCCTCCGCCCACGCCCACTCCGGGCGGCCGATGGCCACCGCCAGCTCCCGCCAGTGGTTGTCGGTGGGCGCCCCGATGGCCACCGACCCATCGGACGTCTCAAAAATGTCGAATGGCACGATGTACTGGTTCTTGTTGCCGCTCGGCGGGGTGTCGGGCTGGCCCAACACGCTGTAGCGGGTGACGCCGACTTCGCCCAGGGCCATCACCGCGTCGACCATCGACACGTCCACGAACTGGCCCTCGCCCGTCCGCTGCGCATGGAAGAGCGCCGCCAGTACGCCCATGGCGCCGATCGTGCCTGGGTACGTGTCGCCGATGTAGGGGCCGACGACATGACGGTCGTCGGGACCGCTGCCATTGGCCGAGACCATGCCCGACATGGCCTGGGCCACCACGTCATACGCGGGCCAGTCCACGTACGGGCTCTTTCCCGAACGCGGGTCGCCGAAGCCGCGGATGGCGCCGTACACGAGCTTCGGGTTGCGCTCGTGGAGCACCTCCCAGCCCACTCCGAGCGCATCCATCACGCCAGCGCGCATGTTCTCGACAAGCGCATCCGCGGTGTCGACGAGCTGCAGGAACTGCTCCCGTTGGTCGTCGTCGGTGAGATCGAGGGCTATCCCTCGCTTGTTGCGGTTGTAATTGGCGAAACCGGCGCCGAAGTTCCGCTCTGTGTCCTCACGGGTGTACGGCGCCATCTTGCGTGCGAGCTCGCCCCGCGGCGGTTCCACCTTGATGACATCGGCGCCCAAGTCGGCCAGCATCATCGTCGACCACGGTCCGGCCAGCGCATGGGTGCAGTCGATGATGCGGACACCTTGGAGCGGACCCGAGTTCTGGGCGGCCATCGGGGCGGCCCGCTCGTGCGCAGTCAGGTGCTCTTCATCGGGTGGGTCCAGCAGTGCCATGTCGTCGCCCTTCTGAGATTCTGAGGTGATGCCGTGGTCAGGCGAAGTTGGGGCGGCGCTTCTCGACGATGGCGGCGTGACCCTCTCGCACATCGGCGCCCGTGAAGCCCAGCATCTCCAGCGCGGCAGACGTGTCGAAGATAGGTCCAGCCATCCGCATCCAGTTGTTGAGGCTGTATTTCGTCCAGCGGATGGCGCTCTGGCTGCCACCCGCCAGCCTGCGGGCAACGGCGAATGCCTCGTCGAGCACGGCGTCGTCGTCGACCACCTTGCTGACGAGGCCCATGTCGTCGGCCTCTTCGCCGGTGATGGTGTCGCAGGTCAGCAGGTAGTACTTCGACTTGGCCATGCCGCACAGGATCGGCCACACGATCGCGGCGTGATCTCCGGCGGCCACGCCGAGCTTGGTGTGGCCGTCCACGATCCGCGCGCTGCGCCCGGCGATCGAGATGTCGGCCATCAGCGCCGCCGCCAGACCGGCCCCGACGGCAACGCCCTCGATCGCCGACACGATGATCTTGGAGCAGTTGATCATGTTGTAGACGATGTCCCGCGCCTCGCGCAGCGCCCGCTGGCGCGTCTCGAAGTCGTCCATGATCTCCTGGATCATGTCGAGGTCGCCGCCGGCGGAGAAGGTGCCGTTGGCGCCCCGGATCACCGCCACCCGGGTGTCAGGATCGTCGTCGACCGCCCGCCAGACATCGGCCAGCGCCAGGTGCTTAGGCGCATCCACCGAATTCAGCCGACCGGGCGTGTCGATCACGATCTCGAGCACGCCGTCGTCGTCGGGACCGGTGATCTGAAGCGCGGAGAATGGGGCATAGCGGTCGTTCATGGCGTCCGAAGCTAGTTGTTCGGGGTGGCGGACGCCGGGGCCTGCGAGCCGGGCGCGCTGAGCTTCCGGTATGCCGATTCGATCTCGCCTGCCGGCGCAAAGATCCGCTCCCACGGGTGCAGCAGCCGGTCGCGCCCGTAGCGCGGAATCACGTGGATGTGGAAGTGAAACTGCGTCTGGTCGGCCGCAGCGCCGTTGTTGTTGAGCAAGTTCACGCCCGCTGGTTCCAGCCGCTCGCGCACCAGGCTCGCCACACGCCGTGCCGCTTGCATCACGTGGGCAGCATCGTCATCGGTGAGCTCCCAGATGTCGGTCACGTGCCTGCGGGGAATGACCAGACAGTGACCGACAGTCATGGGCAGGCGATCCATGAAGGCCACGGCGTGATCGTCCTCGTAGATGCGCAGTGCCCCGATATCGCCGGCCACGATCGAACAGAACGTGCAGCCAGGCATCCGGGCCGCAACGGGCCCAGCGTCCGCCGAGGAATTGGTCACGATTCGAGCATCCACTGCTGCTCAGTGGTACCGGAGCTCGACGTGGTCAACGGCGTGATCGTGCCCCTTTGCGAGCACCAAGTCGGCTCGGGCCCGTGTCGGCAGGATGTTCTCCTGCAGGTTGACGAGGTTGATCGAGCGCCAGATCGTGCGCGCGACCGCGTCGGCAGCAGAAGGCGGCAGATCGGCGAATTGAGCGAAATAGGCGGACTGCTCGCGGAACACCGTCTTGCGCAGCTGCTGGAAACGCTCGACGTACCACTCCTCGAGGTCTTCGGCCTCGGCGTCGACGTAGATCGTGAAGTCGAAGAAGTCCGACACGAATGGCGTGTTCGACGGCGGCCCGGTCTGCAGCACGTTCAGCCCCTCGACGATGAGGACGTCGGGCTGGTTGATGAGCTGGACCTCATCGGTCACGTCGTACAGGCTGTGCGAGTAGAGCGGCGCGGCCACGTCGGGTTCGCCGCTCGAGATCCGCTGGAGGAATTCGCGCAGTTCGCCGCGGCGGTACGACTCGGGGAAGCCCTTGCGCCCGAGGATGCCGCGCGCGGTGAGCTCGGCATTCGGCAGCAGGAACCCGTCCGTCGTGACCAGATCCACTTCCGGGTGATCCGGCCACGAGGCCAAGACAGCTCGCAGGATGCGTGCCGTGGTGCTCTTGCCGGCCGAGACGCTTCCGCCGATGCCGATCAGGTACGGGCGCGGCGGCAGCACCCTGCCGAAGAAGCCCTCGGTGGCGGCGCGCAGTTGGCGTTTGGTCGCCACACGCAGGTTCAACAGCCGAGACAGGGGCAGGTAGATGTCCCGCACCATGTCGAGCGTCACGGGCTCCACGAGGCCCGCCAGCGCCTCGAGCTCGGCTTCGGTCAATGACAGCGGCGTGGCATCTCGCAGCTTCGCCCACTGCTCGCGGGTAAAGCTGCAATGCCGGTCATCGATGCCCGGCTCGAGCCTTCTGTCGAAGGTAGCGGCGTCCGTCACCAGCTCTGAGGCAGCTCGCGTTGGCAGCTCTTCCGATGTCGTCACGTGCTGTTTCCCGCTCTTGTTCGCTGCGCTCACGGGCCGCTCGGGCCACGGCTTCGCCTCTTAGCTTGGCGAACTTATGGCACTGACCGCAACCGGGTCGTACGCGCCTTGTGCCGCCGCCATGCCCCGGTGCCAGCGACGCGGCGTCGCGACGGCAGCTCGCGGGTAGTCCTCGAACATCCAGCGGGCGAACTGCCGGCGGGTCCAACCGGACCAGTCGACGGCTCGAAGCGAGAGTTCGGCCAGACGCTCGTGCGCGAGGACGCGGCTGAGCCCGCGCGCCAGCCGGTGGTCGAGCGTGAACTCGGCTCGCGCTTCTCGCAGGTAGCGGGCCGTCACGCTGTGCGGTGGACCGCCCCGCGCTATCGCCTCCGCCGCCATCCGACCCATCTGCAGGGCCTGTCCGATTCCCTCGCCGGTCAGCGGGTCGGCGGCCGCAGTGGCGTCGCCGCACAGCAGCGTGCGACCCTGCGCCAGCTCCAGCTCTCCCAGCCGCGCTGGTATCGGCCACGCACGAGTCGGGCCCTCGGGTTGGTGAGGGCCGAGCACACTCGCGATGTGACGACGCTCGGTGAGGCTCGACCAGACCGCAGCGATCCCGCTGCCGTCGAGCTTGCCCGCGCCGCCAGCGGAGTCGTGGCTGCGGCGGTCTCGTGGCACGCCGAAGCCGACATTGACTCGCCCGTCCCCCAAAGGGAATGACCAGGCGTAACCCGGCAGCAGGTCGGGCTCGAACCAGACCCACATGTCGCGCGAAGCTGGGCCGCTCGCGCGCAGGTAGCCGCGAAACGCATGCCAATCGCCCCGGTAGCGATCGGGGCCGATGCCGAGTGCCTTGCGCACGGCGGAATACACGCCGTCGGCAGCCACCACGAACCGGGCTTTCACGACGCTGCCGTCGCTGAGCCGGACGGACGCCGAGCTCGCCCGCTCGCCGGAGTCCTCGAATCCCTCGAAGGCGATGCCGAGACGCACGTCAGCCTGTGCTGCGGCCGCGAGGTCGACGAGTTCCGCATCGAGTTCGGTGCGCCGGCACACGCTCGCAAACTGCCCGCGCCCTGCGGGGAGGGGCAGCCTCATGACGCGTCCTCGCGGCGTGCGCACGCACGCAGCTGCCACCGGCATCCACGAGTTCAACCGTTCCGGTTGCAGGCCGAGCGACTCGAGCTCGCGCAACGCCAGCGCTGTGAGGCCGTCGCCGCAGCACTTGTCCCGTCCTGGTGCCGCGCGGTCCACGAGCATCACCCCGAGCCCAGCGCGTCGTGCCCATACGGCGGCGGATGCGCCCGCCGGACCGGCACCCACGATCAGGACATCGACGACGCTCACCTTGTCACGACCTCTCGGGCTCGCCGTTGTCGGTGACGCCATCGACGGCGGCGGACTGCTCGCTGTCGGCGTCGTCAGGATCACCTTCCTCGTCGTTGCTGCCTGTTTCCTCGGGGTCGTCGACCTCGGTCGGGTCGCCCTCGCCATCGGTTGCGTCGCCTTCAGCGTCGCCTTCGTCGCCGTCGCCGTCGCCGTCGCCCGTCTCATCGTCGGTCCCCAGCGTGGTCAGATCTACGCCGAGACAGGGATCGTCGGGATAGCGCGGCAGTTCCGAGTCGCGCTCGCCGGGCTGTTCGACGCATTCGAGCGGCGGGCACTCCACGATCGACCCGTCCGCACGCTCGCTGCCGTCGTCGACGAACTCTGGTTCAGCCCCTTCTGCACCGGCCGTGGGGGAAGCCTCGTCCGGCGCTTCGCCGCCGCTTGGGGGCTGAGCAAGTCCCAGCAGCGGATCCGCGCACTGCCTCGGCACCGAACGCGAGCCGTCGCAGTCACGTCCCTCCTCGGGCCGGTATCGGGCATGGAACGTGTCCGTGTCGACGGTGCCGTCGGAGAACACTCGAATCCGCTCCGTGCGGACCCGGCGGCAGAATTCCCGCAACTCCTCTTCGGGCTCGCCGATGGTCACCTGGACATTGCGCGTGGAATACAGCTCGACGGTGATGGAGGTGTCGGTGTAGGTCGGCCAGATGAGCAGGCCGTACGGAGTGGGATTGGTGAACCTCAGATCGGGCTTCGGGTACGAGATGGTGGGATCGAGCCCGAACGGGTAGCGGCTGAAGTACAGCGAATGCGTCTGGTACTCGTCGATGGTCATGCCAGACCGGATCAACGCGTTGAAGATGGTGGTGGCGAACTGCGACACCCCGCCGCCGATCTCGTCGACCAGCACGCCTCTCTCGATGAAACCGCCCTCCACGAAGCCCTTTTCTTCGGTTCGCCGGCCGACATGCCCGTTCAGCGAGAGGCTCTGGCCGGGCTCGACAATCGCGCCCCGGACGAGCTCGGCGAAGCGCTGAATATTGTCGACGCGCCCCTGGCAGCACGGGTGCCTCGTGGTGAAGGCGCCGACGAGCTCGACGATGCCCAGCGCTTCCAGGTGTGCCTGCTCCTGGGGGCTCACCGCCGGGCGCGACGGCAGCGCCAGCGGTCCCTCGATGCGCGCCAGCAGCGCTTCTTCGATCAGGGCGCCGACATCATCGGCACAGCAGGCGACGCTGCCATCGCTCGCTACGACCGTCGGCACGCCGCCGACTACGGCCATCGCGCCGGTGGTGAAGGGTGCCGATGCTGCGGCAAATGCTTCCTCGAGGTACGGCCGGACCTGTGCATGATCGAAGGCGATCTCCGGGGGTGTGGCCTCCGGGTCGAGCCGGAGCCAGCCGGCGATCGTGTCGATGGTGAGGTCGTGGGTCGTTTCTCCGTACGCGACGACAAGACTGCGCCCGTAGTCCTGGTGTGCCCTGTTGACCGCCTGCTGCAACTCGGCCGTGTAGGCGATCGGCTCGCTCAGTGTCAGCTCTGCGGCGATCTCTATGCGGGTGAACGAGCGTGCGATGCCCTCGAGCACCTGGTCGACGATGGCATCTGCGTCGACGATCTGGCCGGGCTGACCGAGGTCGACGGCCAGCGTGTCGTTGACGACGACCACCGATGGGGGAGCTGCGGTGACGCCGAGGTCGGTGGCATCGGCCAGCACAGCTCGGGCCATCGACCGATCGACCCGGTACCGCCGCTCGGTGAACTGGGGGTCCGCAGACCACCCAACCCACGACTCAGCGTCTCCGTTGGTCTCGGGGGCACTGCCGGCTCGCAGGTCCCGGACGGCTTGGAACGTGGCGTCTGGCTCGAGCGCTATGCCGAGGTCGGCCACCCTGAGCATCAACTCGCCGGTGCCGGTACGCACCACGACAGGCGTGGCCGCCAGCTCCGCTGCGAGCGCGGCAATCCGCAAGTGCACGGTGTCGGGGCTCACCTGCGTCGGTGTGCCCGCAGCGGTCGTGGGAACGACGATTGGCGCACTGGTTGTCGCAGGTGCGGCCGACGTCGTCGGGGCAGTCGGCGGGGGAGCATCATCGGGGTCCCGGATCGCCAGCACGGCCGTCCCGAGGATCGATGCGAGCAGGACGGCGGCCGCCGTGATGATCGACCAGCGAGGGGCCCACGTCGGCCAATGCACAAGGGTTGATCGTACGGTTCGCTTGCGTGCTGCGGGCGGCGCGTCGAGCGTGCGATACTCCGAGCCGTCATCACCGCATTGGAGCCTGCGTGGCGGCGCCGAGTGAGGCCCGTCGTCGGCAAGTGGGAAGGGATTCACTACATCATGAGCAAGCTGTGCGAAGGTCGGGTCGTCATCGTGACCGGAGGTGCCCGCGGCATCGGGCGTGAGCATTGCCTGATGCTCGCCGAGCACGGCGCAAAGGTGGTCTGCAACGACCTGGGCGGTGCGCGCGACGGCACCGGCGCCGACATCGGCCCCGCCGACGAGGTTGTCAACGAGATCGCAGCGATGGGCGGCGAGGCGGTGGCCAACGGCGACGATGTCTCAGACTGGGAAGGCGCCCAGCGTCTCGTGAATCAGGCCATCGAGACCTTCGGCGACCTGCATGGCGTCGTCAACAACGCCGGCATCCTGCGCGACCGGATGCTGGTGAACATGACCGAGGCCGAATGGGACGCGGTGATCAAGGTTCATCTCAAGGGCACGTTTGCCCCGGCGCGCTGGGCCAGTTCCTACTGGCGGGAGAAGTCGAAGGCCGGCGAGCAGGTGAACGCATCGATCGTGAATACGACATCGGTGTCGGGCATCTACGGCAATCCGGGCCAGACCAACTACGGCGCCGCCAAGATGGGCATTGCGGCGTTCACGATCATCGCAGCGCGTGAACTGGCGCGCTATGGCGTGCGGGTGAACGCGGTGGCGCCGGGCGCGCTCACGCGCATGACCGAGGACCTGGGAATGGGCGAAGCCTCCGAGGAAGACCAGGCCATGATGCACCCCCGCTACATCGCGCCGGTTGTCACCTGGCTGTGCTCGGAAGAAGCAGCCGGCGTGTCCGGCCGTGTCTTCGAGGCCTCCGGACGCATGCTGGCGATTGCCGAGGGCTGGGAGCGCGGCCCCACCATCGACGCCATCGACGACCCGACGAAGATCGGCGATGCAGCCCGGCAGCTCGTGCGCGATGCCCGCCTCAACAGCGGCATGAGCGGCGCGCCGGCCGACGGCGGCGTGGCCGACTGAGCCGTACGCTCCAAGAACCCGCACACCACAAGAACAAGAGAGGCCACCATCATGGGACTCAATCCCGAAGCAGTCGGCGCGACTGGCACACCCACCAAACGGTCGTGGACGTTTCGCGACTCGCTGCTGTACGCCGTCGGCATCGGTGCCGGCGCCGAGGATCCGTTCGGATCCGAGCTGGAATTCACCACCCACAACTCCAAGGACATCGCCCATCAGGCGTTCCCGACCCAGGGCGTCGTCATCGGATTCGGCGCCGGCGGTGCCATGGCCAATGCCGGTGATCTCGACTGGGGCAAGCTGCTGCACGGCAGTCAAGGGATCACCGTGCACCAGCCGATCCCGACTGAGGGAACCGTCGAGATCACCGATCGCATCGCAGGCATGTGGGACAAGGGCGAGGGCCGCAACGCCGTCATCGACACCGAGGCCAGCGCGGTCGATCCCGATTCCGGCGATGTCATCTTCGAGCTTCGCAGCTCGGTGGTGATCCGCGGCTCAGGCGGCTTCGGGGGCGAGGCGGGCAGCACTGCGCCGCTGGTCAGCGCGCCCGACCGCGATCCCGATTACGAGATCTCGTACCAGACTCGCCCCGATCAGGCCCTCACCTACCGGCTGAGCGGCGACTACAACCCGCTGCACAGCGACCCGTGGTTCGCGACCGAGCTCGCAGGCTTCCCCAAGCCGATTCTGCACGGCCTGTGCACCTATGGATTCACTGGCAGGGCGCTGCTGCACACCCTGTGCGAGGGCGATCCCGCTCGCTTCCGATCGATGGACTCGCGGTTCTCTGCGCCGGTGTTTCCCGGCGACGAGCTGACGATCCAGGTGTGGGACGACGGCGAGGGCCGAGCGATCTACCGCACGGTCGCCCAGCAAGGCACCGACGAGCAGCGCGTGGTCATCGACAACGGCCTGTGCACCTACGCCTGATCTGCAACGGCGCCGGCCCGAGCGGCCCGTGAGCCCAATCACATGAGGCACGGGGAACAAGAGCGGGAGATAAATGGCGGAGCGACTCGAAGGCTCGCCAGTCTGCGCGGCGGCTCAGAACAGCTTGAGGGCATCGCTGGTGATGCCGCGTAGTTCGTCGTAGTCGAGCACGACACAGCGGATGCCCCGGTCTGCCGCGAGCACACGCGCTTGGGGCTTGATCTCCTGAGCGGCGAAAACGCCGCTCACGGGTGCCAAGCGGGCATCCCGGTTCAGGTACTCGAGATAGCGGCACAGCTGCTCGACCCCGTCGATCTCTCCCCGTCGCTTGATCTCCACGGCCAGCGTCGAGCCGTCGCGGTCGCGGCACAGCAGGTCCACGGGACCGATGTCGGTCGGGTACTCGCGCCGCACCATCTCCGTGCCGTCGGCCAGCGTCTCGGGATGCGCGGCCACAAGCTCCTGCAAGTGGGCTTCGACGCCGTCGCGCTCGAGGCCGGGATCGATGCCCATGTCATGGGCGCTGTCGCTGATCACCTCGGCGAGGCGGATTTCGAGGCGTTCCCCCTTGTCGTTCGTGATCCGCCACAGATCCGGTTCGCAGACGAGCCGGTTGGGCGCGTTCATCCAGTTCAGCGGCTTGTAGGCGCCGCCGTCGGCATGAATGGCCACGCATCCGTCGGCCTTCACCATGATCAGGCGCACGGCTTCGGGCAGATGCGCGTCGAGCCGGCCCGAGTAATCGACCGTGCAGCGTGCGATGACCAGCCGCAATGGTCAGGAGGCTGAGCCGTCAGGCGAAGCCGTGGCCCGAGCGGCCCGTGAGCGCAGCGAACAAGAGCGGGAGACGACAGGTATCGCGACGGGAAGGTTCAGCAGTTCGCGCATGTTCTACAAGGCCGATGTCAGCTCGTAGATCGAGGTGAGCTTGGGCTCGCCATCGCCATTGCTGTCGCCGTTCACGACGCGCGCACGCCCGCTCTCGACGAGATGCAGCATGTGCGCGTAGACCGAGCTCGCCGCGGGATACCACAGTCGCTTGTCATAGGCCTCGTACATCTTCGGCACGAAGTCGGCGATACGGCACGGACCCGGGCGGAGGTGCTCGATGATCTGCTCCTCGCGGTCGCTGCGGTGAGCGATGAACGAGCGCACGTATGCGGTCGGCTCGGGAATCGGCGGGCCGTGCGTCGGCCAGTACCGCTCGTGGTCGAATTCGAGCAGTTTCGCCAGCGAGGCCAGGTAGTCCTGCATCGACCCATCCGGCGGCCCGACGACGCTTGTCGCCCATCCCATGACGTGATCGCCCGAGAAGAGCGCATTTTCCTCGATCAGCTCGTAGCAGAGGTGATTCGAGCAGTGCCCGGGGGTGTGGATGGCGCGCAGCGTCCATCCGTCGCCGGACACGATGTCGCCGTCGACCAGCGCCACATCGGGAACGAAGTCGGTGTCGGCGCCCTCGCGCTTCAGCTCCTCGGGCAGCTCGTCGAATTCGGCTTGGTACTTCGCCTGTTCCTCAGCGCTGATGTAGTCAGAGAAATCGACGCGGTCGTCAGGATCGAGCTTCCACACGCTCGCATGGGGCCCGTAGCCGTAGCTGAGCCCGCCGGTCCTGGCGACCAGACTGCCGGTGAGCGGCGAGTGATCGCTGTGGGTGTGCGTGACCAGTGCGGCGCTGACCGTCTCGCCGTCGTCCAGTGCCGCCATGACGTCGTCGAGATGGCTGTCCAGCGGGGGACCTGCGTCGATGACTGCCACATCTCCGCGGCCGACGATGTAGGTGCCGGTGCCGCGATAGGTGAACGGCGTCGGGTTCTTGCAGATGACACGACGGACGAGCGGGCTCACCGATTCGCAGGCGCCGTAGGCGAACTCGCCCAGATCCCGGTAGTGCTCGATGGTCACCGGCATCGGTCCCTCCAAGTTGGTCGCAACGCGCACGTGACGGTCTAGCATCACCTCACGGCCTGGTCGGGCAGCCGCCATGAGGGGGAGGCGGCTGCCCGGCCCGTGTCGTCTCCGGAGCGCACCGCCATGAGCCCCAGCCGGCGCAAGCCCGGCCGATGTGTCAATGCTCGCTGCTGCGACGCGCGAGGCTGTGCGGCGCATTGTGCGTACGCGACCGCCGGGAGGGAACATGGCGGATCTGACGGATCGAAGCGGCGGTTACTTCGTGGGCACGAAACCCTCGGAGCGCTACCCCATCTGGACGCGCGCCAACGTGGGCGAGGTGTTTCCCGATCCGGTGAGGATGAGCACCTTCGACTTCGCGTTCCAGAACGACGAGGGCATTCGCATGTCCGAGCTGGGATTCCGCGATGCGTATGTGGAGATGGGCGCGTTCGACTACGACGAGTTCGATCCCGACGACTGCGTCTTCTTGGGCGTCTTCGGCGGCTACACCTATCTCAACGCCGCGGTCGGGCGTGTCTTCGGCGCCCGCGCTCCCGGCATCGACGTGGACACGGTCGATCGGACTTTCTTCGGCGAGCAGCCGGGCATCCCGCCCTATGAGCCGCATCCCGACGACACCAGTCCCGAAGCTGAGCAGCGCATCGGCGAGACATTCCTCATGCTGTTCGCGGCGCCGGCGTTGCCGGAGGTGCACGAAGACGAGCAGAACATCGCCGAGCTGCGTGCGCAGCGCCCCGATTTCACCCAGATGGGCGATCACGAGATCATCGATTGGATCGACGACTTCCTCCAGTCGGGCTACGGCGACGGCGATGGCTTCCGGCTGCTGTTCGCACGGCACCTGAAGGTGTCGTTCCTGGCGGCGGTGCCGCTGGGCGCGATCGAGCAGGTGTGCACGGCGCTGGGCCGGCCAGAGGACACCCTCAAGCTGGTTGCGGGCTTCGGGGACGTGGCATCCGCCGCGCCGTCCGATGCGATGTGGCAGCTCGGGCGCCAGGTTGCAGCGTCGAACGCGCTGGGTGCGCTGTTCGACGAGGGACCGGCGGGCTTGGCCGAGCGTCTGGCTGCGGCCGGTGCGAGGGAGTCTTCAGCCGACATTGCGGCGTTCAACGAGGCCTTCGACTCGTTCGTGTACGACTTCGGCTCGCGGGGGCCGAACGAATGGGAGATGAGCTGCCCCACCTGGGAGACCGACCCCGACATTGCGCTGGCGGCCATCGACCGCATGCGCCTGGCGCCTGCCGATGCAGAGCCGGCGCGGCGGCGGGCCGAACTGGCCGCCCAGCGTGAGGCGCTGGCAGCGGAGATCTCCGCGTTGCTCGAGGCCGACCCCGACACCCAGATGCAGTTCAACCTGGCCCTCGGTGCAGCAGCGGTGTACCTGCCGGGGCGCGAACGCACCAAGACCAACTGCGTGCGCTTCGTGAACGAGTGCCGCATCGCCTCACGCGTGGTCGGCGAGCGGCTCGTCGAGCGTGGGCAGTTCAGCGGTCAGACCGAATTCGGCATGCTGCGGCTGTCCGAGATCCACGAGATGCTCGATGATCCGACCGGCTGGGCAGACGTGATTGCCGAGCGTCAGGCCCAGTGGGACGACGCCGCTTCGCGCCAGGAGCCGTTCGTCATCGTCGGCGACCCGCCGCCGATGTCGCAGTGGCCTCGCCGGGGCGCGGCCGAGCTGCCGCAGCTCGCAGCAGGCGAGACGCTCGCCGGTTTGGCGGGCTGCCCTGGCATCGCCCGTGGGCGGGCCCGAGTCGTGCTCGACAGCAGCGACCCGACCGCCCTGTCGCCCGGTGACGTGCTCGTTGCGCCGCTCACCGATCCGTCGTGGACACCGCTGTTCGTCAGCGCGAGCGCGGTCGTGGTGGACGTCGGCGCAGCGCTCAGCCATTCGGTCATCGTGAGCCGCGAGCTGGGCCTGCCGTGCGTCATCTCGGCAACCGGAGCGACAGGACGCATCCCCGATGGCGCCCTCATCGAAGTGAACGGCGACACCGGCATGATCACCGTGCTCGAGCTGTAGTCGCTCAGCGTTCAGGCCAGTCGGGCAGCCGCCGCTCGGTCAGTGCGCGCACGCCTTCGAGGTAATCCGGGCTGGGGATCATCTCGTTGAGCAGCCGATCCGATTCGGAGACGGCAGTGCCGACGTCACGGTGCTGGTCCAGGTAGATCTGCCGCTTCGTCGTGGCCAGTGAGCTGGGCGCGACCCGGGCCGCCATGTCATACGCGTACTCGTACACGCGATCCATGAGATCGGACGCCTCGACGATCTCGTTGAACAGGCCCCAGCCCTCGGTTTCGGCGGCCAGGAACTTGCGACTCGACAGCAGCACGTCGTTGGACCGTGTGATGCCGACGAGACGGGGAAGCACCCATGAGAGCCCGAACTCTGCGGGCAGCCCCAGCGGCCCGTGGGCGGCAGTGAGCTTGGCATCCGTCGTTGCGAACCGCAGGTCGCAATAGCAGGCCAGAACCAGCCCAGCGCCCGCCGCTGCACCGTTGACCGCCGCGATCGTCACCGTCTCCAGCGCCATCATGAACGCGAAGTTCTGGTCGAACTCGGGGACCACGCCATAGCCCGGCATCGCCAGATCGGCCGAGGTGCCGGGGTCGTAGCCGCCCTTGTGGCTGTGACCCTCCAGGGCCCTGGTGTCGGCGCCCACACAGAAGTCGCGTCCCTCGCCGGTGATCACGACCACCCGGATCCCCGCATCCTGCTCCGCCTGCTCGAGCACCCAGCGCAGCTCGGTGTGCATCCGGCCGGTCCAAGCGTTGCGGCGATGCGGGCGTGACAGCGTCAGCGTGGCGACCGGTCCCTCGACGGAGTACTTCGTTGCCTTCAGCTCCATGTGTCCCTCTCGGGCGATCTCAGGCTTCGCCTTCGATTCTGTGTCTCATCGGTGATCTCAGGCTTCGCCTTCGATCACCTGCCGCAGCGCCTCGAGAGCGTCGGCGGCGAGTTCAGGGCGGCAGATCAGCAGGTCCGGCAGCCAGGGGTCGGCGAAGTTGTATTCGAGTTCGGATCCGTCGCAGCGGCTGGCGTGCAGGCCCGCTGCGCGCGCCACCGCCGCGGGCGCGCAGTTGTCCCACTCGAATTGGCCTCCCGAATGGGCGTAGATGTCGGCCATGCCGAGCACCACGGCCATGGCCTTGGCGCCCGCAGAGCCGAGTGCCATCAGCTCGGCGTCGAGCGCCTGGGCGATGATGACCGCCGCTGCGGGTGGGCGCGACCTGCTGACGACGAGGCGGGGTTGCCCGTTGTGCGGTGCTGGCAACAGCGGCTTGGGGTCGGTGCACAGAGTCTGCCCGACCGCCGGCAGCGCCACGGCGCCCGCAGTGGGCACGCCGTTCTCGACGAGAGCCACATGCACGGCCCAGTCCGAGCGGCCGGGTTCGGAATACTCACGCGTTCCATCCAGGGGATCCACGATCCAGACGCGGTCCGCGGACAGGCGAGCGAGATCGTCGCGCCCTTCCTCGGACAGGATGGCGTCATCGGGCCGTGCTTCGGCCAGCCGCTTCACGATATGCCGGTGGGCCTCGGAATCGCCCGTGTCACGGACTTCCCAAGTCCCGGCCCCCGAGCTGAAGAGTCGATCGCGGACCTCCACCAGCAGTGCCCCGGTCTCGGTGGCCACGCTCGCGGCAAGAGCATGGTCGTCGGGCTGGGCCATCGATCAAGTGTGCCTTCTGGACGCGGTGTCAACACACCGGCAGCGAATTCGAAGGGAGTCACACCGGCATGACTCCGACAAATGCTGCCTTGCTGCGCCCAGGGTGTCGGGGCCGCAAATCGGTACGGGTAGCCTCGCGGTTTGTCAGGTGCGGCGGAGCGCAACACAGCGCGTCGAGCGCCTGCGTCATGGACAACCAATGGAGGGGATGTTCTCTATGAATAGACGATTCGCGCCGATTACTCGGCGGTCTGCGTTGCGACTCGGCGGCGTGCTGATGGCGATCGCGTTGGTGGCTGCGGCATGCGGCTCTGGCGATGGCGACGATCAGGACGTTGATGGCGACGAGCCGGCGGCGACCACCGAAGCAGAGGCAGCGGCCGAAGAACCGGAAGCCGAAGTCACAATGACGCAGGACGCCGGCGACCTGCTCGCGGTGGTCCAAGATCGCGGCACCCTCAACTGCGGTGTCAGCGGTTCGGCAGTGGCTTTCTCGGAGACGCAGCCTGATGGCAGCACGACCGGATTCGATGCCGACTACTGCCGTGCAGTAGCCGCAGCGATCCTGGGCGATGCCGGAGCGGTCAACTTCGTGCCGCTGACGGCGGCCGAGCGCTTCACGGCACTGGAGGCCGGCGACATCGACCTCCTCGTGCGCAACACCACCTGGACTCAGAGCCGAGACACCGACCTGGTGCTCGACTTCGGGCCGACCACCTACTACGACGGCCAGCAGCTCATGGCTCGCGTCGATGACGGCTTCTCCGGCACGTCGACGGTGTCGGATCTCGATGGCACCTCGGTGTGCACCAACGCCGGCACGACCACCGAGAAGAACATTGCCGATGCTGCGAATGCAGCCGGCATCGACATCACGCTGTCCACCTTCGAAGACTTCGACATCGTCACCGAGAACTTCATCTCGGGTGCGTGCGATGCGGTGACCACCGACGGCTCTGCGCTCGTCGGTCGCAAGGTGAAGCAGGAGGGCGACCAGAACTGGGTGATCTTCCCGCCGACGCCGATCTCGAAGGAGCCGCTGGGTCCGGTCTACATCCAGAACCAGTCGAACTTCGGCGACGTCGTGAACTGGACCGTGTACGCCATGATCATCGCTGATGAGAAGGGCATCACCTCGGCCAACATCGACTCGATGATGGGCAGCGGCGACCTTGACGCTGAAGCGGTTCGCATGCTCGGCGGCGAGGGCGAGCTGCAGACCAAGATGGGTCTGTCGGCCGACGCGTTCTACAACGTGATCAGCCAGGTCGGCAACTACGACGAGGTCTACACCCGCAACCTCGGCCCCGTTGGCCTGAGCCGTGACGGCTCGGCGAATGCGCGCTGGACCGCGGGCGGTCTCATTTACGCACCGCCTGCTCGCTAGCGGCACGCCTGCCGGCTGGGCGCAGCCCCGCTTGGCAGGCGAGTGATCAACAGCAACTGGCACGGCCCCCGACCCGACCGGGTCGGGGGCCGCTGCGCGCTTGGGCGCGGGCGCCGATCACTGCACGACTCGACGCACCCGATGCAATAGCCCGCTGCATGCGGCCTGGTCGCGTAGGGTGACCTGCGGTGAGCGACCCCCGAACGCCGAATCGTGACGCGTCCCTGAGCACGCTGGGAACCCGTCCGCCGTTCTACCGGGACGCGACGGTCGTGCGCTGGATCGCGCAGGTCGGCACGCTCATTCTCGTCTTGGCGGCAATGTGGTTCCTCGCCACCGAGGCGGGGGACAGCCTGCGAGCCCGCGGCGCGAACATCGACTTCGACTTCATCTCCGACCACATCGGCATCAAGGTGGGCTGGGGGATCGACACCAACCCCGACTCCGGCGGCCGGGCGCTCTGGGTGGGCATGGTCAACACCATCCGCATGGCGGCCGCGGGCATCGCGCTCGCCTCGGTGGTCGGCGTGCTGGTGGGCCTGGCCCGGCTGTCCTCCAACTGGCCGCTTCGCCGCCTCGCTGGTGTGTATGTGGAGGCGCTGCGGAACATCCCGCTGCTGGTGCAGATCTTGGTGTATGCCGCAGTGCTGGCGTCGCTGCCGAATGTCTCGTTCGGCATGGGGCCGATCCCCGGCTGGGTCCACCTGTCCAACAAGGGCCTGTCAATCCCGCGGGTCTTCGTCGCCGACGGCTTCTACCAATGGGCCGTCGTCATGCTGATCGGCGGCGTCATAGCGCGCGTCGTCTTCAAGCGTCTGGCGACCAGACGTGAGCAGACCGGAATGCAGACCAATGCCGGCGCTTGGGCAACGGGCATCGTGGCAGTCTTCGCCATCGTGGGGTGGTGGGTGCACCCGGTCTTCGGCTGGTTGGGGAGCATCTTCGGCGGCCTGTCCGACGCGGTCGGCGCGATCCCGCAGGGAGCTGTGCAGCTCGTCGCCGCGCTGGCCGCCGCAGCCGTGGCCGCGTGGTGGATTCGCCGCTTCCTCGCTCAGCACCGCACCCCGGCAGGGCTCGTGCGGCTCACCGACGACGATTGGTTCCGCATGATCTTCGCAGTCGCGGCTGCGGCGATCGTGGTGCTCTTCGTGGCTGTGCTGTGGCCCGGGTTGTCGAGCTGGGTCGTCAACTCATCGAGCGACGGCCTCGGCGTGCTGGCGGACAAGTTCGGCAATGGGCGGACCGGTGCGCCGATCGATGCCATGCGGCCCGACATCGTCCAGCCGGGCAACTTTCCCAACTACGGACCTGCCGGCTTGAACTTGCCCATCGGCTTCGCCGCTGTCTATTTCGGCGTGGTGTTCTACACAGCAGCGTTCATCGCCGAGATCGTTCGCGGCGGCATCTTGGCCGTGCCCAAGGGCCAGAGCGAGGCGGCACAGGCGGTGGGCCTGCGGCGCTCGACAGCGCTGCGACGGGTGATCCTGCCCCAGGCGTTGCGGGTGATCCTGCCGCCCGTCGGCAACCAGTACCTGAACCTCACCAAGAACACTTCGCTGGCGATCGCCGTGGGCTACAGCGATCTCGTGCAGATCGGCCAGACCGTCTACAACCAGACCGGCAAGACGCTGCAGGTCATGGCGGTGTGGATGCTGTTCTACCTCGCCTGCTCGCTGACGATCTCCGCGGCCGTCAATTTCTTCAATATCCGACTGCGGATCGTGGAGCGTTGACGTGACCGATCCGCTGCCGCCCGCTGCACCGACCGCTCTCGCGGCTGAGCCCGTGGGCCCCACGGTGAGCCCGCCCGACCGTCCCAGCCTGCCGCCCGGTCGTTGGATCCGCGAGAACCTCTTCCCCAACGCTCGCAACTCGATTCTCACCATTTTCGCGATCCTCGTTGCGCTGTTCGCCTACCGCGGCTTGCTGAACTTCACGTTCAGCGAGGAGCGCTCGTGGATTGCAGTGCGCACCAACCTGCGACTCATGTTCACGCAGGCCTATCCCGAGCACCAGTACGTCCGCGTGTGGGTGGCGGTGGGGCTCGTCTTGGTGCTCGCGGGGCTGAGTGCCGGCATCTGGGCCCGTTGGGGCGGCGTCACCCTGAAACGGCTGATGGGCTGGCTTATGTCGGGGGGAGGCCTCGTCGCCGTCGGCGTGCTGATACGCGAGCCGAGCGTGCTCACTGACGCAGCAGGGGAGTCGGTGCGCGACGACGCCGGTGAGCTAGTGCGTGAATCGTTCGCTGCGGCGATGGCGGATCGATGGGTGTGGTGGGCCGTCGCGCTCGTGCTGTTCGGGATCGGTCTGGCGCTGTGGCTGCGCTTCGAGGACTTGGCCCGTCGCACGATTGAGATCCCCGTTGCCTGGCTCGTGTTCGGATTGCCGGGGCTGCTGGTGGCGTCCACCTGGGTGATTCGCTACGGGCACTACGCATTCGCTGACGGCGAGTTCATCGCCGAACCCGGAGAGCTGGTGGCGATGAGCACGCGGGTGCCGTGGACGGTCATGTGGCTGTTGCTGATCGGCTGCTACGGCATCGGCCGAGTCGCACGCAACCGCGCCATTGCCTCAGCGCAAGCGGCTGCCGAAACCAGTGACGATGCCGAGGCCGCCGGAGACGGGGTCGCCGGCGAGGGAGCTCCGGAACTGCCCCGAGGCGCCCTGGCGAAGACCCGAACGGTCGTCAATCTGGCATGGGTGTTGAGCCCCTTCTTCCTCTACTGGGTCGTGATGCGCGATCCCGAGATCGACTACGCCCATGTGTTCTCGACCATGCTGCCGATGGGGCTGGCCTTCGGCGTGGCGGGCTCGGCAGTGCTGTGGTGGCTGACGCGCAGCGACGCCGGCGAGGTGGGGCGCCTGGCGGCGATCGGGCTGCTGCTGCTGGCCGCATTTCACTGGGTGGCGGCGTTCTTCGGCTGGTACTCGATGCTGCAGGTGGCGCGCATCGCCTTCCTGCTCCTCGCGGTCGCCGGGCTGCTGGCGCCGAACTTCGCCGGCGTGGCCGCTCAGCGGCGCAGGCTGGTGGGGGCGTGGCTGTTCGTCGTGCTGCTGGTCTTCTACGGCGCAACCGTCATCAATGCGCCGTCGACTATCGAGACGCCGACAGACATGTTCATCGGCGGGTTCAGCGTCACGCTGCTGGTCTCGGTGCTGACGATCATGCTGTCGTTCCCGATCGGGGTGCTGCTGGCACTGGCCCGGACCTCACGCCAGCCGATCTTCCGGGTGCTCTCCACGGTCTACATCGAGGTGATCCGCGGCGTTCCGCTGATCACGCTGCTGCTGTTCTTCTCCGGCGTGCTCCCGCTGTTCCTGCCCGATGGCATGGAGATCGCTGAGTTGGCCGCAGCAATCCTGGGCTACACGCTGTTCTCGGCGGCATACCTGGCCGAGAACGTGCGCGGCGGGCTGCAGTCGATCCGCCGCGGGCAGTACGAAGCGGCCGATGCCGTCGGGCTGACCACCACTCAGCGCACCGGGTTCATCATTCTGCCCCAGTCGTTGCGCGTGTCGATCCCGCCGCTGGTGGGTCAGGTGATTGCCACGTTCAAGGAGACCTCGCTGCTGGCCATTATCGGTCTGTTCGACTTCCTGCGGATGGCCAATTCGGTGATACCGAACCAGTCTCAGTTCCTGGGGGTGCGGCGCGAGGGGCTGCTGTTCATCTCGGTTGTGTACTGGGTGGTGTCGTTCGCGATGTCGAAGTACAGCCAGCGGCTCGAACAACGTGTCGGATTGGGCCAGCGATGAGCGGGAACGGCCGGAGGCGAAGCCGTGGCCCGAGCGGCCCGTGAGCGGAGCGAACAAGAGCGGGGAAACGGTGTCGCAGACAAAGGGGAATCGACCATGAGCACGCAACCGGCCCACGGTGACGCCACCATCGCGGTTTCCGACGAGCTCGCCGCACGCGACGACATGATCGTGTGCAGCGACGTCGACAAGTGGTTCGGCGATTTCCAGGCCCTGAGCGGCATCACTGCAACGATCAAGGAGCAGGAGATCGTCGTTGTGCTGGGTCCCTCCGGATCCGGCAAGAGCACCTGGATCAGGTGCATCAACCGGCTGGAGGCTCACCAGAGCGGTCAGATCATCGTGGACGGCATCGAGCTGACCAACGACCTGCGCAACATCGAGAAGATCCGATCCGAAGTGGGCATGGTCTTCCAGCAGTTCAACCTGTTCCCCCACCTGACGGTGATGGACAACATCACGCTGGCCCCGATCTGGGTTCGCCGCAAGTCACGGCCCGAGGCGGAGGAACTGGCCGAGTCGCTGCTGGAGCGCGTCGGCATTCCCGAACAGGCGCAGAAGTTCCCCGGCCAGCTCTCAGGCGGTCAGCAGCAGCGTGTGGCGATTGCGCGGGCGCTGGCGATGGAACCGCGCGTCATGCTGTTCGACGAGCCCACCTCGGCACTCGACCCCGAGATGATCAAGGAAGTGCTCGACGTGATGGAGGAGCTGGCGCGCTCGGGCATGACCATGATGGTCGTGACGCACGAGATGGGCTTCGCACGTGAGGTAGCCGATCGGATCATCTTCATGGAGGACGGCGAGATCGTGGAGGTCGGCACGCCTCACCACTTCTTCACCGAACCCGCAGAAGAACGCACCAAGCTGTTCTTGAGCCAAGTGCTCTAGGCGCGCGACCGCTGCGCAGGCGGCTCGCCCCTCAGCGACCAGCGATCCAGCAGGTCGCAACGTCGCAGAGTCTCCTGGTGCATGCGCGGCTGGTGTGTCGGTGCGGACCGGCTCAGCCGTTGGGTTCGCCGTAGGGGGCGCCGGCTTCCTCGTAGCACGCCGGGTGGTAGTGCTCGACGCGATCCCAACGGTTCTTCACGTACACGTTGCAGATGATCTGCTCTGCACGGATGCGCGCCCGGAACTTGATGAGCTCGTCGCAGACGGCGCAATAGGCCGAATTGCCGGCGTCCACGGTGCGCGACACTGCCCTGCTCTTCCACCGCTTGCGTGTGGGTGCAGCGGTCTGCGTTGCGATCTCTGATGACGACGCCGAAGTGTCCGTAGCCATGGCGGGACCCTAGCGAACGCTCGCGCGCTCAAGGTGGATATTCGCGCGATACGCGCGAAATCATGTGCGCTACGCGCGAACAATTGTCCGATACCCGCGTGTTGTGCGTGCCATCGCGATGACACGCCACCTCGTAGGCGGCGGGCCAGTCGGCGCGCGTGAGCGCTTTGAGCGGCAGGCAAGCGAACCCAGCTAGCGTGCGCCGCCGTGCCCGCCAGCCGATCCGACACCGCCGATTCCGTCAACGGCGCTGCAGCCCGAGCGGGTGGCGGCCAGGCGGCGCCGGCGACCGTGAATGCGGTGCTGTTCGACTTCGGCGGTGTCATCACCGAGAGCCCATTCGAAGCCTTCAACCGCTACGAGGATCGCATCGGCGTGCCGCGCGACACGATCCGGCAGATCAACTCCACCAATCCCGACACCAATGCGTGGGCGCGACTCGAGCGCAGCGAGGTCAGCGTCGATGAGTTCGCTGAGCTGTTCGAGCAAGAGGCTGCCGACCGGGGACACGAGATGTCGGGCGCGCAGGTGCTGGCGTGCCTCAGCGGAGGGTTGCGCCCGCGGATGGTGCGTGCGCTGGAGATCCTTGCCGAGCGCCTGCCGGTGGGATGCATCACCAACAACGTGAGAACCGGCCACGGCGCCGGCATGTCCCGAGATGCCGCCACTGCCTCGGCGATCGCCGAGGTGATGAAGCTGTTCGGCGTGGTGATCGAGTCGTCGGTTGTAGGCCTGCGCAAGCCCGATCCGCGGATCTACGAACTGGCCTGCGACCGGCTCGGCATCGACCCGAATCGCACCGCGTACCTCGACGACCTCGGCATCAACTGCAAGCCGGCCGCAGCGATGGGCATGGCGGCCATCAAGGTGACCGATCCCGACGAGGCCCTGCGCGAGCTGGAAGCACTCGTCGGCTTCGAGCTGCGATGACCGGCGGCCCGTGACGTGCCGATGGCAATGCGGTGACGGCAATGCGCTGATGGCGACGCACTGATGGAGTCCGGGTTCATCTACACGCTGCACAAGCTCGGACGGTTCTACCCGCCCGACCGGGAAGTGCTGCGCGACGTCACGCTGGCGTTCCTGCCGGGTGCGAAGATCGGTGTGATCGGCCACAACGGCTCGGGCAAGTCCACGCTGCTGCGCATCATGGCCGGCCTCGACGACGGCTATGTCGGCGACGCCAGGCTTGCGCCCGAGGCGTCGGTGGGATTGCTGCCCCAGGAGCCCGAGCTCGACGCTGCGCTCGATGTCGAGGGCAACGTGATGGCGGGAGTTGCGGGGACTGCTGCCCTGCTGAGGGCCTACGAGCAGGTGATGGCCGGCTGGGCTGAGCCCGATGCCGACTTCGACGCGCTCGGCACCCGCCAATCAGAGCTGGAGGATCGGATCGCCGCGGCCAATGCCTGGGACCTGGACCGACAGGTTGCCATCGCCATGGATGCGTTGCGCTTGCCGCCTGGCGATGCCGACGTGACGACGCTGTCGGGAGGGGAGCGACGGCGCGTGGCGCTGTGCCGCCTGCTGCTGTCTCATCCGGACCTGCTGCTGCTCGACGAGCCGACCAACCACCTCGATGCGGAATCGGTCTCCTGGCTGGAGCGGTTCCTGGCCGACTATTCGGGGACAGTCGTGGCCATCACCCACGACCGCTACTTCCTGGACAACGTCGCCCTGATCGACACCGGCTTCCTCCGACAAGCCGTCACATGATCACCCACGACCGCTACTTCCTGGACAACGTCGCCGGCTGGATTCTCGAGATCGATCACGGCCGCACGCATCCGTTCGAAGGCAACTACAGCGCGTGGCTCGAGCACCGCAACGCTCGGATTGTCGCCCAGCAGCGGCAGTCCGACGCCCGAGCCCGCACGCTGGCGCAGGAATTGGAGTGGGTGCGCATGTCGCCGCGGGCCCGGCAAGCGAAGAGCAGGGCACGCGTCAGCGCGTACGAGGAACTGCTGGCGACCCATCGTCAGGCCACCGACGAGCAGCGACGAGCAGATGCGCTGCAGATCACGATCCCGATGTCGCGTCGGCTCGGCTCGCAGGTCATCGAGGCCGAGGGTCTCGTCAAGGCCTACGGCGACAAGCTGCTGTTCGACGATCTCGCGTTCCGGCTGCTGGTCGGCGACGAGCAGCCTGATGCGGGCAGCATCACGATCGGCGAGACGGTCGACATTGCCTATGTGGACCAGTCACGGGCGGTGCTGGATCCCGACCGCACGGTCTACGAGGAGATCACCGATGGGCACGACACGCTGCGCATCACCGGCTTGGACGGCGCCCGCGAGGTCAACGGCCGTGCGTTTGTCGCCTCGTTCAACTTCACCGGCTCGGATCAACAGAAGCGTGTGGGCGATCTCGCAGGCGGCGAGCGCAACCGCGTGCACTTGGCCCGGACGCTGACCAGCGGATGCAACGTGCTGTTGCTCGACGAGCCCACCAACGACCTCGACGTGGACACGCTGCGTGCGCTCGAAGCCGCCCTGGAGTCGTTCGGCGGCTGCGCCGTGGTCATCAGCCATGACCGCTGGTTCTTGGACCGGGTCGCCACCCATGTGCTGGCCTTCGAAGGCGACAGCGTGGTGCGCTGGTTCGAAGGCAACTTCACCGACTACGAAGCCTTCGCCAAGCGCGAGCTGGGCGCCGATGCGGGACCGACTGGCCGCGGCTCTGCCGCGTCGCATCCGACTCGCATCACCTACAAGCCGTTCGCCCGCTGAGGCTGAGCCCCGGGCCTGAGCGGCCCGCGAGCGCAGCGAACAAGAGCGGAGAGCTAGAGGCTGAGCCGTTAGCGTCGAACCGGTGCGGATTGCCACGTGGAATGTCAACAGCCTGAACGCCAGGCTGGAACGAGTCGATGAATGGCTCGACTACGCCGAGCCGGACGTGCTGCTGCTGCAAGAGACGAAGATGTCCGACGAGCAGTTCCCCCACCAGCACTTCGAGGCGCAGGGCTATGCCTCGGTGCATCACGGCGAAGGCCGCTGGAACGGCGTGGCCATCCTGTCGAGCGTCGGCATCGACGACCCCGTCGCTGGCTTTGCCGACGGCCGCGAGCCCGACCCCGACGCTCGGATTATCTCGGCCCGCTGCGCCGGTGTCACGGTGAGCTCGGTCTATGTGCCCAATGGCCGCGCGGTCGACCACGAGCACTACCGCTACAAGCTGGACTGGCTGGGACGGCTGCGTGCCCACCTCGAAGCCACGTGCGATCCGGCCGAGCCGGTGCTGGTCGGCGGCGACTTCAACGTGTGCCCCGATGACCGAGACGTATGGGACCCCGACAACCCCGAGCCGCGCACGCACGTCACCGAACCTGAGCGAGATGCCATTGCCGAGGTGTGCGATTGGGGGCTGGCCGACATCTTCCGGGAGCACTATGACGCTGATGGTCTGTACAGCTGGTGGGATTATCGAGACGGCGCGTTCTACAAACGTCACGGTCTGCGCATCGACCTGCTGCTGGGCACAGAGCCCGTGGCCGCGGCCACGCAGTTCTGCCTCATCGACCGCAACGCTCGCAAGGGCACCAAGCCGTCGGATCACACGCCGGTATTCGCCGATCTCGCGCTCTGAGCACAAGCCGTGTGAGGCAAGCGGCGCTCCACGCTGCTGAATCGCAT
>JAJDZE010000019.1 GCA_022824805.1 Acidimicrobiia bacterium | reverse complement strand
GCGCGCCACCATGTCCACCGAGACGTGCGACACATCAACGACGAGGAGCTGCACATCTTGCTGGGCGCAGCCGACTGGCTGGATTCGAACGGCTGTGAGGAGCTCGTCGGCGAGCCGCAGTTGTTCAGTCGCAGCGACTAGACCGATTTCGTTCGGCTGCTTCGTGAAGACCGGAAGGCGCCGACGCCGGCGTCTGCGTGAGGTGCCCAGCGCTCGGCACAAGGCGCTGCCGGTCGTGTGCGCCATCTGGGCGGCGTCGTGCGGGCTTGGAGGCGAGACCTCGTCGATAGCCGACGACGCACACTCGACACCCGCCTCGGTACTGACGCCGGCGGTAGCTTCGCCGTCGGACTCCGGCGTTGCGGCCGGTGCACGGCGAGCATCCAGTCCGGACGCCACCGTTTCATCGGAACCGAGTGCCGCAGCGGATGCAGGCGCTACGTCCGCATTGCCGGATTCTGCCTCGGCTGATGCCAGCAACTCGCCGGCTTCGGATACCTCGGAGGTCGCCCCAGCGGCCGCCCCGGCGAGTGAGCCGGCCGCCGTCGCGGACCGTTCGGCGGCCGATAACCAGGTGCTGCCGCCGGTCACCTTTCCTGAAGCGTCGATTCGTGATCCCGAGGCCGAAGAGGCAGACCTCGAACGCCGCCGCAGCGTGATCGGGCTGTTCGAGCGGCTGCGGGTGGAAGCTGAGTACCGATCTGGCTACGACCGTGATGCCGTGTTCGGCGGGTGGCTATACAGCGGCGGGATGTCCACGAGGGAACGGGTGCTTGCCGCTGAGCGCTTGGCGGACGGGTCGTGGCATTCGGCGTACGACAACGTGGTGGTCGCGGATGCGTCGAAGCTCGACATCGACCATCTGGTGCCGCTGGCCGAAGCGTGGGAATCGGGCGGCTTCGCGTGGACGGCGGCAACGTGGCGGCGGTTCGGCAACGACCTCGACGACCCTCGCTCGCTGATCGCCGTGACCGCGAGCACCAACCGCAGCAAGGGTGCGGGCGATCCCGCCGACTGGCTGCCGCCCAGGACTCAGTACCGATGCCGCTACGCCGCCGACTGGGTCGCTGTCAAGACGCGCTGGGAACTCAGCGTGGACCGCCGTGAGCAAGCCGCGATCGAGACGCTGATCGACGGCTGCACCGGCGCCGATTTCGAGGGTGACCCCGCCGCGGCTGCTGCTGGCGCTGCGGACGGCCTAGCCGGAACCTCGCCCACCGGCGCCGCACCGGTCGAATCGTCGTCAGCATCGGCGGCCCAGTCTGATGCCGGCACCGATGCCGAAACCGAGAGCGAGGACCCCGTTGCTAGCGAGCCAGACAGCGCCGAGCCGGGCAGCACCGCGTCATGCACCCACTGGCACACCGGCCAGCCAAAGCACACCCATACCCGCCGTGCCGACGGCACCGTTACGGGACACAGCCACCCACCGTCATCCCAAACCAAGTGCGGCTACCTCTGGCAATAGACCCTCACCCCGATGCCGGCTGCAGCCGCCGACGTGCGCGGGTGCGATTTGCACCCGTATCGGCGTGGCGATCCCGCGAGCCGCACCCTGCCTTGTCGCGCGTCACGACCCTGTCCGCAGCATCCCCGCTGGGCCGAGGCGGCCAACAAGCCGGCTGTGACAACAAAAGCCCCGCCAGTGCACCTCCGCTGGGCGGTGGTGGACGGCGGGGAAGATTGGGATGAGTCTGCCCCGCCGGGATTCCCGACGCAACCCGCTCAACGGCCGCGAGGCGACATCGACGGGCAATAGTCGGTATCCCACCAGCCACGCATGGACTCGACCACTCGCTCGTAGCGGTCGCCTGGCCTATGGCCGCTGCGGTAGTGCGTCCAGGTCCCGTAGCTCGGTCGGAACTGTGCCGCCGGCGGGGCATCGTCAGGATCGGTTTCGGTCCGTGCTGCGGAGATCCTTGTCGACCTTGCGCAGCGTGGAGATGCCGGTCATGGCCGATTCGTAGAGGCCTTGGTGTGCGGCCGTGGAGCGGGGGTTGAGCGAGTGGACGGCCAGGATGTTGTCGACCCGGCGGTGGGTGGGGTCGACGACGCGGGGGTGCAGCTCGCCGAGCTCGCCGTCCCGGGAGTCGTCGGGGATCATCTCGATACGCCTCATGGGCCAGCGCGACACACCGGAAAATGCAGCGTGTTCGACGGTGACTCCGTTCTACGCTGACCGAGTCTCTTGGAGGGTTGTGCATGGATACCCACGACGGCGCTTGGTCAGAGATTGAGTTGACCGTCACGGTGAAGGCGTACCCGGCGATATCGACGAAGCATCGCGAGACGGTGTGCGTTGCGGGCATCCAAGAGGGCCTGCTGGGTTCTGCCAGCCACATCCGCCTCTATCCCGTGCCATTTCGAGACTTGCCCTTCGAAGTGCGATTCAGGAAGTGGGACCGCGTCAGGGTCCGAGTTCGCCGGCCGCGCAATGACTCGAGGCCCGAGTCGCACTCGATTGATGCATCAACGATCGAGCTCCTCGGCCATCTGGGCCCCGAAAGGAACTGGCAAGCGCGAAGACCAGTCGTGGACCAGTTGCATCGCTACTCGATGTGCGAGCTTCAGGCAGCTCAGAAGGCAGATGGGACCTCGCTTGGTTTGGTGGTCCCCGACGAAGTGCTCGACTTCACTGTGGAAGATCGCGAAGAAGACGAACGGGAGGAAGCCCGGCGCTACCTGGCGTCACAGCCGACGCTCTTCGACGACGACAAGGCTGGCTTGCCGCTCGTCGAGGCAATTCCCTACTACTTCCGCTACAGGTTCCGTTGCGCGGACTGCGCTCCTGGTAAGTCCCCTCACCACATGTCGATCATCGACTGGGAGATTCATCAGGCATATCGCAGTTGGCGCGATCAATACGGTGCCGACCAAGTACTTGAGCGCCTGCGCACGAAATGGCTGGAAGAGATCTGCGCACCCGACCGCGACACGATGTTCTTCACAGGCAACATGCATCAGCATCCCGGATCCTTCCTGGTCCTCGGATGCTGGTGGCCGCCGCGCTAGAGGTTCGTCACGTGCAGTGTCCGGTCCTGCTCTTGGAGCGCGTCCGCGATGAGGCTGCGGTGGCAGGTTCGATGGTCACGCTCGAAGCACAAGAGGGCGACGTGCTCGTGCTGCAGTCGTTCTCTTATGTGCCTCAAGTCTTCCGCGCCGCCGTTGAGCAGCCGCTTCTCAAAGTGGGCAACAGCTCGTTCGTCACCGACACGGAGCGCATCACGGTTTTCCTTGGGATTGCCGAGACCCTTCAAGTGCTCGTAGGCGATGCCAGCGTCCGCTAGCGCCTCTCGAAGCTTGTTCTTGGAGAACCCTCGAGCACGGCTCACCGCGTTCTCGCGGACATCGACGAGCAAGGTGACGCCTGCGGTCGCAAGAACTTCGATGAACTCGGCGATATCACGACCCTCATAGCCGATCGTGTCAACGCGGTTGAGCCTCGAAGGGGCGAGCTTGTGAGCTTTGCCGACCGATATATCGGCGGCGCTGGCCAGTTCTGGCAGAGAGCATCCTTCGGCGTGGAGACGCGCGAGCAGTGAGTCTCGTTCCTCCGTGCGCCGCTGAATCTGCTGGCTGATCCGCGTGAGATCGTCGAGGCCTCGGTTTCGAACCCTTTCATTTTTTGAAAGCACGCGGTGAGCGTAGTGGCCTCGTGTAACGCGAGCCGATGACATCCTGGCCACCATGCGAACGGAATCGGCTGTCCGACGGCTCAGTAGATGTACTCGAAGCCGAGCTTGTCGCAGAGGTGGCCGTGGTTCTCGCGTAGATGTCGGGCAGGAGCGCCGGTCTGGCGGTAGCGGCTCAGCGCCTCCAGCAGCAGGATCTCGAATGCGGCCCAGTTGAGGTCGCTGTCGACGTCGCGTGTGTAGCCGATGACGGCACGGGCCTGAGTGTTCTCTTGGAACTCCTTCAGCCGAGCCTCGCTGACCCGCATGACCGAACAGGAGCCGAAGTGGATGACGCGGCCTTCCGCACGCCCGTCGATCATGGCCCCGAGGTCGTCGAGCGAGACGTAGCGCTTGCCGTCGAGCCACAGGTTGCCCGGGTCGCCGTGGAAGCCGAAGTACCCGACTTGGTAGCCGGCAAGACGCTTCTGGAGCCACTTGTCGACGTAGTGCTCCAGCTCGGGCACAGTGGCGACGTTGCGCCGAATGCAATCGAGCCCGCCGATGACTTCGAGGGCACGGAGCATCGGTTCGATGCTCCACGGGTCGCGCAAGTCTGTTTCCCAATCACCTTCGAACGCGAACACTCCAGTTGCGATGGGCTCGGACGCGGCGGTGCCTCGTGTCGATGCCCCGGACTCGCCTGACTTCTTCGCCATGTGTTGGCCCCCCCTCGTATCGCTCCCGTGCGCCGCGGGAGGCTACGAGCCGGTCGGCCCAGCGTGCTGCCCTCGATGATGTATGCACGCTTGGGCTGCAGCGGGAACCGCTTGAGAATGCACGCGCCTCCCGAGTAGCTGCGTATCTGGACCCGGTCGACCCAGTCGTCGAGCGCCGCGATTCGATTGACGATGCGGCGAAGGTCGGCTCCATCGACCGCGGCCCATCCGCCTTCTTGGGGATAGGCGCGGTCCAGTGTCGAGAACCGCCATGACAGGGTGGCGTCCTCCGCTGTTGGGGGCGCGGCAGCCGAGCGGGGGCCCTGCTGCTTGGATCGTCTCGGCTGTGTGCCCTTGGGGCGCTTAGCCATCCTCGGGCGATTGGTCCATCAGGCCGCTGAAGTAGTCCTGCATGGTGTCGAGACTGATTTCCCGAGTGCCGCGCTCAGTAGGTGTGAGGCCCTCGCGAGCTTCGATCCAAGGCCGTTCGCCGTGGGTGGCGCGTGACAACTGGTCTGCGCTCCAGTCGCGGTAGAAGTTCACGACAACCTCGACGGTCTCTCGCTCGTCGTTGGTCAGCCGCGTGCAGTCCGCGTCCCACGAGGCGGGGAGCGGACGGTACCCGCACCCGCACGGGCCGCACCACTTCACTATGACAACGGGGTGCAGCACGCATCGCGACCTGCGCCGTCCCGAACGCATCTCAACACGACCCCGATCGGTGCCTAACGACTCACGGCCTTCGTTCTCGGCGGCGGCCCGACGCATGGCGCGGAGCGTACTTCTGCTTCTTCGAAATCGAGTCGTTAGCTTTCGTCGTGATCGCCGCTGCCGTGGGAAGGTCACACCGATGCCTCGACGCTCCGGTTGATGCCACCGACAGTGACGTTGTCGGCGGACCTGGTCGCCGAACTCGATGAACGGGCGGCTGAGCGAGGAATCACCGTTGAGGAACTGATTTGCGAGTTTGTTCGTGGCTCGGATCGTCGGCTGGCGCTGGAGGCATTCATCGGCGGTGCAGAAGGACCGGACGGCTCGTCGCTGGACATCAGGCGCGCCCGCGCAGAACTGGGCGATCGTCTGTCAAGTGAGCACGACGAGTGGAGCGCGGACTTTGCACAGCCTCGACCAGCAGACGACGGCCGGGCGGATCGTCCCGCTTGACGTGCAGTGCTTGTCGTCGACTCCAGCGTGCTGCTGGCGGCGCGTGATCGCAGCGAGAGGCATCACGCTCAGCGCGTTGAGGTCTTGTTGGCCGATGGTGCCAAATGCCTCGCGACGAGACCTGGTCTGGTGGTAGTGATGATGTTCGACGGACTTGGCGACTGGAGTGAACGCGGAACGGAATGCGCGAATTCGATCTGAGCCGGCCTGTGTACTCGCTGAGCGATGCTGCGGAGATCCTCGCTGTCAGCCGGAGCACACTCGGCTGGTGGTTGGAGGGAGGCGAGCGCCGTGGTCGCCGCTATGACCCGGTGCTGCGGGCTGCGGCCACCGGCGACACGAGCCTCACGTGACCGGAGTTCGTCGAGGCTGGGCTTCTGCGCCAGTACCGGCGTGAGCTACGTGTCCGGCTTCACGAGATACGCAGCTTCGTCGCTGCTTTGCGAGATGAGCTGGGCGTGGCGCATCCGCTGGCGTACGCAGTGCCGTGGGTCGGTGAAGGACGGCGGCTGCTGGTGCGCTTCCAGGAGCTGTGCGAGCTGCGCGGTGAGCTGCGTCTCATCGCGCTCGTGGACGGTCAGCCGTTGCTGTTGCCGCCTGCTGACTCGTTCGTGAAGCGAGTCGAATGGGACGGTGATCGGCCGGTCGCGTGGAGGCCGCACGACGACGAGGCGTCGCCGGTGCGCTGCCGTCCTGACCAACGGTTCGGCCGTCCGGCGATCGCGGGCATCAGCACGGCGGCGATCGTGGAGCACCTCGACGGAGGCGAGACCGAGAGCGAGGTGGCCGAACAGTTTGACCTAGGCCTTGAGAGCGTCAGGTGGGCAGCCGCCTATGAGACATCGCGTGTCGCAGCGCAGGCCGCGTGAAGCTTGCCACGTTCCGCTTCTGCATCGACGTTTGGATTCCGTATACGGCATCGAACGGAATGATCGCCGTCACGCGGGATGGGAGGATCCGGCAGCGGGTTGCCGAACTCGATGCGGTGATTGAGCACGACGCCCGCTTGGTTGTGCTGACGAGTACCGATGCCAAGACGGTCTGGGACCAGCTTGAGGTGCTGATGACGCAGTGGCGACGGATCGAACGGTTGCATGAGTTGCCGGGGCCGTTCATCTACCGCGCGAGCCGCAGCCAACTCGAACCAGTGGCTCTCGCCTAGCAGCGAGTGCGGGCACGCACCGAATTGAGGAGTCTCTCGTCAGACTTGCTTCCGGGCAGCGCAGACGCAGTGAGCCGCCGAGCAGTTCGGGCGCTTTCCTTACCGTCTCGGGGAGCGGTTGTGCGACCTCGGGCGCAGGATCGATCCCGCACGGAGTCTCAGCGAGGTCCGCTTGGTGGAAAGCACCCC
>JAJDZE010000079.1 GCA_022824805.1 Acidimicrobiia bacterium | reverse complement strand
CGACGAAGGCCGCATCACCAGGATGATCGACCCGGATCCTGCTTGGTCGCACTTGGCAATCCGCTCCATCGGCAGGTACGCCGACATCGAGGAGCGCTCGGGCATCGGGTTTCATTCCGGTACCGGTCTTGTCTATTCGGGGGCTGATCCGCATGCCGATCTCGCCCATGCGCTCGAACTCGATGTCGACGCACGCGAGGTCACCGCTGACGAGGTTGCGGAGCGCTTCGGGATCGACATGTCGAGCGCCGACGCGATCATCCTCGAAGCTGCGCCGGCGGGGCACATCAACCCGCGGCGGATGGTCGCGGCACAGAGCCGGTTGACGGCTACAGCGGGCGGGACGGTCATCGACGCTCCTGTCTCGGCGGTCGCTCCGACGTCTGACGGCGTGCAGCTGACCGTCGGCAACGACACGGTGCTCGCCGGGGGCGTGCTGTTGTGCACCGGTGCTTGGGCGGCCGAACTGGTCGGCGTCGACCTGCCGCTCGAGCGCAGCCTGCGGACCATCCTGATGGCCGAACTCGACGACGGCCCAGCGCTGCCGAGCCTCATCTCCCGGACCGACCCGACCACCTGCGAGGAAGATCCTCGCCACGACGTCTACTGGGTACCGCCGGTCCGGTTCCCCGACGGTCGGGTCATGCTGAAGATCGGCGGCTATGACCCCGCCGCCACCATGGCCGACGATGTGCCCACCGTGGTCGACTGGTTCCGCAGCGGCGGGAGCATGGCCGAGGCAGACGACCTCGAGGAACGGCTGCGCGAATTCCTCCCAGACCGCACGATCCGGTCGCGCGACCACAAGCCCTGCGTGGTCACGAACACCCCGCACGATCTCCCCTGGATCGACTGGGTGGACGACCGCGTCGCCGTCGCGGTCGGCGGCTGCGGCTCGGCGGCCAAGTCAGCCGATGAGATCGGCCGGCTCGCCGGCACGCTCTTCACCGACGAAGGCTGGACCGACCCCGTTCTGAGACTCGAATCGTTCCGTCCGTCAAACAGCGCTTGACAGACGAGCTGCGGGGTGGAGGGGTGACTGTGAGCAGTGTGGTGGTGACGGGGGCGAGCTCGGGGATCGGCGAGGCGATCGCTCGGCGGTTCGTGGCTGACGGCTGGGATGTGCTGACCGGCAGCCGGCGGCAACCCGATCTTGCAGGCGCAGGGTGGCTGCAGACCAATGTGGCTGATCCGGCGCAGGCCGACGCGCTGGTGGCTGCCGCCGTCGAGCGGTTCGGGCAGCTGGATGCGGTGGTCAATAACGCCGGCGTGCAGGTGGAGAAGACCGTCGCGGACACCACCGACGAGGACTTCGATCGGGTCATGGACGTCAATGTGCGGGGCGTGTTCAACATGTGCCGTGCTGCGGTTCGTCACATGTCCAGTCGGCAGCAGGGCCAACGTGCCGCACAGTCCGACGGCCCGCAGGCAGGCCGGCCCGATGGCGGCGTCATCATCAACATCGCGTCGATCGCCGCTACGCACGCCGACGCCGGCATGGCCGTGTACAACGCGTCCAAGGGTGCTGTCGAGGCGCTTACCCGGGCCGTCGCGATCGATCACGGCCGTCAAGGCATCCGATGCGTGGCGGTCAGCCCTGGCTGGATCGCGACCGAGCTCGCCGATGCCGTGTTCGACCTTGAAGCGGACCCCGCCGCGGCCCGGCAGGCAGCCATCAAGCGCCATCCCGTGGGCCGGCTCGGCACCCCCGATGACGTCGCGGAAGTGGTCGCCTGGCTGGCGGGCCCAGCGGCCAGTTTCGTCTCGGGCAGCGTGTTAACTGTGGACGGTGGCCTCACAGCACAGAGTCCTATCGGCGGCTGAAGTGACGGCGAGCGCGGCGGCCCGCAGGGCGCGTCCGGCCGTGCCGGGACAATCGCGGACATGACGGCAACGACCGTCGCAACAACAGCCCGCCAGCCGTGCGCCGTTGCGGCCGTCGAAGCGCTCATCGTGTCGGTGCCTGCCGTCGGCAATGCCTTCGCCGAAGGCTCCGAGGAAACGCTGCTCGTCAAGGTGACCGACGAGGACGGACGGGTCGGCATCGGCGAGTCGGTGTGCACGCCCGCGGTCGTCAAGGCGATGATCGACCAGCGCACCATTCACTTCTGGAGCCAGGGCATCGCCGACGTAGTGGTAGGCGCCGACCCGATCGAAGCCGCAGCGCTGTACGACCGGGCGTACCACGGCAGCTTCTACCACGGGCGCCGCGGCTCCTACATCCAGGCGTACTCGGCCGTGGACATCGCGCTGTACGACCTCGCCGGGCACCAGCTCGGCCTGCCCGTCTACAAGCTGCTCGGCGGCGCCCGCACCGAGCGCATCAGGCCGTATGCCACCTGCTACCCCGGCGACATCTACGACGGCCCGATGTCGGCCGTGCTCGTCGAGGTCACCCGCCAGGCCGCCATCGCCGCCGACCAGGGCCTCACCGCTGTCAAGGTGCCGGTTCTGTTCGGCTCGGAGGTAAGCGACCGGGCCGTCGTGGAGTTCGTCGGCGACTGCCGGGAAGCGCTCGGCGACGAGCTCACCATGGCGCTCGACTTCGGCTACCGCTGGTGGGACTGGCACGACGCCGCCTGGACGCTGCGACGCATCGAAGAATTCGACGTGGCTTTCGCCGAAGCCCCGCTGCGCCACGACGACCTGGCCGGCCATGCCCGCCTCGCAGCCGTATCGCCCATCCGGGTGGGCGGCGCTGAGTTCGCAGCAGGGCGCTGGGAAGTGCGGGAATGGCTGACCACCGGCGCGGTGTCGCTGGTGCAGCCCGGCGTCAGCCGCGCCGGAGGGTTCACCGAGCTGATGCGCATCGCCGAGCTGTGCGAGATGCACGGCGCGCAGCTCATCCCCCACAGCTTCGCCACCGGCATCACCGACGTCGCCAACTTCCACCTGCAAGCAGCAGCGCTGACCATCCCGATGGTCGAATTCCGATCGTCGCGGCTGGGCCCGTCCCGCCTGCGTACCGAGCTCGTCCACCCGCCCGAGCCCGACATCGTCGACGGCTACGCGGCGCTGCCGACCGGCACCGGCCTCGGCGTGGAACTGAACGAAGAACTTGTGGCTGCCCACGCACTCGATGCAGCCGGCGACGGGAGCGATTGACCGGTGAACCGACCGTCAGTGAGCGAGTCGGCGCCAAGGCCGCCCGTGGCACCGGTCGAGGAGAGCGAGCACGGGGCTGTGGGCGGCATCACCACCTACAACCCGCATCTCGGCAACCGGCTTGGCATCGCTGACGCACCCGCTGTGGTCGGCGCGGCCATCGACGGGCGCCAGGTGCACGTCACCTTCGCCGACGGTCACCAGCGCACCTACTCGGCGCAGTGGCTGCGGCACTGCTGCTGGTGCGCCGAGTGCGGCAACCCCGCCGACGGCATCCGCTTCACGACGGTGGCGAACATCCCGCCCGACATCGCACCGGTAAGCGCCGGGGCCTGCGATGGCGACTTGGCGCTGACGTGGCCCGACGGCCACCGTTCCGCCTATGGCGGCGACTGGCTCGCGGCGAACGCCTACGACGACGAGGCTCGCCGACGCAGGGCCGCGTGGCAGCCCACCACCTGGCGGGCCGAACTGGCCCACGACTTCCCCACCGTCGACTGGGCCGACGCCAGCGACGGCACCGCCGGCCAACTGCGCGCCTACCGGCTCTTGGCCCAATACGGCATCGTGCGCATCGACAACCTCGGCGCCGACCCCGCCTGCACCGAGCAGCTCGCCAACCTCGTCGGCCCCATCCACGAGACGACCGTCTATGGCCGCATCTATGACGTGCGCGCCGAGCCCGTGGCCAAGCTGGGCGCCAAGACCGGCATGGCCCAGGCGCCCCACATCGACGACGCCTTCTACTACTCGCCGCCCGGCATCGACATCTTCCACTGCCTCGCCAACACCGATGTCGGCGGCATGAGCACCTATGTGGACGGCTTCGCCATCGCCGAGTCGCTGCGCGCCGACGAGCCCGACGCATTCGAGGCCCTCACCACGCTGCCCGTCACCCATGTGCGGCGCCACCCCGGCGAGATCAACCTGCGCAGCCGCAGCCCGGTCATCCGGCTCGACGAGTTCAACCGGCCCAGCGGCATCCGCTACTTCGACCGGGCGCTCGGGCCGCTCGACGTGCCGCCGAGCGACGTCGACCGCCTTTATGACGCCATCCGGGCCTTCAGCGACCGCATGCTGAGCCCCGAATTCACCGCCGCCATCCGGGTCGATCCCGGCCAGGGCATGCTCATCGACAACCACCGGGTCATGCACGGCCGCACCGAGTTCGACCCCGCATCGGGCCGACATATCCGCCTGTGCCACGTGCCCCGCGACGAATTCCACGGCCGCCTGCGCGAGCTCAGCCTGCGGCTCGACCCGTGGCGACACGACCAGTACCTGCCGCAGGGCTCGTGAACCATCAGCGATCCACAAGAGGAGCCGCCACATGATCAGCGCCGATCTCACCGGCAAGCGCAGCATCGTCAGCGGCGGGGCCAGCGGCATCGGCCTCGGCGTCACCCGCACGTTCGCCGCCAACGGCAGCATCGTGGCCATCGCCGACCTGCCCGGCGAGCGGCTCGCCGGCACCGTGCAGGCACTGCGGGAAGACGGCCTCGACGTGTTCGAAGCGCCGTGCGACCTGCGCGACAACGACTCGGTGGCGGCGATGGTCGAAGCCGCCGCCGACCGGATGGGCGGCATCGACTACCTCCTGAACATCGCCGGGCACCCCGTCACCCTGCAGACCATCCCCGCCGGCGACCTCGAATCGCAGACCGAGGAACTGTGGGCAGAAGCGCTGTCGATCAACCTGCTGTCGGCGTTCCGCACCGCCAAGGCTGCTGCGCCGTACCTGACCGCAGCACGCGGCGCCATCGTGAACACCGCTTCCATGTCGGGCTGGCGGGGCGGCGGCTCCAGCTCGCCCTACAGCGTCGCCAAGGGCGGCATCATCACACTCACCAAGGAGTTGGCGCGCGGCCTCGCCCCGGAGGTACGGGTGAACGCCATCTCCCCCAGCTACGTGCACCCCGACTCCACGAACTTCCCGATCCGCTGGGCGACGGTCTTCGAAGACTCCGAGTCGCTGCCGCTGGGCCGTCCTGGCACTGCCGCCGAGTACGCCGACGCATGCCTGTTCCTGTGCGCCGGGGCCAGCTACATCACCGGCCAGACGATCCACGTCGACGGCGGCTGGAGCGCCTGAATGCCGAGCCGCCGGGCCGACAGGGAACGCTGAATCAGCCGCCGACGGCGACTGCGGGCTGCTGGTGGTGCGGGCGGCGCGTCGCCCGCCGCACGCCGGTGTAGGTGAGGAACGTGGCCAGGATCAGCGCCACGCCGAACAGCGCGTTCGCGTAGTTCACGCCGCTGTACTGGAAGACCGAATACAGCGCCCCCGAACTCAGACCGGCCACCGCTCCCGAAGCGAGCATGGCGAAGTCGCCGACACCCTGAACCGAGACCCGCTGGTGAATCGGATACAGCGCCACCATCAGGTTCGACGCCGCGACCACCCCGAAGCACCAGCCCAAGCCCACCAGGAAATTCCCCATGAACACTCCCAGCGCCCCGGCGGGCGGCGTGATCGCGGCCCAGTAGGCCCCCCAGGTGCACAGGCCGCCGGCAATGAACAGCATCGGATAGCTGCCGATCCTGTCGGTCAGACGGCCGACCACCGGCGAGAACAAGTACATGCCCAGAATGTGGAACGCCATCATGTACCCGATGACGCTCTGAGACTGGCCGCCTTCATCCATGTGCAACGGCGTCAGCGCCATGACACCCACCATGGTCACCTGGCTGACGATCATCGCCAGCACCGCCAGCCGAGCCTCGGGCCGCTGCCAGATGAGCCAGATCGCCTCGCGCGTCGAAGGGGCGGGCAGCGCAGGCTCTTTGGCGGCACCGCCGTCGCCGGCCTCGGACAGCTCGCTGGCCACATGCATCGGGTCGGGCCGCAGGAAGACTTCGATGATCGCCGCTGCGAGCAAGAACATGATGCCGGCGAAAACATACGAGCCGGTCTTGTCGGGAAGCCCGAACGCCACGCCGACCTCGCTGGCATAGCCGGACACCGCCGAGCCCGCAGTCGAACCGAACGTCGTGGCCCACACGATCATGCTGATGGTGCTGGCACGGCGCTGCTCGGTGGACAGGTCCGAAGCGGCGTACCGGGTCGCGAGGTTGGCCGCATTGCCGGCCCCCGCGCCGAACACGCCCAGGCACAGCAGCGGGTAATTCAGCAGGATCGCGCCCAGCACTGCCGACAGGGCTCCGCCGGCGCCGACCAGGTAGCCGAAGCGCAGACCCGAGCGGCGCCCGTAGCGGTTCATCAGACGCGACATCGGCACCGCAACCGAAGCCGAGCCGATCGACAGGCAGCTTGCAGCGATGGTGCCGAGCGTGGCGCTGCCGGTGATGTCCTTCGCCAGCAGCGCGCTCACGATGTAGGTGGCCACCAGGCCGAAGCCGCCGGCCGCCTGGCTCGCGATGAGAACGACGACCGTGCGCCGCTGGATGCGCTCTTGATCTGAGCGCGAGTACAACGAGGCGCGCCGCACTGCGAAGACAGTGCCATTGAGGGCAGCTTCGTCCCGCACCGCAACAGCTTGGCGCACTTGGCCGCTGCATGCACGACTGCGCGGTGGGCTGGGCTGGTGGGCTCGTTGGATTGACCAGATCGGCGAGGCCAGCGGGGCCAGCGGCGCTCGCTACAGGTGTTGCGTACAGTCCCGCAGATGCACGTCGGCATCACACCCATCAACTCGGCCACTTACCTCGACCCTGGGTACTTGCGGTCGTTCGCCCAGCAGCTCGAGGAGCTCGGCTACGAGTCGGTGTGGACGTTCGAGCACGTGATCGTGCCCCACGACTACGAGAGCCGGTACCCGTACAACCCCAGCGGCAAGCTGGGCCTCCCAACGGACGCAGGCTTCACCGACCCGTTCATCGCGCTGACCTTCGTCGCCGGGGCCACCGAGCGGTTGCGGCTCGGCACCGGCGTCAACATCGTCACCCAGGCCAACGCCCTGTACTTCGCCAAGCAGGCGTCATCGCTCGACCACCTGTCGGACGGGCGGCTGGAGCTGGGCATCGGCGTGGGCTGGCTGGAGGAGGAATTCGACGCGCTCGGCGTGCCGTTCGACCGTCGGGGCACCCGGGCCGATGAGTACATCGACGCCATGAGCGCCGCGTGGACCGGCGAGGACGTGGATTTCCGGGGCGAATTCCTGGACTGGACAGGGTTCTCCATGCTGCCGACACCGGCCCAGCGGCCCCGCATGCCGCTGCTCATCGGCGGCACCACGCCGCCGGCCATCCGACGCTTGGTGGCGCGGGGCGACGGCTGGTACGTGATCCACAAGGACCTCGACGACTTCAAGCGCCTGATCGGCGAGATGCGTGCAGAGTGCGACCGGCAGGGGCGCGACCCTGCCGAGCTGGCGCTGACCGCCTACTGGAACTACCACCGCGAGGGGCTCAAAGGGCTCGAGGTGTACCGCGACCACGGTGTGCAGCGGTTGCTGGTCAACACGGCGGCGCTGCGCATGGGCCGGCCCGAGGATGCGGTCGTGCAGTTCGCCGAGGAGGCTCTGCCGGCCTGCAACGAGGCTTAGGGGCTGAGCCTTCGAGGCCTGAGCTACTCGCCGATGGAGATGCTGATGCCCCCGGAGGGGTGCAGCGAGCAGTAGGAGCTGATGGCGGCTACCTCGTTGAACGAGTGCTCGGACTGTTGGCCGGGCCCGATCTCGAACGGGCCGATGGTGTGCGCCACCGAGTCACGGTTCACGATGATCAGCACATCGCGCAGCGTGAAGTCCAGCTCGTCAGGAATGACCTCGACGTCTTCGCCGGCTGCGATGGCGGTGGCCGTTCCCGGCGGTATGTCGATGGTGTAGGTGTCGCCGGGGGGCTGGTCGACGAAGCGCGCCACCACCACGGGGATCGCCGCGATCAGCAGCCCGCCCACCAGGTACAGCAGCAGGGTGCGCTGGTTCGGCCAGCCCCGGTCACGCCGCTGTGCCGGTCGCGTATCGGGCACGCCGATCTGCTCATCGTTGTCGCCTGAATCGGCGCCCGACGGTCCCCCGCCGTCGGCACCCGGGATCGCAGAGGCGTCGTGCTCGCCGTCCGCCCCAGTCGGCGACGAGGCGTTGCGCCGCTCGATCACGCTTCCATCCTCGCAGGTGCGTCGCGCCGAGCGGTCCCGCTCAGTCGTCGGACCAGGTACGGGCGTCGGGATCGTCGCGGTCGAAGTAGCTGCGCACCGCGGCGCGCGAGCTCTCGCTCTTGCCCATGTAGCCGACGGCCACGTGGTCGAGGTGGTTGATGGCCCGGCCCAGCGGCATCGCCTGCGCGTTGATCGACGCCTTCGACGACGTCACCGGCACCGGCGGCTGGTTGACGACGGCCGCGGCCAGCCGCTCAGCCGCGGGCACCAGCTCGTCGTCGCCGGAAACTGTCTCGGTGAAAAAGCCCCACGAATCGAGCTCCTCCATCCCATAGGTGCGCCCGAGAATGAGCATCTCCTTGGCCCGGTGCGGCCCCACCAGGTTCACCAGCGCCGGCACCGAGTGCCAGGTGAGGTTGAAGCCGATGCTGACCTCGTTGAGCGTGAGGCTCATCGACGGGCTGCCGATGCGGAAGTCGCACGCAGCCGGCAGCACCCCTCCGCCGCCGATCATGTACCCGTGGCACAGGCAGATCGTGATCGCATTGAGGTGCATCAGCGCGTCGTACATGCGGGCGCCCGCCTTGGAGCCGAGCATGGCGTCGAGGCTGGTGCCCCGACCCTGCTTGAGATCGGCCCCTGAGGACAGGCTGCGGCCCTCGCCGCGCACGATCACCACCCGCACGCTCGGGTCGGCGTCCAGCGCCAAGCACGCAGCGTGAACGTCGGCGATCAGCTGGGAGTTGACGGCGTTGTGTACCTCAGGCCGGTTGAGCACCAAGTGGCGCACCGGGCCGTCGCCATCCACCCGCACGGTCTCAAGTTCCAGTGACATGCCCGCTCCCCGCCTTCGGCCAGTATCTCAGTTGGTCATGTCCGCTCACGGTCACCTATTTCGGCCCGTGCTAGTCGGCGGTGCCTCTTTCCACAATCCACTCGGTGGACTGGCCGGTGATCTCGGCGATGAGCTCAAAGTCGGCGTCGTAGTGCAGCACCACGAGGCCTCGACTCTCGGCGACAGCGGCGACGAGAGCGTCGACCAGCGAGACCGCACGGTGAAGCCCCCGGTGCACGAGGCGTTGCTGGATGTCAAGGGCGCGCCCGAAGTCGCCCTCGGTGGTCGGTGCTCGCTCGAAGGCTGCGAGCCGGGTCGCGGCCGCGTCGTAGTCGGCGGCAGTGCGGGCGCTGAAGCCCAGTTCGTAGATGACCGGGGCGCACAGTGCGATCTGGCCCGCCGCGATGCGGGCGGCGGCTGACGCGACGACATGGGGCCGGTCGAATCGAGCGAGAGCGCTCGTGTCGGCGAGGTGCGTGGCGCGCGCCACTAGCTGTCTGCGCCCCAGGCCGAGTCTGCTGCTGCGAAGTCGAAGCGCTCAGGGTCCGACAGCAGGCCGACGAGTTCCAAGCGGCGCCGAGCGTTGACAATCTCGCGCAGTGAGGCATCGATCGTGTCGCGCAGGGAGGACGTGCCGAGAATCTCCGCGGCTTGTGCCACGATATCTCGATCGATCTCGACAGATGTCTTAGTCACACAGCCAAGATATCAACCAGAGCGCCGGCGGGAGTAGCGGCAACGCTGGAACGGGCAGGGCACCGCCGGTTCGCAGTGTCTCGTCCGGGCTACAGCGGGTGGGGGCCGGGGTCCATGCCGAGGCGGGTGCGGCCGTAGGCCTCGCCGACCGTGTCGAGATCGGCGACCTGGTGCTGGGAGGCCATCGTGACGTCGCGGAAGGCCTGCTGCAGGCGACTGCCGTCGAAGACTGCCCGCCCGCCGGCGGCCGTGGTGACCCGGTCGAGCGCCCGGCGGCACAGCTCGATGGCATAGCTGCCCTGGTACTTGGCGTGAGCCCGCAGCGCCTTGGAGTCGTCGCCTTCGGCGGCTCGGCGGAGCAGGCCGATCGTGTCGTCGATGAGCAGCTCGGCAGAGCGCACCTCGGTGTTGGCCTCGGCCAGGCGCATGTGCAGCCCCGGCCGGCGCGACTTGGCGGTGCCCATGTAGCGATCGTCCTGGACACCGAAGCGGTCGGCGGCATCATCGAGCCCGGCCCGGGCGAGGCCGAGCGCCGTGGCTGCGACATGCACAGACAGTCCGGGCAGGACCGGCGTGTGGTACAGCGACGTGCGGTGGCGCGCCGACCACGGCGAGCGGGCGCCGAGCAGCTCGCCGGAATCGAGCACGCGGTGTGTGGGCACGAAGGCCTGCTCGGCGACCACATCGCACGAGCCGGTGCCCCGCAGGCCGATCGCGTACCAGTTGTCGTCGACTTCGATGTCGGAGCGGGGCATCACCACGTGGATGAGGCGGGGTCGCTCACCGGGCTCGAGCACCTGGGAGCCCAGCAGGAACCAGTCGCCCCAGACCGCTCCGCTCGTGAACGGCCAGCGCCCGTCGACGAGCCAGCCGCCGTCGCACTCGGTGGCCGAGCCGACGGGGGCCAGTGAGCCCGGCACGATCGTGTCGAGGTCGGCCCCGTACACCTCGTCCTGGAGGTTTTCGCTCATCGAGCCGATCATCCAGCTGTGCCCGACCAGCACCATCAGCACCCAGGCCGCGGCGCCGTCGTACAGGGCGGCCTCGCGCACATTGGCGACCATGTCGGCGAAGGTGAGCTCGTCGCCGCCGACCCGTTCGGGCACCAGCAGCCGCAGCGCTCCCGAGTCGCGCAGGGCCGCGAGTGAGTGCTTGGACAGGTGGCGGTGCTCCTCGTTCCAGGCGGAGTGCGCAGCGAGCACCGCACCGGTGCGACCGTCGATCCGCAGCTCCCGACCCGAACCGTCCGAAGCGGCAGCGCTTTGTGCCTCGTCGACCGTCATCTCGCTATTCCTAATGCACTGCTGCGTCTATTGCATTCCGCAGCAGCTTCTCGAACGAGCTGCCATCTCGCGCCCGACCCCTCCGCACGACCCGTCGTTGCGCTCGGGCACTCGGTTGCGGCGGGCGGGGTTTGGGATTGCACGGTGTCGCCCTGCGCAGTCGTGCTAGTTCACTACTCCGGCGGAGCGCAGCTCGGCGATGGCGTCGGGCGACCTGCCGAGCTCGCTCAGGATCTGGTCGGTGTCGGTGCCGCGCTCGACGGCGTGGCGCAGCTCGGGCGTGCCGCCTGCGAACAGTGCGGCGGGGCGGTGCTGACGGATAGGGCCGACGATGGGGTGATCGACTTCCCGCACCACACCGGAGTGCTGTACCTGTGGGTCGGCGGCGATCTCGTCAGGGCGCAGGGCCGGCCCCACCGGCACATCGGCTGCGATGAGCCGCTCGACCACGTCGTCACGGGCCACATCGGCCACCACCTCGCCGAGCGTGTCGATCATGTCGCCGAAGTGCGCTGCGCGTGGTCCCGCTTCGGCGAAGCGAGGATCGGTGAGCAGGTCGGGCCGGTCGAACGCATCGGCCACGCCCTTCCAGTGGGCATCGGTGAGCGGCATGACGGCCACGTAGCCGTCCCGGCACGCCAGCAGCCGGTAGTCGGCCAGCAGGTTCGGGCGATGGTCGGCGTCGTCGGCCAGCACGGTGTGGTCCATCATCGCATCGGGCCACATGAAGCTGACCGCCGAGTCGAGCAGCGACAGCTCCACGTGTTCGCCCCGGCCGGTGCGCTCACGGGCGAACAGCGCCGCGCACACGGCCTGGGTCCACGTCAGCGAGGTGACCTTGTCGGGGATGAAACTCTTGACGAACTGCGGCTCGCCGTCGCCGCCCTGCACCGCCGCAATGCCCGACCAGCCTTGGATGACGGCGTCGTAGGCAGGGCGTTTCGAGTACGGCCCGTCACGGCCGAAACCGCTGATCGACACGTAGATGACGTCGGGGTTGCGCTTGCGCACGTCGGCTTCGCCGATGCCGAGCCGTTCGGCCACCCCCGGGCGGTACGCCTGCACGAACACGTCGGCAGTGGCGAGCAGGTCGGCCATGAGCTCGCGGCCCTGGGGCGAGGCGATGTCCATGGCGAGCGAGCGCTTGCCCGCGTTGATGTTGGCGAACCAGCCCGACATGCCGCCCCGGCTCGACCCGAACATGCGCAGCGGATCGCCGACCACCAGGTCCTCCACCTTGATGACGTCGGCGCCCTGCGACGCCAGCAGGTGCGCGCCGCCGGGCGCGGCAATGAACGTGGCGATCTCCACCACACGAATGCCCGCCAACGGCCCCTGCGGCGCTCCCGACTCGACCGCTGTCACCGTCTATGCCCCGAATGGCATGCCGGGCAGTCATCGCAACCGAGCCCCCCGGTGAGGTGTCGGCCAAGCGAGCCGTCTGCGAGCAGAGGCACGTCCATTCAGCAGGGCTTGCTGCCGCGCATCCTGAGCGGCGACCACGCGAGGAACCGTGTGCTGCGGGCACCGAAGGCGCCCAAGCCGCCGTGGGCGAGGAAGCCCACCGAGTTCAAACCCCCGAACGAGATCACCCCGATGCTGTTGAGACCGCCGATCGAGATGATCCCGATGGAGTTCGCACCTCCGATGGACACGATGCCGATGGCATTCCACCCGCCGAACGCGACGATCCCGATGCCGTTGTTGGTGCCCACGGCGATGGCCGCACTCTCGCTCATCGGAACGTCGTCGAGCAGACCCCACTGGGTCAAGCCGAACATCAGCGCTAGGCCGCCAGCCAGCAACACCGCCCACAGGAACGTCAGCCCCCGCATCTTGTCGAGCTCATGCCCGTCCAGTTCTCCGACCATCGCAAGCCCCCTCGTCGATGCCCCGCGCCACCGCCGAACCTAACCCACCGTCCCGACTCGCCGCCCGGCCACTGTTCAACCGCGAAGCGGGCGTCCACGACCCCTGCACCAGCGGCCGCGCTCAACAGCGGAGTCGGCTGGAGGAACGTATGCGGTTTGCGGCGCGACGACACGATTGCGTGCTGGCTGACCCGGGCCGTGCCAACGCCACCCGAGATGCGACGGGACTGAGCGTCGTAGGCGCTGGTGGGCCAAGCTGACGGGATGGACATCTTGGTCATCGGAGGGACGGGGCCGACTGGGCCCCACATTGTGAACGGTCTGGTGGATCGCGGTCACACCGTGACGATCCTGCACACGGGCCGCCACGAGGTCGACACCATCCCCGATCATCTCGAGCACATCCACACCGATCCGTTCGATGAGGATGCGTTCCGGTCGTCGATCGAGGGCCGCAACTTCGACGTGGTGTTCGCGATGTACGGCCGGCTGCGTTCGATCGTCAAAGTGCTCGTCGGCCGCACTCCCCGCCTGTTCTCCATCGGCGGCGTGCCCGCATACAGCGGGTTCTCCGAGCCTGCGACGAAGTTCCCCGAGGGGATGTCGATCCCCACGCGCGAGAACGACGAGCTCGTCGTCGACGAGCGATCGGGGCCCAAGCCGCTCAAGATCGCCGAGTCCGAGGAGCTGACGTTCTCGCTGCACCCCGACGCCACCCACTTCCGGTACCCCTACATATACGGTCCGAACCAAGTGCTGCCGCGGGAGTGGACGCTGGTCAAGCGTGCGCTCGACGGCCGGCAGCAGATCATCATGCCCGACGGCGGCCTCACGGTGATGACGTCGGCGTTCGTCGAGAACGCCACCTCGGCGGTGCTGCTGGCGGTGGATCACATCGACCGCTCGGCGGGCGAGATCTACAACGTGGGCGACGATCGGCAGTTCACCTACGCGCAGATCGTGGAGATCGTGGGCGACGAGCTCGGCAATCCCTTCGAGCTTGTCTCGATTCCGTGGGAGCTGGCCGCCACGGCCGGCCCGTTCATTCACAATCACTCCTCGACGCACCGCATCCTCAGCACCGAGAAGCTCCGCCAGCAACTCGGGTACCGCGACAACGTGGACCCGGAAGAAGGCATGCGGCGTACCGTGCGCTGGCAGGCGGAGCACCTGCCCGGCAGCGAGGACGCCGTGGCCCGGCTGCAGGATCCGTTCGATTACGCCGCCGAGGATGCGTTGATCGCTGCGGCGGAGCGATTCGCGGACGAGGTCGGGCGCATCGAATGGGCGCAAACGCCGGGCTGGAGCTTCGGCTACTACGGACCCCGCGAGAACCCCGGCGGTCGCCGCGGCAGCTTCCGGGCGTGACCGCGCTGCTTCGGGCGGCGCGCTGATTATTGGGATCGCTCATGCGCTGTGCGGGCGAGCCGAGTTGCTGGGCGCGAGACTGCCCGGTGCCTGCTGCGGAGGGCGGCGGGTGAGGCTCGCGAGGGATCGCGGTTGGGGGGCAGGGTGACGGCGACGATTGCTGAATTGGCGGGGGGCCACCGGGACGGGTCCCGGTCGCCGGTGGACGCGACCGAGGAATGCCTGACGGCGATTGCGTCGCTGGACGGGCGGGTCAGGGCCTGGCAGGCGGTGTACGCGGACGAGGCTCGGGCAGCAGCCCGGGCTGCCGAGGTGGCGGTGGCGTCGGCGCGGGACTCGGGCGAGGCCTTGGGGCCGTTCTTCGGGGTGCCGTTCGCTCTGAAGGACATCGTGGAGGTCGAAGGCCGGGTGACCACGGCGGGATCGGCCGAGTGGGCCGACCGGGTCTCGCCGGCGACGGCGGTGATCGCGCAGCGCCTGCTGGACGCCGGCGGGATCCTGCTGGGCAAGACCAAGACCGTCGAGTTCGCCATGGGCGGCTGGGGCACCAACCAGCACATGGGCACGCCGTGGAATCCGTGGGACCGGGATGTCTTGCGCACGCCGGGCGGCTCGTCGTCTGGGTCGGGCGCGGCGGTGGCAGCGGGCATGACGCCATGCGCTGTGGGGACCGACACGGGCGGATCGGTGCGGCTGCCCGCGGCGCTCTGCGGGATCGTCGGTCTGAAGACCACCGAGGGCTTGTTGCCGATCGACGGGATCGTTCCCCTGTCACACACGCTGGACACGCCCGGGCCGCTGGCTCGAACGGTGCTGGACGCGGCGCTCATGTTCGATGCCATGTTGGGCTCGCCGCCGGCCGAGGTCGAGCGTGACTGGCTGGCCGGTGCTGGTCGCTACGGGGCGATGCGGGCGGCGCTCGAGGGCGGACTGAGTGGGCGGCGCATCGGCTGCCTGAGCGATGCCGAACGCCTGGGAGTGGACGCTGCTCAGCTCGCCGCTTACGACGCTGCGCTCGAGGTGCTCGTAGGGCTGGGTGCCGAAGTGGTGGCCTTCGACCCGCCGACGTCGTTCGAGGAGATGAAGAACACTCGCTTCGTGATCGTGACAGCCGAGTCGTACCACTACTACGGCGAGATGATGGAAAATCCGGCCTCGAAGGTCGACGAGCGGGTGCGGGCCAGGGTGCTGCCGGGGGCAGGCATCTCGGCCAGCGAGTACATCGCGGCGATGGTGCAGCGGCGCATCGACCTTGCCGAGTTTGCCGAGGCGTTCGAGGGCTTCGACGCGATGGTGACGCCCACCACGCCGATGCTGCCGCTGCCTGTGGACGAAGCCGACGAGACGAACACGCCGGCGCTGTTCACACGGGCCGGCAACTTCCTGGCGCTGTGCTCGACGACAGTGCCGACGGGGGTGTCTCCGGCGGGGCCCGGGGGCGGCTTGCCTACGTCGATCCAGTTCATGTGCCGGGGCGGCGACGAGACCCTGTCGCTGTCGCTGGCAGCGGCGTACGAGGCGGCTCGCGGACCGATGCCGACGCCGCCGCTGTGGGCCGGCGGCTGAGCGGCAGCGTGCGATGAGCAGCACGGTCGGTCGGCAGCAGACGGACGGCGACGAGACACCAGTGCTGCAGATCGACGGTGTGTTCGCAGTGCTGGGTGACGACACCGACCCGACTGCTTGGCGCGCCTGACGCCGACGGCGCGCAGGCAGACTCAGCCGGGGACACCCCGAACAACCGAGGAGCACGGCTATGGGCAAGGCAACGGTGATCGGCAGCTTCACATGTCAAGACGGCAAGGCTGACGAGATGGAGGCAGTGCTGGCTTCGATGGTCGAAGCCGCGCGCGACGAGCCGGGCGTGGAGATCTACTCGTACCACCGGGGCGAGAGAAACACGTTCTGGTTCTTCGCTCTCATGAGCGATGCCGAGTCGATGCAGCACCACGGCCAGACCCCTGCCATGCAGGAGGCGATGGCGGCGTTCGGTCCGCTGATGGGGTCTCCGCCGCAGATGCAGATGTCAACGCCGGTCGCAGCCATCGGACTCGATCTCTAGCCGCGTCGCACGGGCAGGCGGCACGCCCGGCAATGAACTTGTCGACGGGCTGTTGATCCTGCTGGCCGGCGCATTTCTGCTCACACCAGGCTTCCTGACCGACGCTGCCGGGCTGATCATGCTCTTTCCGCCGACCCGCAAGGTCGTACTCTCGGTGCTCGTGCGTCGTTATGCCACGCGAGTCGATACCGCTGGCTGGCCTGGCGCACAGGGCAGTCCTGGCGGTCCTCGTCGCTTCGGCGCCCCCCTCGACGCCGAGAGCTACACGAAGGACACCGATGACCGGTCCAACTGATTTCCCGGAACCCCACGGAATGGAGCGCGCGCCCTCCGAGGGCTTCATCGCGATGAAGGATCGACTGCCGCTGGGCATTGCGCTGCTCGCGCTCATCGTGGCAATCGCAGCGCTGGTGGTCGCCCTCGGAGAGGGCGACGACGACAGCGCCGAGGCCGTCGAAGAACGGCCTGAGCCTGCCGCCGTCACGTCGGCGCCAGTGGCAACCGCACCGGCACCGATTCCCACCACCACCATCGGCACGGTCCAGACGCTGCCGCCCGCGCCCACGACGACGGCCGCGCAGCAGGTCGTAACCGCCACAACGGCGGCCGAAACCGACGAGGGGGCCCGCCAGCGCGTGGTGCTGTCGGTCGTGGGCATCGGCTACGACAGCACGCTCAACGTGCGCGAAGAGCCGGGCGGCCAGATCGTGGCCAAGCTCGATTCGTTGACCACGGGAATCGTTCCCACCGGCACGAGACAAGCGGTGTCGGGGGTGCTCTGGCATGAAGTGCACGCAGCCGGCCTGATCGGCTGGGTCAGCGGCGACTATGTGGCGCCGCTGGGCACCACCGTCGACACCACGACCGAGGTCGTGGCGCGCCTCGGCCAGACGCCCAGCGCGGCAAACCTGGCGGCGCTGGGACGCACTGTCGCAGGCGCCGTGGCTTCGGAGGAGCCCGAATCTCGTGTGAGGATCTCGGGCGAGCCCACCGTCGGCGAACTCAGCGAGGTCACGATGGACGTCGTCGGCCAGCCTGACGACTCGATCCGCGGCTTCCGCCTGCACCTGTTCGCCACCCGCAACAGCGACGGCTCGTTCACGCTGCGCAACGTCGAGAGCACCGTGATGTGCTACATCGACCGCGGCGTCAGCGCAGAGGGTCTCTGCAACTAACAGCGACGGGCGCAGCCGGTGTACCTGTAGTTCAGCTAGGCGGGTTCGGGCATCTCGGCCGTGCCGTAGCCCTCGTCCACCACGCCTTCGGTGAAGAAGGCCTCCCACCACAGGCCGTTGGGGTCGGTGACCCACGACTTGTGCTGAAGCTGGTAGCCGCACACCAAGTCGTCCTGGTCGGACCGGGGGAGGGCGGCCGCATCGATGTGGGAACGCAGGTCGGTGAGCTCGTCGTGCGTTTCCACCTGGATGCCGTAGTGGGCCGAGCCGGCCGGCCCGCCGCCGTGGGTGTCGAGCGAGAAGTTGACCCGGGGATCGTCGAGCATCCACTTGGCGTAGTCGGAGCGCCGCAGCGTGGGCTCGCAGCCGAACAGCCGGGTGTAGAACTCGATCGACTCGTCGAGGTCGTCGACCTGCAAGCCGATGTGCATGCGCCGCATGGCTCGAACGATAGGCCAACCGCCCGTAACCATCCGCACGGCAGACTCGTCGCCGTCAGCCCCGTCGCCTGCAGGAGACTTCATGAGACTCTTGGCCTTTGCCGCCTCCAACAGCAGCCAGTCGATCAACCGGCAGCTGGTCGACTATGCCATCGGGCTGCTTGCCGCCGGCGAGATCGAGGGCGTGCCTGCCGGCGCGTTGGAGATCAGCACGCTCGACCTGAACGACTTCGAGATGCCGATCTACAGCCTGGATCGGCAGGAGGCCGGTGGCATTCCGCAGGCGGCGCACGACTTCTACAACACGCTCGGGGCTGCCGATGCGCTGCTGATCTCGTTCGCCGAGCACAACGGGTCGTACACGGTCGCCTTCAAGAACGTGTTCGACTGGGCGTCACGGATCGACATGCGGGTGTACCACGACAAGCCGATCGTGATGCTGTCGACCTCGCCTGGGGGCGGCGGGGGCGGGTTCGTGCTGCGGACTGCCGGTCAACTGGCCGGGTATTTCGGCAGTGACGTGCTGGCCAGCCTGGCCATCCCACGGTTCGGCCAGAACTTCGACACCGAAGCGGGAGCGCTGTCCAACTCCGACCTCGACGCCCAGCTACGAGAGGCTCTGGCCACGCTGTCTGGGCTGTTGCCCTAATACGCCCGCGACTCTGCGTCGTGAAGCCCGCCGGGATCGCTGCGTCAGCGGATGCAGGAGGCGAGCGCATGGTGAGTTCGGTGAGCTTGTCTCTGTTGCGAAGCGCTACGGGCCGTGCGGCCGCTTCGTCGATACGGTGCACTATGGCCGAGGTGCCGGGTTCCCGTGACTGACACGACGGTGCTCATCGTGGGTGCGGGGCCGGCGGGGCTGTCGATGGCGCTCCTGCTCGGTCGCCTCGGGCTCGACTCGATCGTCGTGGAGCGGCGCGGCGGCATCAACCCTCATCCCCGCGCCCGGTCGGTCAACGTGCGCACCGCCGAGCTGATGCGCCAGTGGGGCGTGCTGGATGAGATCGAGGCCGCGAGCCTGCCGCTGCCGTGGACCGAGCAGTTCGTGTACTGCGAGACGCTGGAGGGCACCGAGATCGGCCGTGTGGTCACGGGCGTGCAGCCGGTGGTGAACGGCGTGGAACTGTCGCCTGCGCCGTGGCTGCTGACCTCGCAGGACCGGATCGAGGAGATCCTGCTGCGCCGGCTGGTGGGCATGGGCGAGGTGCAGATCTGCTGGGACGCCGAGCTTGTGGAAGTGGCCCAAGACGGCGAACAGGTGACTGCCGAGGTGCGCGACCCATCGGGCACGCGGCATCTGACGGCGCGCTGGCTGGTGGGCGCCGACGGGGCGGCGTCGAGCGTGCGGCGAAGCCTCGACATCGAGATGGACGGCATTGCCAGCTTCGGCAC
>JAJDZE010000207.1 GCA_022824805.1 Acidimicrobiia bacterium | reverse complement strand
TGGCGCCATCAGACACTGCGGTGCCGCAGACGCATTCCAACAGCATCTGGCCGGCGATCCATCCGCGGCTGCTGCATCTGGTCTACGCGCACCGCTCCACCATCATCTTCACGAACGCCCGGCGGCTGGCCGAACGGCTGGCCACGCGGCTGAACGAGCTGCATCTGGAGGGGCTCAACCGGGCCGCTGAAGCCGAAGGGACCTCGCCGCCGGAGGGTGCCGAGCTGGTGCGGGCGCATCACGGCTCGCTCAGCCGCGAGCAGCGGCTGGCAATCGAAGACGATCTCAAGGCGGGCCGGGTGCGCGCCATCGTGGCCACCTCGTCGCTGGAGCTGGGCATCGACATGGGCGCGGTCGATCTGGTGATCCAAGTGGCGTCGCCCCCGTCGGTAGCTGCCGGCATGCAGCGCATCGGACGGGCAGGGCACCAGGTGGGCGAGCCGAGCGTGGGCAAGATCTTCCCCCGCCATCGTGGCGATCTCGTCGAGGCGGCGGTGGTGGCCCAGCGGATGGGCACCGGCGAGATCGAGGCGATCCGCTACCCGCGCCAGCCGCTCGACGTGCTGGCCCAGCAGGTCGTGGCGATGGTTGCGGTCGACGACTGGTCGGTCGAGGGCATCCTGCGCGTCGTGCGGCGGGCCGCGCCCTACGAGCAGCTCAGCGAGGAAGTGTTCAACTCGGTGCTCGACCTGCTGGCGGGCCGCTACCCGTCCGAGGAGTTCCGCGAGCTGCGGCCCCGCATCGTGTGGGACCGCACCACCGGAATGCTGCGGGCTCGCCAGGGCGCGGGCCGCCTGGCGGTGACCAACGCCGGGACGATCCCCGACCGGGGCCTCTACGCGGTGTTCACCACCGACGGGTCGCGTGTGGGCGAGCTCGACGAGGAGATGGTGTACGAGGCTCGGGTGGGCGAGACGTTCCTGCTGGGAGCGTCGACGTGGCGGATCGCCGAGATCACCTTCGACCGGGTCGTGGTGACCCCCGCGCCAGGCGAGCCGGGCAAGATGCCGTTCTGGCACGGCGACGGGCCCGGCCGGCCGCTGGAGCTGGGCAGGGCCGTGGGGGCGTTCATCCGCACCATCGGCGACGCGTTGCCAGCGGATCTCGAGTCCCACCTGATGCAGCTCGATGCCGAAGCGGAGCGAGCTGGCGTCATGGCCCGGCGCGCCGACATCGAGTCGAAGTCATCACCCCGTCGTGCAGCCGAGAGCCTGAGCCCGACGGCGACCCCTGGGCCCGAACGACCGGCCCGCCCGTCTTCGCGTGGGGCCGCCGCCATGGTCGTCGGGCGACCAGACATCGGGCAGCAGCAGACGGAGAAGACGGGCGGCAAGCGGCAGGAGACGCAACGGGAGGGTGTACCTGTCCGCGCGTCTTCGAAAGCGGCAGAGCCGACCGCTCGGCTGGTCGATCAGCTGCAGCGCGAGAACTGCCTCGATCGTTCGGCTGCCGTCAACGTGCTGCGGTACTTGGATGCGCAGCGGGCGGCGACCGGCGCGGTGCCCGACGACCGCACGATCGTGGTGGAGCGCTTCCGCGACGAGATCGGCGACTGGCGCATCTGCATCCTCACCCCGTTCGGCGCCCGGGTGCACGCGCCGTGGGGGATCGCGCTGCAGGCCAAGCTCGCCGAGCAAGCAGTCGGCAGCGGGGATGTCAACGGCATGGGCGGCGTCGAGCTGCTGTGGAGCGACGACGGGATCGTGCTGCGACTGCCCGATGTCTGGTCGCACGACGACCATGGCGGCGGCGCAGGCGCGGCCGGTAACGGGACCGCCTGGGATTCGCCGGGCGTCGGCGGCCCACCGGTGCTGGATGCGACCGATCTGGCGCTTGATCCCGACGAGGTGCGCGACGCCATCGTGAATCACCTGCCCTCGACGGCACTGTTCGCGTCGCGCTTCCGTGAGGTGGCGGGCCGGGCACTGCTGCTGCCCCGCCGCCGGCCCGGCGAGCGGGTGCCGCTGTGGCAGCAGCGCCAGCGCTCGGCCGGCCTGCTGGAGGTTGCGGCCAAGTACCCGAGCTTCCCGATGCTGTTGGAGACCTCTCGGGAATGCCTGCAGGAAGTGTTCGACGTGCCGGCGCTGGCCGAGGTGCTGTCCGACATCCGGTCTCGCAAGGTCCGCATGGTCACCGTCGACACCGACGGCGCCTCGCCGATGGCCCAGAGCCTGCTGTTCGACTGGATCTCGGTGTTCATGTACGGCGGCGATGCGCCGCTGGCCGAGCGTCGGGCCGCGGCGCTGGCGCTCGACCGCGACCTGCTGGCCGATCTGCTCGGTGCCGAGGAACTGCGGGAGCTGCTCGACGCCGGGGTGCTCGCCACGCTCGAGCTGGAGTTGCAGCGCCTGGCCGACGGTCGCCGCGCTCGCAGCCCCGACGAGCTCGCCGACGTCCTCAGCCGAGTCGGCGACCTCACCGCCGAGGAGATCTCGTACCGCTGCGAACCTGGCGAAGGCTGGCTGGCTGCGCTGGTGGCTGAGCGTCGTGCCGTCGAGCTGCGGGTGGCGGGCGAAACCCGGTATGTGGCGGTGGAGGACGCCGCCCGGTACCGGGATGCGCTGGGCTGCGCCCTGCCCGTGGGCCTGCCCGCCGCGCTGACCGTCGACGTGCTGACGCCGGGAACCGATCCGCTCGACGAATTGGTGGCTCGCTTCGCATCCACGCATGTGCCCTTCGAGGCCGACGCCGTTGCCGAGCGGCTAGGTATCGCTGAGGTTCGGGTCACGGCGGCGCTCAACCGGCTGGAATCCGCCAAGCGGGTCACCCGGGGGGCGTTCCGGCCCGACGGCACCAGCACCGAATGGTGCGACACGTCGGTGCTGCGAACCGTGCGGCGACGCTCGTTGGCACGGCTGCGCCGCGAGGTAGAGCCGGTGCCGCCCGAGGCGTATGCCCGCTTCCTGGCCGCGTGGCACAGCATCGACCGGCCGCGGCGCGGCGCCGATGCGCTGGCCGACGCCATCACGCAACTCGCCGGTGCGCCCGTGGCGGCTTCGATCCTCGAGACCGACGTGCTGCCCGCACGCGTCGCTGGCTACAGCAGTGCCGATCTCGACGCGTTGCTGGCCAGCGGCGAGCTGGTGTGGATCGGCGCAGGCTCGCTCGGCCCCAACGACGGCCGCATCCGTCTCTACTGGCGCGACGAGATCGCGACCCTTGCGCCGCCCACCGAGCCCAAGCCCGACAACCCTGTAGCCGCCGCCGTGCTCGCCCACCTCAGCGAGCACGGCGCCGCCTTCTGGCCCGACCTGCTCGCGGCAGCGCACGAGGCGACAGCGGCAGGTGGGGAACAGAGCCCTGCGTCCGACCGTTCCCCCTCGGCGGACATTCCAGACGCGACACCGCTACCTGAAACGGTGTCGAGCGGCGATGAGCTGTCGCCGGCCGATGCCGCGCTCGATCCGGTCCGTGGCGGCAGCCGACCAGTAGCAAGCACGCCGACCGGTTCGAGGCAGCCCGCGGACTTGGCGAACCTGTCCGAGGGTGTGGTCGCCGCGTTGTGGGACTTGGTGTGGGCGGGGCTGGTGACCAATGACACGTTGGCGCCGCTGCGAGCCCTGGGACCGCGCCGGGGCGGCAGGTCAACCAGCCGATCTACCGGTGTTGGCCGATCTGCAGGCGCCAGGCAGGGTGCCCGCCGGGGCCGGTCAGGCGTGCTCACCCGTTCGGGTCCGGCCCGCCGACGCCCCGGCCGCCTGCGCTCGGGCGGTCCGCCGAGCGCGGCGGGCCGCTGGTCGCTGACCTCGCTGCTGCGCGAGCCGGCGCCGTCACCCACCGAGCGTGCACACGGCGGCGCGCAAGCGCTGCTGGAGCGGCACGGCATCGTCACCCGCCCGGGCGTGCTGGCCGAGGGCCAACCGGGAGGCTTCGCAGCGGCCTACGGCATCCTGCGAGCACTCGAAGAGCGAGGCAGCGTGCGGCGCGGCCATTTCGTGGAGGGCCTCGGCGCAGCGCAGTTCGCGACTGCCGCAGCAGTCGAGCGCCTGCGCGACTACCGCCAGCACCAGCCGACTCCACTATCCGACCGCCCTGGTCATGCCGCCGAATCCGGGCGCCCGCCCAACCACAACCGGGGCCCGGATGATTTGGTGGTGCTGGCCGCCGCCGACCCAGCCCAGCCCTACGGCGCCGCGCTGGGTTGGCCGCCCAGCGACGGCCGACCCAGCCGCACCGCTGGCGCGCACGTGGTGCTGGCTGACGGCGCGCCGCTCGTAGCGCTCGACCGCGGCGGGCGCACCCTGCACACCTTCGAGCACGCAGCAGACGATCTGCGCTGGATCAGCGCGCTGCGCCAAGCACTCGCCGACGGCCGACTCACCAAGGTCGAACTGGCCCGCATCGACGCAGGTCCCGCCGCCGAGCACCCCATCCACGACGCGCTCATCGAGCACGGCTTCGCCCCCGGCTACCGAGGCCCCACCCTCCGCCCCTGAACACGAATACCGCTGGATGTCGTGCGAGGCAGACGCCTACGCTTGGGGTCGTGACCGGTGCCGCGCCCCTTCCGATTTCCGAGGAACTGGCTGAACGTCGGCGCGCCGAGGGTGAGGCCAGCGATCAACCGCCGCCCGTGCTGGCCGCCTCACTGCTCGACGAGGGACTCAAGACCAGCCAGTTCCCAGGCATCGTCTACATGGACGGCCCGTCGGGACGTCGAGCCAGCTTGGCGGGCGGCCCCGACATCTG
>JAJDZE010000099.1 GCA_022824805.1 Acidimicrobiia bacterium | reverse complement strand
AGCGCGCCGGCGACCAGCGACGGTCCGAGAGCGAACCGGTGGTCGGTGCTGCGGCCCAACGCGACTACCCCGACAGCGCCAACCACGGCGCCGATGGCAAAGCCCGCAAGCAGGCCTGCCCACACGGCGGAGAGCCCGCCGAGGCCCAAGTGAAGGCCCAAGTAGCCGCCGAGCCGCACGTCGCCATAGCCGAGTCCGCCCCGCGCAGCTCGCCAGATGATGTGCATCGCTCCCCAGCCGAGCACTGCCCCGATGGCTGCTGCGGCAGACGCGCGCGCCAGCCCTGCGAGGCCGTCGTCGAGCGTCGCTGCCGCACACACCAACGGAACCGCGACGGCGGCGCAGTCACGCAGCAAGCGTGTCGGGATCAAGTGCGTGCGCAGGTCGATAGCGGCAATGAGCACGCCGGCCCATACGAATACGAGCAGCGGGGCCAGGTAGGGATCGGCGCCGATCCGCAGCGCAAGCACCGCTCCCGTCACCATGCACGCCGCCATCGTCAACGCCGGCTGCAGGCGAACGTCGAAGCAGCGCTTCGCGCAGCGAACGGCCGCCATGCCCGCAGCAGCGCCGCCCAGTCCGACGGCTGCCCCTGCCACTAGACCCGGTCCCGCCCCCGCAAACATCACCCAGCCCTCGCTTGGTGCTCCACACGCGTGCTGAACCACACAGTCGCCGTGCGCCGGGCTGCGCTCATCGCCATGCGCTCCTGCGGATGGTCAGAGGCCCTGCGGGATCGCACCGGTCCGGGTTACGAACCGGCAAGGTCGAGGTCGACTGCCGCAGCCATCGCGTCGACAGGAGCGTCGCGGCCGGTCCACATGGTGAACTGCTCCGCAGCTTGATACAAGAGCATGCCGACGCCGTTCAGCGTCGTCGCTCCGGCTTGGGCGGCTGCGTCGAGCAGCGATGTCCGTTCAGGCCGGTAGATGAGATCGACGACGAGCTGGCTGTCGCTCAGCAGCGCCGGATCGATCGGCAGCTGATCGTCGGCGTTCATGCCGAGCGGTGTGGCGTTCACCACCACATCGGCGTCGCGCACCGCTTCGATGCCGCCGACTGCCGCAGAGCCCGCAGGCCCGCCCGACGCCTCGGCCGCTGCGCCGCCCGCTGCTGCACCCAACGCCGCGGCCCGTGCTGCCGCATCCGGCGAGCGGTTCACCACCGTCACCAGCGCTCCCTCGGCTGCCAGGGCAACGATCGCCGCCCGCGCCGCGCCGCCGGCGCCGATCACGACCGTGCGCATCCCCGCGGGGTCAACACCCGCCTGGGTGCGCAGCGAGCGCACGAGGCCGGCGCCGTCGGTGTTCTCGCCGATCAGCCGGTCGCCGTCGCGGCGCACGCAGTTCACGGCGCCGAGCAGCTCTGCCGCGGGCGACAGCTCGTCGACCGCAGCAGCCACGGTGTCCTTGTGCGGCATGGTCACCGACAGGCCGTCAATGCCGAGCACCTGCATCGCCGCCACGGCATCGGCGCCCCCGCCGGCGGGCACCTCGAATGCCACGTAGGTCCAGTCCAAACCCAGTTCAGCGAATGCAGCGTTGTGCAGTGCCGGGCTGAGCGAGTGCCGCACAGGATCGCCGATCACCCCGGCCACACGTGTGCTGCCGGTCGGAATGATCATCGGCCCCTTCTCGGGGCCGGACTCATCGCGAGGCACGACCATGCTCCGACACTACGTGAACGACCTGTGCTGGGCGCCGAGCTTTTTCAGCCGCACAGACCCAGCTCTTGGCACACGGCCTTGTCGCGCTGGAACTCCTCGTCGGTCTCTGAGAACGACAGCGTGCCGTCGGGAGAGGTCACCACGAAGTACATCCAGGGCCCCTCGGCTGGACTGAGCGCGGCCTCGAGCGAGGCACGTCCGGGGGCGGCAATCGGCGTCGGCGGCAGCCCCACCAGCACCCGCGTGTTGTACGGCGAGTTGACCGCCAGCAGCTCTGCGGTCAGCTCGCTGTCGCCCACCACGTAGACGACTGTGGCGTCGAGGCCGAGCGACCAGCCGCGCGCGAGCCGGTTGTAGATCACCCGCGCCACCTTGGCCCTGTCCTCGGGCCGCTGGGCCTCCCGCTCGATCATGCTGGCCACGATCAGCGCCTCGTACGGCGTCAGCCCCACACGCCGGGGGGCGTCGTCGTAGTCCAGCTCGCTCAGCACCGCATCGAGCCGGTCGACCATCAGCGCGACGAGCCGCTCGGCGCTTGTCTGGGAGTCGAAGAAGTAGGTGTCGGCGAAGAGCTGTCCCTCGGCCGGATCGATGATCCCGTCGGGCAGCACGCGCGGCACGGGCGCCACCAGCGAGAGCACCGGACGCGCCCGGATGGCCTCGAGGAAGTCTCTGCCGCCGAAACTCAGCCCCTCCACCTCGTCGAGCAGCGCTGCCATCTGGGCCACGGTCAGGCCTTCGGGGATGGTGAGCGGCTGCTGGGCGGCTTGGGCAACACGGCTGGGCCCGGCTTCGAGCACTGCCATGGTCTCCCACACCGACGAGTTGGACTGGAACGTGTACTCGCCGGCCTGGAACGCGGGGCCGCCCCTGAGTCTCACGTACCACTCGTAGGCCCGCGAGCTGGGAACCACGCCGTGCTCGCCGAGCAGGTCGGAGATGCTCGCCGTGCTCGATCCGGGCGGCAGCGTCAGCACGATCTCGCCGGTGGGATCACCGGGCGGGTCGAGCTGTTCGCTCACCCAGCGGTAGCCGCGGCTGCCCGCCATCCAGGCGACGAAGCCGAGCACCACCAGAAACAGCAACGCACCGAAGGTGCCCAGTCCCCGTCGCGTGCTCACTACCTCGAAATCGACACCCCGACGTCCGCCGACCGGCGGTTCTGCCGCAGCCTCACCGGGTGAACGCGGCTGTCGGCCGGCGCGGGCCTTCCCAGACATCGGACGTCGTGCTGTCGCAGTTGCCTTCGACGCGTGGCCGAGCGTGTCCGGCGCTGCGGGAGGTCGGAAGTGTGTGCCCGGCGCAGCCGAACCGGACTCGCCGCTCGCCGAGAGGCCTGGCTCAGCACCCGGAGGCTCGCCGCCGGCCGCCAGACCGACAGCGCCCGCGACCCGGCCGGCAAGCCTTCGCACGGCGGGCGGCGTCCTCAGCACGGTCAGCCCGCTGGCGCCGTCCGCGGCACTGCTGCTGCTGTCCGCACTCCTGCTGCCGCCGTCCGCGGCACTGCTGTGGCTGTCGCTGCGGTCAGTCACGGGCGTCGAGCCACGACTGCAAGATGACTGCGGCGGCCACCTTGTCTATGACCTTGCGGCGAGCGGGGCCGCGCACGCCTTGTGCGGCAAGGATGCGCTCCGCGCTCACGGTCGTGTAGCGCTCGTCGTGCAAGACCACCGGCACGTCGAGTGCCGCCGCTATCTCGTCGGCCTCGGCTCGCACGCCCACCGCAGCCGGTCCTTCGCTGCCGTCGAGCGAGGTCGGCAGGCCGATCACGACCACCTCCGCACCCACGTCAGCGACCATACCTGCGAGTGCTTCGTGGTCTCGGGCGCGCGCGCCACTGCGTTCGAGGACCTCATATGGCACTGCCACCGCAGCATCGGCCGGCGCAAGGGCCACGCCGATGCGCACCGAGCCGAGATCCACGCCGACAGCCCGCATCATCGGGCCCGGCGCCCCGGAGGCTGAGCCGGCAGGCGAAGCCGTGGCCCGAGCGGCCCGTGAGCCCGTATCGAATCGAGACGGGGAACAAGAGCGGGAAACAGGCGCCGATGCGACGGGAAGGCGAACCTGCCCGCGCGCCGTCTCATGTCCCGAGTGCTGCCGCTCGGGCCTGGGCCAGGGCCTCGCCGATGCCGTGGGGGTTGCGGCCGCCGGCCACGACCAGCGGAGGGTCGCCCTTGGCGCCGAAGCCGCCGCCGACGGTGCGGGCCGCGTCGCGCAGCAGATCGCCCGCAGACAGGTCGCCGCCCGGATCCACCGCGGCAACCAGCGCCACTCCCCCGGCCGCCGGCGCGGAGGCCAGCACCACGGCGCGGATGCCGTCGCGGTCTCGCACAGACACTGCCAGGTCGCGCAGTGAGTCGCGTTCGAGTTCGCCGAGATCGGCGACCACGACGCCGTCATCGGCGCCGGCCGCCAGCTCGTCGGCCCGCGACGCGGCCATGGAGCGCTGGAGGTTTCGCACTTGACGGCGCAGTTCCTTGGTCTCGTCCAGCCGTCGCTGCACGGCTGAGGCGATCTCGTCGGGCTGCGCATTTAGCATCTGGGCCAGCGAGTCCAGGGTGTCTTCGGCGTCGGCCAGCCGATCGACGGTCGCCAGACCGGTGACCGCCTCGATGCGGCGCATGTTCGAGCCGATGCTCGCTTCCGAGACGATGCGCAGGTGCCCGATATCGCCCAGGGCGGCCACGTGAGTGCCGCCGCAGAGCTCGGTGGAGTGCTCGCCGGCTTCGAGCACCCGCACCACGTCGCCGTACTTGTCGCCGAAGAAAGCGATGGCGCCGATGGCCTGCGCGTGGCTCATCGAGGTCTCGTAGTGGCGGCAGCGGCCATTGGCGATGATCTCGGCGTTCGCAGCGCGCTCGATCTCGCGCAGCTGGTCGCGGCTGACCGCCTCGTAGTGGCTGAAGTCGAAGCGCAAGCGATCGGGCGCCACCAGCGAGCCCGCCTGCTTCACGTGGTCGCCCAGTACCTCGCGCAGCGCCCAGTGCAAGATGTGGGTGCCGGTGTGGTTGCGCCGTATCGCCGCCCGGCGTCCGTCGTCGATCGCCGCACTCACCAGCGATCCGGCCTCGACGCCGTCGCCGACGACGCGCCCGATGTGGCGATGCAGGTCGGCGAGTGCGTACGTGCAGTCGAGCACTTCGATGCTGCCGTCGGGACCGGTGATGGTGCCGATGTCGCCGATCTGTCCGCCGCTCTCGGCGTAGAAAGGCGTGCGATCGAGGAACACCTCGACCAGATCGCCGCTCGGGCCGTCGGGGTCCTGCCCGTCGCCGGGCGGTATGTCGAAGGTGGCGAGCACCCGGGCGTCAGCCACGGCCGGTGCGTCGCGCACGAAGTCTGTGGGGCCGAACTGCGCCAGGATCTCCCGGTAGCGCTCGTCCGCGAACGTCGGGCCGCCGGCCCGGCCGGCCCGTGCTCGCTCGCGCTGGCGTTCCATGGCGGCCTCGAAGCCGCTGCGGTCGAGGCTCAGGCCGCGCTCGGTGAGTATCTCCTCGGTCACCTCCACCGGGAATCCGTGCGTGTCGTGGAGCAGGAAGGCGACCTCGCCGTCGAGCGCTGCCGAATCGAGCACTGTCGAGTCAAGCCCGGAAGTCGCTTCGTCCAGGATCTTCTGGCCCGCGGCGAGGGTGGCGCGGAAGCGTTCCTCCTCGCGGGCCACGACATCGGCGATGAACTGCCGGTTCTTGACCAGGTCGGTGTAGTGGTCGCCCATCACATCCACCACGATCTCGACCAGCCGCGGCATCACGACATCGGTGACGCCGAGCACCCAGGCATGGCGCACGGCGCGGCGGATGATGCGCCGCAGCACGTAACCGCGGTCTTCGTTGGAGGGGAAGACACCGTCGGAGATGAGCATCGCCGTGGTGCGGGCATGGTCGGCGAAGATGCGCATCGAGACATCGGTCTCGGCATCGGCGCCGTAGGTCTTGCCGCAGATGCGCTCGGCCTCGGCCAGCAGCGGCGCGAACAGGTCGATGTCCCACGCTGCGGGCACCCCCTGCAGCACCGCCAGGATGCGCTCGAGGCCGGCGCCCGTGTCGATGCCGGGGGCTTCCAGCGGCGTCATGTCGCCGGTGCCGTCGGCCGCGAACTGCATGAACACCAGGTTCCAGATCTCCACGAAGCGGTCCTCGCCGCCGTGCGCAGGTCCGCCGCCTTCGCCCAGATCGGGCCCGAGGTCGTAGAAGATCTCGCTGCAGGGCCCGCACGGTCCCACATCGCCGGCCGCCCACCAGTTGTCCTTGTCGAGACGCTGGATGCGCTCAGGCGGTACGCCGACAGAGCTCTGCCAGATCTCGGCTGCATCGTCGTCGCTGACGTGCACCGTCACCCACAGCTTCTCCCGCTCGAGTCCGAGCACCTCGGTGACGAACTCCCACGCCCACGGGATGGCTTCGGCCTTGAAGTAGTCGCCGAAGCTGAAGTTGCCCATCATCTCGAAGAACGTGAAGTGGCGGTTGGTGCGGCCGATGTCGTCGAGGTCGTTGTGCTTGCCGCCGGCCCGGACGCATTTCTGGATGGTGACCATGCGGCGCGTCGGCGGCACCTCCTCGCCAAGGAAGTACGGCATGAACGGCACCATGCCCGCCACTGTGAACAGCAGCGAGGGCTCGTGCGGGATCAGGCTCGCGGAGGCGCGAACCTCGTGGCCTCGTTCCGCCCAGAACGAGTTGAAAGCCTCACGCAGTTCCCCAGCGCGCATTCCCAGAGGATACCGACGCGTTTTCGCGGCCTCCGTGGCCGCTCCAGGTTTCCCGCCCTCCGTGGCCGCCGAGGGGCTTTCGCGGCCTCCGTGGCCGCCGAGGGGCCTTCGCGGCCTTTCAGGCGGCTTCGCGGCGGTGGCGGCGCTCGGCCCAGCGACGGTCTCGCTCGTCGCGCAGGCGCTGCTCGGCGTCGTTCATCTGGCGTTTGCCGTCACGCCACGCCGACCGGAGGTCACGGCGCATCTGGCGTGCCGTGCCCAGCACATTGGCCGTGCCCCGCACCGGCGCGTAGCGGTCCAGCAACGAGCGCAACCGTCGCTGCACCCACAGCGAGGCGCCGGCACCCAGACCCGCGCCCAACGTCAACCACCTCAGTCGCTTGAACACCTCAGCGCTCCCCCGTGTCGCCGCTCGCAGCAGTCTCGCGCTCCGAGTCGCCGAGACGGTCCTTCAAGACAGAAAAGGCCGACCTGACTTTGTCGACAGGTGCCGAGGCAGCTCGAGCAGTGGCCGCACCGGCAGACTCGGCCAGTCCGGCGACCTTCTGCGCCACGTTGAGCAGGTCGCGCAGCCGGCCGATCTCGTTCTGGGCCATCTCGGCGGTATCGGCCAGCTGGCTCAGCGCCGGCCCCACCTTGGAGTCGAAGTCCTCCAGCTTGCGCCGGAACTCCCGCATCAATGCGAACGCCTGAGTCAGCACGGCAATCAGGGCCACCAGCGCGACTACCACGCAGACAGTCACCACCACGGCTGCGAGGTCGCCGCTGCTCATGGGAGATCCTCATCGTCGATCACGAGCGCGAGCCCGAGTTCTTCGAGCTGGACGTCGGTGATGGCGGACGGGGCGTTGGTGAGCGGATCTGCGCCGGACTGGCTCTTGGGAAACGCGATGACCTCGCGGATGTTCTCCTCGCCGCACAGCAGAGCCGCCAAGCGGTCGATGCCGAACGCGAAGCCGGCGTGCGGCGGGGCGCCGAACCGGAACGCGTCGAGCAGGAATCCGAATCGTTCCTGCGCTGCGGCGGGGTCGATGCCCAGCAGATCGAACACCTGCTGCTGGATGTCGCCCCGATGTATCCGGACGCTGCCCGAGCCCAGCTCCCAGCCGTTCAGCACCAGGTCGTACGCCTGCGAGCGCACGCCGAGCAGCGTGTCAGCGTCGAAGCCGCCGCCTGAGGCCATGCGCGCCGAAGCTGCCGCGACCACGTCGAGATCGTCGGCATGGGGCATGGTGAACGGGTGGTGCGCCGGCATCGGCAGGCCGTCGGCACTCACATCTTCGAACAGGGGAAAGTCGACCACCCACAAGAAGTGCAAGCCGCCCTCGTTCACCGGCGGGCGGCCCAGCTCCAGCCGCAGCAGACCGAGCACTCCGCTGGCCCGGCGCCAGGTGTCGGCCACCAGGTAGCACATGTCACCCGGTTCGGCGCCCAGGCGCTCGAGCACGCCGTCGATCTCGGTGTCGGACATGAACTTCGCGACCGGCGAGGTGACGGCCAGACGCCCTCCCGCGGCGCTGCGGGCACCGTCGGCCAGCGGCTCGCCGGCACTCACCCGCATCCACACGAGACCCTTGGCACCCCAGCGCTGGCACTGCTTGGTGAGATCGTCGACCGCATTGCGGCTGATGTCGCCGCCGCCGGGCACCCGGAGGCCCCGCACCGCAGGCGCCTTGAACGCGTTGAAGCCCGTCTCGGCGAACAGTTCGGTGAGCTCGGTAAGCTCAAGCCCGAAGCGCAGGTCGGGCTTGTCGGACCCGTAGCGGTCGATCGCTTCGTGCCAGCTGATCTCAGGCATCGCTGCGGGACGCACGCCGGTGATCTCCTCGGCCGCCTCAGCCACTGCCTCGCTGATCACGGAACGCACGTCGGCGCCGCTAGCGAAGCTCATCTCGAGGTCGAGCTGGGTGAACTCGAACTGCCGGTCGGCTCGCAGATCCTCGTCTCGCAGGCAGCGGGCGATCTGGTAATAGCGGTCGATGCCGCCCACCATGCAGAGCTGCTTGAACAGCTGGGGGCTCTGGGGCAGCGCATAGAAGCGGCCCTGATGCAGGCGGCTGGGCACCACGAAGTCGCGGGCGCCCTCAGGGGTCGAGGCCACCAGCGTCGGCGTCTCGACCTCGATGAACTCTGCCGCCTCCATCGAGCGGCGGATCGCTGCATTCACCCGTGCCCGATTCACCAGGTTCGAGTGCATGCGGGGGTTCCGCAGGTCCAAGTAGCGATGGCGGATGCGCAGCATCTCGTCGACCTCGGTGCGGCCGTCGATCTGGAAGGGCGGCGGCTCCGAGCGCGACAGCACCTCGACGGTCGCATCGCCGATCTCGATCTCGCCGGTGGCCAGATCGGGATTCGCTGTGTCTTCTGGCCGTTCACGCACCGTGCCGGTCACCGCCAGCACGTATTCCGAGCGCAGATCGTGGGCGTGGTCCACGACGCACTGCACGATGCCGGTGCGGTCGCGCAGGTCGACGAAGGCGAGGTGCTCGCCATGCTCGCGGCGCCGGGAAACCCAGCCGCACACGGTGACGTCCCTGCCGATGTCGGCGCGGCTCAGCCGTCCGCAGTAATCGGTTCGCATGCCCGCGCCCATCACGCACCGCCTTCCGCATTGAGCTCGTCGAAGATGCGCCGCAGCGTGTCGAGCAGTTCGGCACGCGGCACGGTCTGCTGCGGCATGCCGGCGTCGTCGCCCTCAGGGCGCCGCAGCGGTCGCACCGTGACGGTGCCCGCATCGACCTCGTCGGTGCCCACGATGAGCGCAATCTCGGCGCCGGAGCGGTCCGCGGCGCGCATCTGCGCCCGCATCGACCGGTCGTCGAAGGCCCGGTCGGCCCGGATGCCCACCGAGCGCAGTTCATGGGTGAGATCGCGAGCGGCGGTGCCGCCCGCCGTGTCGATCACCCACACTTCAGCCCGCTGTGCCGGAACGTCGAAGACGCCTTCGGCGTCGCAGGCCAGCAGCAGGCGCTCGATGCCCAGCGCAAAGCCGATGCCGGGCGTGGGCGGACCGCCGAGCGCTTCCACGAGCCCGTTGTAGCGGCCGCCGCCGCAGATCGTGTCCTGGGCCGCGTCGAGGCTGGCGGCGCCGAACTCGAAGGTGGTGCGGGTGTAGTAGTCGAGGCCGCGCACGAGCTTGTGCTCGACCTCGTGGTCGATCCCGAGTGCATCCAGACCCTCGCGCACCCGCTCGAAGTGGGCCGCCGTGGCTGCGGTGAGATAGTCGATGATCCGGGGGGCTTCTGCGGCCACGGCCGCCGTCGCGCCGCGCTTGGAGTCCAGGATGCGCAGCGGGTGACGCTCGATCTTGTCGCGGTCCTGCGGGTCCACATCGCCCGTGCGGCGATGCAAGTAGCTGCTCAACGCCTCGCCGTAGGCCACGCGGGTGCCGGCGTCGCCCATCGAGTTCACCAGCAGCGGTACCTGGCGCAGCCCGATCGCACGAAAGAACTCAGCGGCGAGCGCGATGATCTCCACATCGGCATCGGGATCGTCGGTGCCGAGCGTCTCCGCCCCAATCTGGTGGAACTGGCGGTAGCGGCCGGCCTGGGGCGCCTCGTAGCGGAAGAACGGCCCCTGGTACCACACCTTCCACGGCGTGGTGGGGCGGTGCTGGGCGAAGGCACGGCACACCGACGCCGTGCACTCGGGCCGCAGCGCCAGGTGGCGGTCGCTGCGGTCGAAGAACTCGTACATCTCCTTGCCGACCACGTCGGTGCCCTCGCCGATGCGGGCGAAGACACCGATGTCCTCAAAGATCGGCGTCTGCAAGTAGCCGAATCCGGCACGGTCTGCGGCTGCGATGAAGGCACCCAGCAACGCCACCCAGCGCCCGGATTCCGGCGGTGCGAGATCGTGCGTCCCGATCGGCGTCCGGAACGATTTGGGGGCCGCCGCGTCGCCGCTGTCGGCAGGGTTCGCGGGCGTCGAAGGCGTACGGGACATGACCAGCGCAGGCTACGGCCCTGCCGCCGCCGGCCGCATCAACAACCTCGCTGGACATTGCCCCTTGGATTCCGGGCTAAGCCAAGAGAGGCTCAGGAAGCGAGCTTGTCCAGCTTGTCGGCGATCCCCTCCAAGAGCGAGCTATGGCCGCTCAGCGTCTCGCTGACGCCGCGCTGCGACTCCTCAAGCCGACGCTGCGACTCCTCAAGCCGACCCTGCGACTCCTCAAGCCGACCGAGCCGCTCGTTCGTCTCGTGCTGCGCTTGCTCGAGTTCCTTCTGCGATTCCTCGATGCGCTGCAACGCCCTGCGCTGAACCGCAAAGGTCTCGTCGAGCATCTCGCCCACCGAGGGCATTCCTTGTGGCACCGGCTCGTCGCCCATGAGTGAAGCGTAACCACCACCGGCGAGACGCTTGCAACTCATTTTTGGGACTGTCATATCTTGACAGTCCCAAAAAATCGCGAAGAGCCTTCAGTATTCGGTGCGGGCGAGGCCTTCGATGGTGCGGTAGGCGTCGAACACGCCGGGCACCTCACGCAGGGCGGACAGCAGCTGGTCCAGCAGGATCGGGTCGCCCACCTCCACCTCGAACTGCATCACCGCCACCTGGTCATCGCCTACGAATGTGTCGCAGCTGGCGATCGACAGGTCATGGCGGCCAGACACCACCTGCACCACATCGAGCAGCAGCCGGTTGCGGTCGAGTCCGCGCACCTCGAGCGCTGCGGCGAACTCGCCCGCCCAGCTCTCGTCCCACTCCACCTCGACCTGGCGCGCACCCGACGCAGTCGCCAGCTCGGCCGCGTTGGCGCAGTCGGCGCGATGCACCGAGATGCCCCGTCCGCTGGTCGCAAAGCCCAAGATCTCGTCGCCTCGCACCGGGCTGCAGCAACGTGCCAAGCGCACCAGCGCGTCGTCGTGACCGTCGACGTGCACGCCGGCAGAGCGACGGCGGCGCGAGCCCCGCTGCCGGGCTGGGCGTGCGGGCAGCTGCACCCCGTCGCCCTCGCCCCGCAGGTTGCTGACCAGCCGCTTGGCCACCGAGTGAGGCCCCACATCGCCCTTGCCCACGGCTTCGAAGAGCTGGTCGAGATCGGCCCGGCTGAACTGCTGCGCCACGGCGCGCATCTCGTCGCCGTCGATCAGCAGCGATGCCTTGAGCCCTTCGGAGCGCAGCTCGTCGGAGACTGCCTCCCGACCGGCCGCCTCCCACTCGGATCGGTCGGAGCGGGCGAACCAGCGCCGGATGCTGTAGCGGGCCCGGGGCGTGACGGCGATCTCCAGCCAGTCACGCGACGGCCGCGTCCCGGGATCGTCGGAAGTGAACGCCTCCAACGTGTCGCCCGAGCGCAGCTGCCGGTCGAGCGGCACGAGCCGGCCGTCGATCTTGGCGCCGATGAGCGTGTCGCCGATGTCGGTGTGAATGGCGTACGCGAAGTCGATGGGTGTGGCACCGCTCGGCAGCGTCACCACGTCGCCCTTGGGCGTGAACACATACACCTCGTCGTGGCCGAGGTCGCTCGCGATCGTGCGCATGAACTCGGCCGGGTCGTCAGACTCGGCCTGCCACTCGACCAGCCGGCTCAGCCAGGGCATGTCCTCCTCGGCGACTGTGCTGGGGTGGCGCTCCGCTTTGCTGCTGTGGCGCTCCGCTTTGCTGCGGTTGCTGCTGCTCTTGTTGCCGTTGCCGTTGCGCTCGCCCTTGTAGCGCCAGTGAGCCGCCACGCCGTACTCGGCCCGCTGGTGCATCTCGCCGGTGCGGATCTGCACTTCCACGGCGGTGCCCGACGGGCCCACCACCGTGGTGTGCAGCGACTGGTACAGGTTGAACTTGGGCATCGCGATGTAGTCCTTGAACCGGCCCGTCACCGGCTTCCACGTCGCATGTATGGATCCCAGCGCCGCGTACGCGTCGCGGATCGTCGGCACCACCACCCGAATGCCCACCAAGTCGAAGATCTCGTCGAACGAGCGGTTCTTGATGACCATCTTCTCGTAGACGCTCCAGTGGTGCTTCTTGCGCCCGGTCACCGTGGCCTCGATCTTCATCCGCGACAGCTGCTCGCGTACCTCGGTCAACACCTGGTCGACGAAGCGCTCCTGCTCGGGAGTGCGCTCGGCGAGCATCCGGTCGATCTCGGCGTAGCGCTTCGGGTACAGCGCCGCGAAAGCCAGGTCTTCCAGCTCGTCTCGCACCTGCTGCATGCCCAGCCGGTTGGCGAGCGGCGCATAGATGTCGAGCGTCTCGCGGGCCACGTCGGCCTGCTTGGCAGCGCCGAGCGCCCCGATCGTGCGCATGTTGTGCAGCCGGTCCGACAGCTTGATCATCAGCACGCGAGGGTCGTTCGCGATCGCCACGAGCATCTTGCGCAAGGTGGCGGCCTGCTGAGCCTTCTTGGAAGCGAAGCGGACCCGGTCGAGCTTGGTGACCCCGTCCACGATGGCCGCAACCTCAGGGCCGAAGTCGTCGGACAGGGCGACCAGCTCGACGCTGGTGTCCTCCACGGCGTCGTGCAGCAGCGCCGCGGCAATCGACGTGTCGTCGAGGCCGAGATCGGCCACCACGCCTGCGACGGCGACCGGGTGGGTGATGTACGCCTCGCCTGTCTTGCGTCGCTGACCCTCGTGTGCCTGCGCGGCCGCTTCGTACGCCCGGATGACCAGCTCGGGCGAGCGCTTCGGCCAGCGCTGGCGGTA
>JAJDZE010000141.1 GCA_022824805.1 Acidimicrobiia bacterium | reverse complement strand
AGACCGGCTCGAGCGGTGCGGTTCTGCCACACGGCCATGTCGGCGACGATCCCCTCGGTGATCTACCGGGATCGTCTCCCGGCTCACAGTGGTGTCGTAGATCTCTTCGAGATGGGCCTGGATCTCGCCGGTGGTGAGCCCCTTCGCATAGAGGCTGATCACGTTGCCCGACAGGCCGTCCAGACGGCGCCGGTGCTTGCGCCGCCGTCACAGGCTCGAACGTGCCCGCACGGTCCCGGGGCACCGCGAGGCCGGCCCTCGCCGATCTCAGTGGTGACCCGCTTGGGGGTGAACCCGTTGCGCGAGTTCGGTGACCCTGTGCCCTCGACCGCGTGGCGTTCATAGCCCAGATGCTCGGCCGTCCCGGCCCTCCAGGCCGGTCCGGGGGCACTCGGCGCACCAGCCCGGTCAACAGGCCGTTCTCGCCGGTGAGCCCCCGCGCCATCAGCGCGGGCCTGGGCCACCAGCAGCTCAGCCCACTCGGCCGTCGCCGCCTCCCCGGCGGCGTCGCTCGCCGGCACCCCCGGCCTGTCATGATCAGCCGCAGACATGATCCTCCCCGGCCCACAGCCCCCCGCTGGGGACCATCAGACCACGCCGCTTACACAAAAATCTTGACAGTCCCCAATGTCACATCCCACACGTAGGTTCGCGGGTGACTCATGCAGCCAGGAGATGCCATGCCACGAACCACAGCGGCCAATGTCATCGTCAGTCGCGAGGATCGCCTGCCCGGGATGGGTGTGTGGTCTACGGTCGGCGGCGTGGCTGCGGCACCTCGGCCCCCAACCAATGGGGCGATGAACTCGTTGCTCGAGTGCGATGCGCCGGCTCATGACTGGTATAGATTCGTGCTGTCGTTTCCGCCCCACTTGGTGCGCGACTACGCGGGCCGGTTCGAGCTTGGAGAAGATGCAGTCGTGCTCGATCCGTTCTGCGGGACGGGCACCACCTTGGTGGAAGCGAAGAAGTTTGGCATCGCGAGCATCGGCGTCGAAGCGATGCCGATGTCTAAGTTCGCTGCCGAAGTGAAGACTGATTGGTCGCCAGACCCTGACGCGCTGGCGAGCCACGCGAACTTGGTCGCCGAGAAGGCTTCGGCAACATTGGCAGCGGATCAGCTGAGCGATGAACCCGGCGCATCCACGGCCGAGGGCCGCGTTCGCTTGCGCGGATTGGACGCTGACGCCGCCAAGCTGCTCATCAAGCACTCCATCAGTCCGCTGCCGTTGCACAAGGCACTCGTGCTGCGCGAGGCGCTGCAGGGCGAATACGCGGCAGGCATCTCGGACCACGAGAGGCTCGCCTTCGCCCGTGTACTGCCGACTGAGGTAGGCAACCTCCGATTCGGCCCCGAGGTGGGCGTCGGCACGGTACGGGACGATGCAGCAGTCGTGGCCCCATGGCTGGACCGGGTGCGGTCGATGGTCGACGACCTGCGCGTGCTGAGGGAGCGGGTCGACACAGATGCCAGTGTCGTTGCTGGAGATGCGCGGGCTGTCTCATCGTGTGTGCCAGCCGAGAGCGTGGACGCTGTCATCACCTCGCCCCCCTATCCCAATGAGAAGGACTACTCGCGGACTGTCCGTCTTGAGTCGGTGCTATTGGGCTACCTCACCGACCGAGTAAGCCTGCGCAGCACGAAGCGTGAACTGCTCCGTTCCAATACCCGCGGCGTCTACCGCGATGACGATGACTCTGCCTGGGTCGCAGACGACGAGCGCGTGCAGGAACTCTCGGCCCAGATCGAGGAACGTCGTATCGCTCTGGGCAAGGATTCGGGCTTCGAGCGCATGTACCACCGCGTGACGAAGCTCTACTTCGGTGGTATGGCGCGTCATCTGTCGTCGCTGCGAGACGTGTTGCGGCCCGGTGCCCGCCTCGCCTATGTCGTTGGTGATCAGGCGTCCTATCTGCGAGTGATGATCCGTACCGGCCAGATTCTCGCCTCCATTGCCGAGCGGTGCGGTTACGAAGTAGATGGCATCGATCTCTTCCGGACCCGGCCGGCCACGGCAACGCGTGACCAACTGCGCGAAGAGGTCCTTCTCCTGCGCTGGCCCGGTAATAAGAGCCGATGAGCGAGGTAGTCTCGCCAGCGTCGTCGGGCACGCTTGCTCAACGGATCGCCGCCCGGATGTTCGCCGAGAAGTTCCGACAGGGTCAGGCCGAGGTGCCGTTCACTCGCGACGAGATCATTGCGGCGGCTGAGGGCCTCGGCGAGAAGCGGCCCAAGAACGTCGGCGATATCGTCTACTCGCTCAGGTACCGCACACCGTTGCCTGAATCGATTCGGGAAGCCGCCCCGCCGGGACTGGAATGGGCGATATTTCCGGGCGGCAACGCGGTGTACGTACTTCGCTTGGTGCCGCTCAACAGGATCGAGCCTCGGCAGGGTTTGTCGATGGTCAAGATTCCGGACGCGACGCCGGGCGTGATCGCCAAGTACACGATGTCGGACGAACAAGCTCTGTTGGCTCGCGTTCGCTACAACCGCCTGCTCGATGTGTTCACCGGCTTGACCTGCTACTCGCTGCAGAGCCACCTGCGCACGACGATCGGCATCGACGATGTCATCTCGGGTGAAGAGAGCAGTTCGCAGGTTGAGACGGACGAGCTCTATATCGGTCTCGATACGCATGGGGCGCACTACGTCCTGCCAGTGCAGGCCAAGGGCGGAACCGATGTGTTGAGCGTCATCCAGATCTGGCAGGACTTCCGAGTGGCGGAGCAGAAATTCTCGGAACTCCGGCCGCGGCCGGTCGCTGCCCAATTCATGGAGGCGGGCGACATTGCACTCTTCGAATTCGGTGAGCGCGACGGAGAGATCACCATCGCGCGTGAGCGCCACTACCGGCTCGTCGATGCGGATCAGCTCTCGCCGAAGGACCTGCATTCGTATCGGGCCGCTTCCGAGCTCGACACCTAACCGTTACGGAAGCCGTCGAGGATGTCGTTGAAGGTGGCGCTTGGTCGCATGGCGGCTTCGGCGAGTGCGGGATTGGGCAGGTAGTAGCCGCCGAGGTCGACCGGCACGCCTTGGCATTCCACGAGCTCGGTGATGATCTGGCCCTCGTTGGCGGCCAATCCCGCCGCCAGCGGGGCGAATCGTTCGGCGAGGTCGGCGTCGGTTCCCTGGCGGGCCATCTCGTCGGCCCAGTGCTTGGCGAGATGGAAGTGGCGGGCGCGGTTGTCGGGCTCGTTCACCCGGCGGCTGGGAGCGCGGCCTTCGGCGAGCCACATGCCGATGTCACCTCTTCGTGGCGGAGCGTACGCGCAGTGCGATCGCCACGCAGTGAACCACGGCGCGGGGTCGACCGAATAGCAGAGCCGATCGGGGTGCCCGGAGCCGTACCGTTGTGGCTCATGGGGAAGAGTCCGACGACTGGA
>JAJDZE010000035.1 GCA_022824805.1 Acidimicrobiia bacterium | reverse complement strand
CAGCGCCAGCGGCAGATGCACCACCAGCGGCAGGCCCTCGAGCCCGAAGCCGACGCCGGCTGCGAACGCTGCGCCGACCAGCAGCTGGCCCTGCCCGCCGATGTTGAACAGACCCGCCTTGAAGGCGAACGCGACCGCCAGACCGCCGAAGACGAGCGGCGTCGCCTTCTGCAGGGTGCGCAGCAGCGCATCGGCGTCGCCCGCCCCGCCGAGCACCAGCGCGCTGTACGCGCTGGGCACCGAGTGGCCCTGCACCGCGATGAGCGCAGCACCGAGCGCCAGTCCGAGCCCGACCGACGCCAGCGGCACCGCAGCGGCACGCAGCACAGCCCGGCTCGCCGGCCGATGTGGCCTCACCGACACCGGCTCGTTGCCTGTGGCTCGGGGTGCCAGCTCAGGCTCCGCCGCAACCGGTGAGCCCGCGGACGAACCCACGATGCGGTGACGCACCCCCAGCCCACAGCAGGTGGCTCAACCGCTGCGGCGATCCGTCCGCCGTCAGCCGGTCAACCCGGGGAGTACCCGGTGGAAATCTGACCTGCGTCGAGTGCTGCCTTAATGGCATCGAGGCTGGCCTTGTAGTCGCCGCTCACCGCGCTGTCGTGGTCGTGGAATGGCGCCAGGCCGACATCGCCGAGGTGGTTGCCGCCGGGGAAAGCACCCGCAGCCGAGGCCTCGATCAGCTCAGCCACGCCAGGCGTGATCAGCTTCATGGCGCTGGTGATGAGGCACGCCCGCGCCTCGGGCACCGTGTTCCACTGGTCGGTGTCGACGCCGACGCAGTAGGCCCCTTCCTGTGAGGCGATCTCGATGAGGGCGCCGTTGCCGGTGGCGCCGCCCGCGCCGAAGATGATGTCCGCACCCTGGTCGAGCGCCTGGCGGGCGGTGGCCGCACCCCAGTCGGGGTCGCCGAACGCTATGTCAAGGCCGCCTGGGTGGTACGTGGAGATCGTCTCCACCTGCGGGTTGGTGTAGCGGGCGCCGTTCTCCCAGCCTTCCTTGAAGGCCACCACCGGCGGCACCAGGTCGGTGCCGAGCACCGCACCGACAATGTTGGTCTCCGTCATCAGGCCGGCGAGGGCGCCGGCCAAGAAGCCTGACTTGTCCTCAGGGAAGATCAGCCCCGTCAGGTTCGGCAGCGGCTCGGCCTGGAATTGGTCGACGCCGATGAAGTCGATGTCGGGATGGGCCTGCGCTGCAGCAATCGTGGCGTCGCCGAGCGCGAATCCGACCGTGATGATCACATCCACGCCGTCCTCGATGAACAGCTCGATGTTGTTCTCGTAGTCCTTGGCTTCTTCGGTCTCGATGTAGTTGGCTTCGCCGCCGAGAGACGCTGCAGCCTGCTGCGCGCCCTCCCATGCCGACTGGTTGAAGCTCTTGTCATCCACCTTGCCGACATCGGTGATCAGCCCGATCTTGAGCGGCCCGGCATCGTCCATGTCGCCCATGTCGCTGTCGGGCTCTTCGGTCTCCATTGCCGACATGTCGTCGCCGGCGGTCGTGGCCGGTGCCGCTGCGGCCGTGGTGGGCGCCGGATCGTCGTCGCTGCCGCATGCTGTGCCGAACAGCGCCATCACTGCGAGCAGCACCGCGAATCGCTTGGTGAACGACTTCATGTAACCCTCCCATGAGTGTCGGAAACGAGCTCAATACCGCCCGCCGACATGCTGTACCTGAGGAGCTTAGAGGCCGCGCGGATTGGCTCGCCCGCTGAGGAAGCGACAGGATCCGGCCGCTGTCGCTGCGATGACGTCTGCGCCGTTGCGCACACGCTCGTCTTCGCGCTCACTCCTCGACGAGTTCGACCAGTGTGCCGAGGTTGCCCTTCGGGTGGACGAACGCGACGGTGGTGCCACGCGAGCCCGGCCGGGGTGCGGTGTCGATGGGCACTGCGCCCGCGTCGATCATCGCCTCGAGCGCCGAAGCGCAGTTGTCCACCCGGTAGCCGACGTGGTGCAGGCCTTCGCCGCGGCGCTCGAGGAACTTGGCGATCGGCGAATCAGGTCTCGTGGCGGCGGTGAGCTGGATGTAGCTGTCGGCCACCTTGATCAGCGCCTCTTCCACGCCGTCGCTCTCGACGACTTCCCGGTGAGCCACCTCAGCCCCGAACGCCTCGCTGTAGTACGCGACGGCGGCGTCGAGGTCGTTCACGGCAATGGCGACATGGTCGATCTCGGTCAGGATCATCGGGCTTGCTCCCCATTTCTTGGCGGCTCAGTGTCGGCGGCTCAGTGTCGGCAGTTCGAATGCAGGCAGCCTCAGGCGCTGGCGGCTTCCAGCGAGGCTGCATGGCGGGCGAACAGCGTGATGCGGTCTTCGCCGATCCGCTCACGCTTGTCGAGATCGGTGATGCCCTGCCCCGGTTCGGAGGCCAGGCACAGCACGCCGAGCTTGCCCTCGTGCAGATTGTGGTGGACCTGCCAGGCGGCCAAGCCCGTCTCGTCGAGCGTGAACGTCTTCGACAGGATCGGCTGGATGCGCCCCTGATCGATCAGGCGGTTCATCGCCCACGCTTCGGCGTAGTTGGCGAAATGGCTCGACAGGATCTGCTTCAGGCGCATCCACAGGTGCCGGTTGTCGTACTCGATCATGTAGCCGCTGGTGGCAGCGCAGGTCACGATCTTGCCGCCGCGCTTGGTGACGAACACCGACGCGCCCATGGTGGACCGGCCCGGATGCTCGAACACGATGTCGGGGTCGTCGCCGATCAGGCTGCGCACCTTCTTGCCGAAGCGGCGCCACTCGCCTTCGTCCTGGGTGTGGTCGTCGCTCCAGAAGCGATAGCCCTCGGCGCTGCGATCGATGACGTGCTCAACGCCGAGCTGTCCGAGCAGCTCTGCTTTGTCGGGCGAGCTGACCACGCCAATGGGCAGGCCGCCGCCGTTGAGCACGAGCTGGCAGGCGTAGCCGCCCAGCCCGCCGGTGGCGCCCCAGATGAGCACAGAGTCGCCCTGCTTCATGCGGGCGGCGTTGTCGCCCACCAGCATCCGGTACGAGGTGGCGGCGCACAGCGCATTCACTGCCGCTTCCTCCCACGACAGATGGGCCGGCTTGGGCATGAGCTGGTTGGCCTTGACGATGGTGAGGTCCGCGAGGCCGCCGAAGTTGCTCTCGAAGCCCCAGATCCGCTGGTTGGAGGCCTTCATCGAGTCTTCGTGGGCGGCGGGATCCTGATCGTCGACATAGTTGCAGTGAACGACCACACGGTCGCCGGGGCGCCAATTGCGCACCGCCGATCCGCACTGCAGCACGACGCCCGACGCATCAGAGCCGAGCACGTGGTAGTCGAGCGCGTGGCGGGCGCCCCAGCGGCTCTCCCGACCCAGCCGGTCCAGGAAGCCGAACGTCGGCAGGGGCTCGAAGATCGAGGTCCACACGGTGTTGAAGTTGATGGCACTGGCCATCACCGCCATGTACACCTCGTCGGGCGCGAGCTCGGGCGTGGCGACCTCGCCGATGTGAGTGGCCTCGCGGGGATCCTTGTCGGCCGAGGCACGGCCTTCGAACATCGTCTGCTCGTCGCGCAATACGTATGCCGCCCTGAAGCTCTCCGGGATCGGCATGGCCTCAAGTTCGGGACCGGACGCGCCGGCATCGATGGCATCAGCGAACTGCTTCACGGGGCCGAACGCTAACGGTGCGGGCGAGCTGCAAGTTCCACTGTCTTGCACGCCGCAGCCGCCGCTCAGGCAGCCTCGCAGGCCGTTTCGTACACTCGCCGTGCACAGATCGGTCGCCCAGCCCGTGGGCCGGGGCGTCGGTGCAGACGAGGGGGTTGCAATGGCTCGTGGTGCAAGGGCTGGTTCGGTCATCGTCGGAGGCGCACGCACGCCGATCGGCAAGTTCAACGGCGGGCTGGCCGGGCTGACCGGCGCACAGCTCGGCGGCATCGCTATCACCGGTGCGCTGGAGCGATCCGGTGTCGCCGCCGGCGATGTCGACTACGTGGTGATGGGACAGGTGCTGCAGGCCGGTCAAGGCCAGATCACCGCCCGCCAGGCCGCGACGCACGCCGGCATCTCCATGGACGTGCCGGCCATCACCATCAACAAGGTGTGCCTGTCGGGCCTGAACGCGGTCTACATGGCTGACCGGATGATCGCAGCTGGCGACGCGGACGTGGTCGTCGCAGGCGGCATGGAATCGATGACCAACGCGCCGTACCTGCTGCCCGACGGCCGCAACGGCATGCGCATGGGCTCGAGCACGGTGCTCGACGCCATGATCCACGACGGCCTGTGGTGCGCCTTCGACGACGGTCACATGGGCGACGGCACCGAGCGCGACGCGGCCAGCGCGGGCATCTCGCGCAGCGCGATGGACGAGTACTCGGCCCAGTCGCACGAACGCGCGGCGGCCGCGCAGAAGGACGGTCGCTTCGATGACGAGATCGTGGCCGTCAGCATCCCGCAGCGCCGCGGCGATCCGCTCACAGTGCTCGACGACGAAGGCATCCGGCCCGGGACGACGGCCGAGAGCCTGTCGGGCCTGCGGCCGGCGTTCGCTTCCGACGGTGCGGTCACCGCCGGCAATGCATCGCAGATCTCCGACGGGGGCTGCGCGCTGGTGGTCATGTCGCCCAAGGCGGCTGCCGAGCGCGGCATCGAGCCGCTGGCCGAAGTGGTGTCGTACGGCATGGTGGCGGGGCCCGACACGTGCCTGCTGCACCAGCCGGCGAATGCGATCCGCCGTGCGCTCGATCGCACCGAGCTCGACGTGCCCGACCTGTCGCTGTTCGAGATCAACGAGGCCTTCGCTGCGGTGGCCGTGGCGTCGACGGAGGATCTGGGCGTGTCGCCGGAGATCGTGAACCCGAACGGCGGTGCGGTGGCGCTCGGCCATCCCATCGGCATGTCGGGTGCCCGTCTGGCGCTCACCCTCGCCAGCGAGCTGCGCCGCCGGGGCGGCGGACTGGGTGCCGCAGCACTGTGCGGGGGCGGCGGCCAAGGCGACGCCGTCGTCCTGCGCGTCGCGTAGGCCAGCCGGGCATGGTGATCGTGTAAGGAATCGTGCTTGCGCGAGCTATGCGGCAGGCCGAGGCAGCACTTCGGTCGCCACAGACATCGGCCACATCGCAGCTGCGACGGCATCGCCGACCGCTCGCGCATCGGCAGCGGGTGCTTCGAGATACACGCGGCTCGCGCCGAGCAGCTCAGTCAGCCTGGCAAATGGGGCCGGATCGACCAGCATCGCTCCTACTACCGCCGCCGGCGCGGTGGCAATCGCCAGCAGCGCGCCGCACGGGTCGACGAACACCGCAGCAATGCCGTCCGGGCCGGCACAGGAACTCAGGCACAGCGCCTGTGCGTGGCACTTGCCGGTCACGAGCACTCGCTGGTCGGGTGAGGGTCTGAACACTGCGACAGGCAAGTCGCGTGAGGTTCGATGGTCGGGGTCGAAGGCAGCCATGGCACTCCTTGGGAGTGCAGGCCGCTGGGGAAGTGTCCGCCGGACCGTAGACAGGTACAGCTCGCCCGTCCAGCGATTTACGGATTGAGGGTGCGGCGGTTGCGGAGGGCTCGCTCCAGCGTGAGCTCGTCGGCGTATTCGAGGTCGCCGCCGACGGGCAGGCCGCTGGCGAGCCGGGTCACCTGCACGCCGAGCGGCTCGAGCTGGCGAGCGAGATACATGGCGGTCGTGTCGCCCTCGATGTTGGGATTGGTGCACACGATCAGCTCGGTGACCGACTCGCTGTCGAGGCGGACGAGCAGCTCGCGGATGCGCAGCTGCTCGGGCCCGACGCCTTCGAGCGGGTTGAGGGCGCCGCCGAGCACGTGGTAGCGGCCCCGGAAGCCCGCCTTCTCCATCGCCACCACGTCCCGCGGCTCCTCCACCACGCAGATCATCCCGATGGCACGGGCCGGGTCGGCACACATGGGGCACGGGTCGGTCTCGCTGAGGTTCCAGCACTGGCTGCAGAAGCCCACCCGGTCCTTGGCGGCGGTGATGGCTGCGGCAAGGCGGTGAGCGTCTGCGGCAGGTCGCTTCAGCAGCCAGAACGTGATGCGCTGGGCGCCTTTGGGGCCGATGCCGGGCAGGCGGCTGAGTTCGTCGATCAGGTCTTCGACGGCGTCGTCGTACACGTCTGTCCCAGTTGCTGGTGGTCGACCCAGGCGCCGGACGGCTGGGTGCGCCAGCTATGGCATGTGTGTCGTCCGGCTCACCTGCCAAGGCTGTCAGGTTGTGGCCTCATCGTCGCGGACCACGACCGAGCCGGGGAAGTGATCCACGATCCGCTGCACCTTGTCCTCCTGCGACACGTCCGACGAAGCGGTGCCCTGCGCGCGCGCTGACGCAGCTGGGTCGACGGTCTCAGACTGGGGTGAGGTGCCTCCGGTGGGAGCGTTCGCAGACGGCGGGTCGGCCGGTGATGCAGCGGGCGCGACGCTCTCGGCAGGTCCCGGCGGTGAGATCGGCGCTTCGCCGCCCGCCTTCGGCACCGGGCTGGGTTCGCCTGCTGCGTCGCTCACCTCGAGGCGAGCCTCTTGATCGAGCAGTGCCGACAGGATCGGCTGCACCTCGTTGGTCCGACGCCGGGCCTGAGCGACCGGGACGCCTTCGCTCAGCCGGATGGTCACCACGTTGCGTTCGTGCGCCAGTACGACGGCGTCACGGAAGATGCCCTTCGCCACGGGGCGCAGCTTCTCGACAACCTGGGATTCCCACAGGCGCTGGAGCTCGGGGGCCGTCATCGCAGAGCCAGACGTCGAAGCGGGCTCGGCTGGAGGGGGCGGCTGCGGTTCAGCGGTCGCCTGCGGCGGCAGTGCTGGTGCCGATGGAGGTGCAGGCTGTGCTGGGGGAGCGGGGGGTGCGGGCGGGTGCGGGGCAGCGGGCGAGGCGTCCAGCGAGGGAGGCGCGGTGGTTGCGGCCATCGCCGCTCGGGCGGCAGCGGGGCCGGCGGCGGGGGGCGCTGAAGCCGCGGCTTGGCCACGGGCTGGTTCAACAGCGGGCGGCGCTGCGTCAGGCGCGCCTGCGCCCAGCGCTTCATCGGCGAGCAGGCCCACCAGGGCGGCTTCCAGCGTCAGGCGACGGTCGGCCGATTGGGGCATCTGCGCCAAGGCGCCGCCGAGCGCCTCGAGCGCTCGCACGTTTCTGCGGCGACCCATCACGTCGCTCAGCTCTCGCGCCGAGGAGATGTCGGCCTGCGGCAATTCGACGGGCTCCACACCGGCACCCACCAGGAACATGTCACGCAGGCGGCGTGCGGTGCGCTCGGCCAGATCTCGGGCGTCGACACCCGCCGCGGTGGCCTGAGCCACAGCGATCAGCGTCGCGGCCAAGTCGGCGCGTGCCAACGCCTGCACCAGCGCGTTCACATCGGTGCGGTCGTCGGGAATGCCGCCGGCCGCCAGCACCGTGTCGAGCGCCGAGAGCGCGTCGCGTACCGACCCGGCGCCGCGTTCGGTCACATAGTCGACAACCGCATCGTCGACCGGCGCCCCGGCCGCTTCGGCAATGGCTCGCACGTGCGGCGCCATCTCCTCCGCGCCCACCAGCGACAGCTCGTACTGCTGGGTGCGGCTGCGGATGGTGGGCAGCACCTTGTTCGGATCGGTGGTGGCCAAAATGAACACCACGTGCGACGGCGGTTCCTCGAGGGTCTTGAGCAACGCGTTGGACGCCGCCACCGAGAGCATGTGCACCTCGTCGAGCAGGTACACCTTGCGACGCCCGGAGCTGACCAGGGCCGCCTTCTCGGTCATGTCGCGGATGTGGTTCACCGAGTTGTTGGACGCCGCGTCGAGCTCGATGAGGTCCAACGAGGTGCCCGCTGCGACGGCGGTGCAGCTCGTGCAGGCATCGCACGGCTCCCCGTCGTCGGTGAGCGCCTCGCAGTTGAGCGCCTTGGCCAGGATGCGGGCCGTGGAGGTCTTGCCGGTGCCGCGGGGACCGCTCAGCAAGTACGCGTGCCCGACACGATCCTCGCGTACGGCGTTGCGCAAGGCCCGAACCAGGTGCGGCTGTCCGACCACCTCCGCAAACCGCTGAGGCCGGAACCTCCGGTAAAGCGACTGGTGCTGCATCTCGCGGCGATCCTAAGGACTCCAGCCAGTTGCTGCGCCCGCCCCGACGGTGACCGATCGGGCGGTGCTGCGGTTATCGTTCGGGGCGTGTCGCCGTCTGACGTGGCGGCCGGGTCCTGTGCAACGGCGACCCGTGAACCGAGTCAGGGCCGGGAGGCAGCAGCTCTCAGCGGACCTCGTTGTGTGCCGCAGATCGCCTGGCCGCCTCGCCAGACGGCGACACGCCTGCTTCATAGGGATCGTCGTTTGATCGCTGCATCAATACGGAGAGTTGCCAGAGTGGACGAATGGGCTCGCTTGGAAAGCGTGTGAGGCTTTCATCGGCCTCCGTGGGTTCGAATCCCACACTCTCCGCGTGTCAGGCAAGGCGGCTATGACAGACGAAGCAGCCATCGAGTTGGCACTGGAACAGGCGCGGCAGGCTGCGGCGGTTGGCGAGGTGCCGGTCGGCGCTGTGGTGATCGTCGACGGCCAGGTGCTGGCCGCACGGCACAACGAGCGCGAGACCACCAACGACCCCACTGCCCACGCCGAGGTGCTGGCACTGCGCGATGCCGCTGCGGCGATCGGCGACTGGCGGCTGAGCGGCGCAACGCTGGCCGTCACGCTCGAACCGTGCCCGATGTGCGCGGGGGCTGCGCTGTCGGCCCGGGTGGCGCGGGTGGTGTTCGGGGCCTACGACCCCAAAGCGGGTGCGGCGGGAACCCACTACAACCTGCTGGTCGATCCGCGCTTCAACCACAACTGCGAGGTGGTCGGCGGTGTGCGCGAGGCCGAGTGCGGCGCGCTGCTCAGCGAGTTCTTCAGCGCTCACCGTTGAGCCGCTCGCAGCGCGGACGCGCTACGCCCGAAAGCGGTAGGAGTGTGGCGGAAGGTGTGGGATTCGAACCCACGGTGACCCGAAGGCCACAACGGTTTTCGAGACCGCCCCATTCGTCCGCTCTGGCAACCTTCCGCAGCGCACCCTATCGACGCCTGCACGGCTGACCGCCTGGCTTGCCGCACGGCTGGCGTGGAATAATTTGGTCGCGACGCGGGCGAATTCGTGACAGCCTCACAGCCGTGAGCAGCGCTGTCAGCCGCATCAGGGCCGCGGTCGGGGACCCGGCAGGCCAGCCCGACGGCACGTGGTCGGTCTCGGATCTGACGGCCGCCGTCGGCGAGACGATCCAGCGGGCCTTTCCCGGCGAGGTCTGGGTGCGCGGCGAGATCATCGGCTACTCGGTGGCGGCGAGCGGCCACATCTACTTCAACCTCATCGAGCCGGGCTCGGGCAACGATCGCCGGGGCGCTCGCATGCGGGTGGCGCTGTTCAAGGGACGCCAGCGCCTGGTGAACCGCGACCTCGCCGCAGCAGGCGGTCTGACGCTCGACGACGGCATCGAGGTGCGCATCCGCGCCGAAGTGGAGTACTACGCCGGCAGCGGGCAGGTGCAGCTCATCATGAGCGGCGTCGACCCGCACTTCACCCTGGGCGTGCTCGCAGCCGACCGCGAGCGGATCCTTGCCGAGCTGGCCGAATCGGGGCTGCTGCGGCGCAACGCCGGCGCGCCGCTGCCGCTGGTGCCGCTGCGCGTCGGGCTCGTCACGGCCGACGGCAGCGCGGCCCACGCCGACTTCGTCCATGAGCTGGCGACGAGCGGGTACGCGTTCGAAGTGCTGCTGTGCGATGCCAGAGTGCAGGGCGTCACGGCCGAGGCCGATCTGGTGGCGGCGCTGCGCACGCTCGGGCAGGCCGAGGTCGATGTGATCGCCGTGGTACGCGGCGGGGGCGACCGCACCGATCTGCTGGCGTTCGACCTCGCAAGCGTGGCGAAGGCCATAGCGCTGTGCCCGCTGCCAGTGTTCTGCGGGATCGGTCACGAGATCGACACCTCGGTGGCCGACCAGGTGGCGCACACGGCTGCCAAGACGCCGACCGCGTGCGGCGCCGCGCTGGTTGCCCACGTCGCCGCCTTCGACGAACGCCTGGCTCGAACCCGGCGCGAGGTGGACCGGCTCGGCCGCACCCGAGCTGCAGCCGCAGCGGCGCGTCTGGCGACGGCACGAAGTGTGCTGGGCCTGCTGACCGAGCGCCGGCTCGCGCGCCCGCGCGCGTGGCTCGGCGAGGCCCGACTGCGGCTGGGCCACCACACGCAGCGTCACTGCCGCACCGCCGCCGGAAAACTCGCCGGCGCGCGCCGGTCGCTGCAGCGCAGTCCTACCCATGTGCAGCGCGGCACGGTGTCGCTCCGTGCCCTGCGGCCCCGGTTGGAACGAGCCTCGGCGCGACGCCTCGGCGCCGCGAAGGCCCAACTGCGTTCTGCGTCGGCACTGGTGTCGGCAGTTGCGCCCGAGCGAACCTTGGCCCGGGGTTTCTCGATCACGCGCGCAGCCGACGGCAGCATCGTGCGCGAGATGCCTGCCACCGGCGACACGATCTCCACCGAGACCCAGCACGCAGTGTTCGCCAGCATCGTGCACGACAGCGGTGCAGCCGATGTCCCAGCAGACGAGCGGGCCGACGAACCGGCCGGCAATCGATCCGACGACAGGAAGGACCACTGATGGCTGAGGATGCCGACCATCGCACTGGCGCTCGCGCTGGCGCGGAACCGGATGATGCCCCCTTCGGCGGCTACGCCGAGTCGATGGCCGAACTCGAAACCATCTTGGCGAGCCTCGAGAGCGACGATGTCGACATCGACACGCTGGCCTCGCAGGTTGAACGAGCCTCGCTGCTGATCGCGCACTGCGAAGGGCGCCTGCGTGCCACTGAGCTGTCGCTGACGTCCATCCTCGCCCAGCACGATCCGGCGACCACGGTCGAGGAAGATTCCTGAGGAATGGCCGTACGGGCATGTGTGGACCGAGGGAGTTGGTGGGCGCTCCCCCGGTCCACTTGCGCGTCACGGGTCGGTGGAAAACCCGGAGCGCACGCTCGCACTGCCGCGGAACATACCCACTGTGAGTGACCACGGCAGTTTGTCTGAACCAACAAGGAAACTATGAGTTCATCATCGCCCTGTCAAGACGAATCGGTCCGACACCCCGATGGTTCCGGGAAAATTCCGCATGGTGCGTGGCCGTCGCCGCTGCGGGCGACCGACGTCGCCGCGGGTGCTGTGCGACGGAGCGAGCCGCGCGTCGTCGGCGCATGGGCCTACTGGGTGGAAGAACGACCCCTCGACCATGGTCGAGGTTCCGTGGTGCGGGTGCGTCTCGACGAGCTCGGTGCAGTGCCCGCCGACGTTCCCCACACCTCGGAGGCAGACATCCGCACCTCCGTCCACGAATACGGCGGCGGCGCCTGGCTGCCGTTCGAAGCTGCCGACGGCAGTCACTTCGTGCTGGCCAACTGCATGAGCGACCACCGGGTGCGGCTGTTCGACGCGACCGGAGAAGACGCGCCTCGCGCGGTGACCCCGGAACCAGGCATCCCGCGGGGGCTGCGGTACGCCGACCCCGCTCTGGTACCCGCCCCGCACGGAAACTCCGGTGGCGCGGCCGTCGATCCGATCAGCGTGTGGGTGCGCGAATCCCACGACGAAACGGGAGGCGAGCCGCGCAACGAGCTGGTCGCGATTCGACTGGACGGAACGGTCAGCGTGCTGGCCACCGGTGCTGACTTCTACTCGTCGCCCCGTCCCGCGCCAGACGGATCCCTGCTGGCGTATCTCAGCTGGGACCACCCCAACATGCCGTGGGATCACACGCGCCTGCATCTGGTCGACCTGGACGACGGCGAGCCGGTGCCGGGCACCGACCGGGTGCTGTGCGACGGCCCCGCCCTGAGCCAGCCGGCTTGGCGCCCGGACGGCGATCTGCACGTCGTCACCGATGTCGACGGCTGGTGGTCGATCCACCGCGTCGATACCGAGACGGGTGCTGCCGAACCGGTGCTGGGCGACGCAGCGGCCGGCGGGGAGCACGGCCGTGAGTTCGGCGTGCCGGCATGGGTCTTCGCGCAGGCGAACTACGGCTGGAGCGTCGACGGGACGCTGTGGTGCACATGGACCTCAGGCGGTGTCGGCCACCTCGGGACCATCCGCGACGGACGGCTGGAAGAGACTCCGAGCGGGTTCACCGACTTCGGTCGGCTTGCGGTCACGGGCGGCGGATCGGTCGTCACCGTGGCCGCCGGTTGGACCCGTCGGGCTGCAGTGGTGGAGATTGCGCCCGACGGCGGCCACCGCCAGCTCAGTGCCACCGAGCCGTCCGTCCTCGACGGCGACGACGTCTCGGTGGCGCAGCCGTTCACCTTCGAGAGCGACGGCGGCCGTCGAGCGCACGCGTTCTTCTTCCCGCCGACCAACGCGACCATGCACACAGCAACCGGCGGCGACGCGAGGGGCTCGGCGGATTCAGCGCCCGCCGAGACAGCCGAGCCGGGCTCACCGGGCGAGCTGCCGCCGCTCATGGTGCTCAGCCACGGCGGGCCCACCGGCTCGGCCCGCAGCTCGGTCGACCTGGGCATCCAGTACTGGACCACCCGCGGCATTGCCGTAGTGGACGTGAACTATGGCGGCAGCACCGGCTACGGCACCGCCTTCCGCAACCTGCTGCGGGGCCAGTGGGGCGTCGTCGACACGCAGGACTGCATCGCCGCGGCACTCCACTTGGCCGCCGCGGGTGCGGTGGATTCCCAGCGCCTGGTCATCAAGGGCGGCTCGGCAGGCGGCTACACCACGCTGTGCGCGCTCACCGGCAGCGACGTGTTCGCCGCCGGCATCTCCCGCTACGGGGTGGCCGATCTGGAGGCGCTCGCTCGCGACACCCACAAGTTCGAGGCCCGCTACCTCGACGGGCTCATCGGCGCCTGGCCCGAGCAGGCCGACCTGTACCGGGAGCGATCCCCCATCTGGCGGACCGACCGGCTGCGGACTCCGATGCTCGTGCTGCAAGGCACCGAGGACCGGGTGGTGCCCCAGAGCCAATCCGAACAGGTAGTGGCCGCCCTGGCAGATGCGGGAGTGCCGCACGCCTATCTGCTGTTCGAGGGCGAGGGACACGGCTTCCGGCGCGGCCCAAACATCGTGGCGGCACTCGAAGCCGAGCTGTCCTTCCTCGGCCAAGTGCTGGGCTTCGAGCCCGCCGGCGACATCGCCCACGTCGAGGTGCGCAATCCTCGCCGGTAGCGTCGCTCGCGAGGCCGAGCGCCTGCATCGCGGCGTTCAGGCAGCGATGGGCTGGTAGTCCGGCCCGGTCAATGGCTCATATCCCTGCGGCCATGGCGCCCGCAGCCGGCACAGCACGCGCATGTGGTTCGGCGCGCTCTCGGGGTTGACGTGTTCAGCGGTCACTTCGAGGGTGGCATCGAGTTCGCGCAGTTCGTGAAGCGTGGCAACGAGGCAATCGGGCACCCAGCCGATCCGGCGGCCTGTTCGCGTGCTGATGAGGATGGCCTGCGCGTTGACAGCGTTCGCCGGGTCGTCCTCGAGTTCCAGCACATCACCGGCCTGCACTTCGCCAACAGACGCCAATGCACCCGAAAGGTGGCGCACCCCACGCAAGAAAAATAGCGTCGTGAGCTCGCCATCGGGCGTGCGCTCGGGGTGCGCGAACACCTCGACGCGATCTGTTGCCTTCTTGCCCTCGCTGCGAATGAGCACCTCGAACGGGTCAGTCTCTACGTCGAGCTTGAGCCGCTGCACGAAGTCTGCATAATCGGGTCGGCGCCGCGGCATGAGCCGGTTGCGAAAGACGGGGAACAGCTGCTCGCTTTCGTAGGCCCGATGTAGGTCGCGCAGCCCGGGAAGCCCGTCGAAGCCCTCGAAATCCTCGGCCGCCTTCAGGTACACGAAGTGGTAGCGCTGCTGCTCATCGGACTCGCGCAGTGAGAGAACGCCGACGGGGCGGATCAGTCCGTCGGGATTGCGCCAAGCGGCGTACAGGCGGCGGTCCCGGTCTTCAGCCATGGCCCTCACCGTAGGCAGGGGGTGTGACAGGATGCTATCCGAGTTGTCCGAACAAGCGCGCGCTATTCGCTCGCAGCAGGCGTTCTGCGAAGTCACGAGATGCTTCCGAAATGCGCTCGTCAGGGATCCTCCAGATGGGCCCGACAAGGGTGTCGGCATCACTGCATGCGCTCAGCCAATGATCTCGAACGCTCATGGCACACCGGTCGAGGGCAGCCAACGCAACGTCAATGGGGTGAGGCCTGTCGGCGAACGGCGTCCGAGCGCCTCGTGTATAGGCCTCAGGCGTATAGCCGCGATCGCGCGTCGCCAAGCGCTTGCTCCGCTCCGTGTCGGAGAGCAGAAAGCCCAGCGACGATGCGTGATCGAAGGTCGGGGACAGCCGCCGCCGTACCGGAGTCACCATGACAGCCCAGTTCTCCTCGTGCCGGTCGGTGTTGCCAAGCAGACCGTCCAGCACGAGATAGCCAGCGAAGGCATCCCAGGCGTCGAATTCCGGGGGCGAGCCGATGGGTGCCTCTACGTCCGCGAGCGCCGCATGCACAGCGTCAATCGTGTAACCGCTCCGAGCACCCGGTCGGGCTGGCTGAGCCAAGAACTCGTTGCCCGGCACGAGCTCCTCGACGGGTTCGGCACCATCGGGGGCCGAGGACAGCACAGACTTGCTGATGATGCCGAGCTGCCTCGTCGGCGAACGGTCCACCGCCAACTCGACATGGGCAGCCGGGACGTTGAGCGCGGCTGCGACGCCGCTGGCGACGCGCTCCGCCCAGTCGTCGCCCTTCTGATAGCGGAACCCATCGGCACCTGTGCTGTAGGTGACGTACTTCAGCAGCCACCGATCACCGGTCTCGGGGTGCGCGAGCCAGCGCTTCGGTTTGGTGCCGAGTGGTTCCTCACTGGCGGAAAGCCATCCGGTCACATCGATCTCGGGGTAGGAATTCACCTCCGCTGACACAGTGACCACGACCCCCGATGCGCGCGTCGCTAGTTTCGGCGCGTGCGCGACTCCCGTCATGGTCGCACGATGAGCGACCCGCCGACACCAGGCTGCTGAGGTGTACCGCTTCGCGTTGACGCCGCGCTGGGTGACTGGGCATGCGCTGGCCGGCGGCCTGCTGGTGGTGTTCCTGATCGCAGGCTTCTGGCAGCTCAGCCGCCACAACGAGGTACGCGACCGCAATGCGGCGATTGTCGAGCGGCAGGACACGCCAGCCCTCGATGTCGATCGTTTCCTTGAAGCCATGTCGACAGCCGGGTACGCAGAACGGCTGGAGTACCGGACGGTGAACTTGACGGTCGAGCGGTTCGACTGGAACGAGGCCGTGCAGATCCGCAACCGCAGCCTCGACGGCGTTCCGGGTTGCCACATCGCTGTGCCCGTCGAGCCAGAGACAACGATGCCCGCCGCAGATGGCGACGGCGACGCCACGAGCAGCGGTTCAGGCACCGGCTCGGCTACGACGGGCATCCTCGTAGTTGTCGGCTGGCTGCCGGCTGGCGGCGTCTGCGAGGACGCCATCTCAGCAGGCGCCAACGCCTTCCTCGGCGGACTCAGCGATGCACGCCGCCTCACCGGTCGCATCCGCCTGAGCCAGCAGCGCGGCCTGCTCGGGCCGGCCGACCCCGCCGTCGGACAGCTCGACTCGCTGGCCCGCACCGACGTTCCGCGCATCGACCAGCAGACGACGCTTGATCTCGTGCCGGTCTACGTCGAGCTCATCGCTGCCACACGTGCAGACGCAACGCCGATCCGTCTCGGCGGAGACGGCTCAGGAACAGCCGGCTCGAGCACCGACCTGACAGCCTTGCTCCGGCCGCTGCGACCGCCGGAGTTCGACGCCGGCCCCCACCTCGGCTACACGATCCAGTGGTTCAGCTTCGCCGCCGCCGCCATCGTGGGCTACACGCTCGTACTGCGCCACCAAGCCCGCAGAGGCGAATCCGAGCAGATCGCCGACGACTGAGTGGCTAGCGGCCGATGGCTTTGGCCATGCGGGCGGTGGCCTCGTCGAGCATGGCCGGCGATGTGGCGAAGTTGAGCCGCACATGGCCCGCGCCTTCGGGACCGAAGTCGAGGCCGGAGTTCAGGTACACGCGACCCCGCCCCAAGAACACCGAGGCTGGGTCGTCGCCCAGGCCCAGCTCGCGGCAGTCCAGCCACGCCAGGTAGGTGGCATCGGGCGGCCGGTAGCGCACCTCGGGCAGCCGCTCCGCCAGCAGCTCCGCCAGCAGGTGACGGTTGCTGTCGAGGCCGGCCAACAGCTCGTCGAGCCAGTCCTGCGCTTCGGTCCAGCCGGCGATGGTGGCGACCTGCCCGAGGATGCCGATGCCGCCGATCAGCCGCTTGGGAATCTTCTTGACGATCGGGCCGTAGCGCGACGACGCCGAATGCAGGAACGCCATCCGCAGCCCTGCCATGTTGAACGACTTGGTGGCAGCGGTGACGGTGACGGTCCGCTCGGCGGCCAGCTCGCTGACCGACGCCACCGGGATGTGCCGCCGGGGCGCATATACCAGGTCGCAATGGATCTCATCAGAGATCACCACCAGATCGTGACGCTCGGCAATGTCGATCACCGCGGCGATGCCCTCGGCGTCGAGCACCATGCCGCACGGGTTGTGCGGCTGGCACAGGATCACCGCGGTCACATCGGGCGCCGACGCCACCGATTCGAAGTGGTCGAGGTCGAGCCGCCAGCCGTCGTCGTAGCGGACGAGCGGGTTGGGCACCACCCGGCGGCCATGCCCGGTGACGCTGGAGAAGAACGGCGGGTAGGCGGGCGTCTGGAAGATGACGCCGTCGCCGGGTTCGGTGCAGTAGGTGATCGCCAGCTCCAAGCCCTGGATCACGTCGTGCACCCGTACCACGTCGAGCGGGTCGACCTGCCAGCCGAACGCCTCGCCCATGCGCTTGGCGAACACGCGCAGCACGGGGATCGGCTGGTCGTAGAAGTCGTAGCCCAAGCCGCCCGAGTCGATGCGCTCGCGCACGGCGTCGAGCACGACTGCGGGCAGCTCCACGTCCATGTCGGCGACCCATGCCGCCAGCACGTCGGGGCCTTCGCGTCCCCACTTGATGCCCGGGCGGTTCCTCACCCGTTCGGCGTCCAGTTCGAATATCACGGCGTGACCCTACGCGCCCCGCCGTCGGGTTCTCAGTACAGGCCGATCATGCGGCCAGCGAGGCCGAGGACAGCGACGGCCAGCACGGGTCGGATCAGCCGCTCGCCGCCGCGCACCGCCCAGCGGGCACCCAGCCAACCCCCCAAAGCGAAGCCCGCGGCCACGATGACCGCGAATCCCCAGTGGACCTGATCGTTCAGGATGAACACCGGCACCGCCACCACAGTCAGCACAGCGATCACCACCACCTTGACCGCGTTGGCGTTCACCAAGTCGAGCCCGGCGTGCGACAGCGCCAGCACCAGCACCAGCCCCACACCTGCTTGAAAGGCACCGCCGTAGGCGCCGATCAGGAAGAACACCACCACGGTCAGCGCCTTCGGCCAGACGATCTCGTCGCCACGGGCCTTCGGCGGCCACAGGCTCAGGAGCAGCAGCGGCACCATGAGAATGCCGAAGACCCGCTCGAAGGCCGTATCGCTGAGCAGGCTGGAGACCGCGTAGGCGCCGATTACCGAGCCGACGAGTGCCGGCAGCAGCACGGGCACCGAGCGGCGCAAGCCCGACACACCTTCGGATCGGTAGCCGGCGACCGAGGCCAGGTTCTGCGTGACGACGCCGATGCGGTTGGTGCCGTTGGCGACCAGCCCGCCGAGGTCGCCGACCACCGTGAGCAGGCTGACCGTGAGCAGCGAGCCGCCGCCGGCCATGGCATTCACCACGCCCGCCACCACGCCCGCACCGGCCACCAGCAGCGCTTGGGTCACGCTCACAGCGATCCGCCGGGTGCGACCCGCTCGGCAGGACGACCCGCCGCTGCGGCGGCCGGGTCGAAGTCGCGGTCGTAGTGCAGCACCGCCAAGCCGGTCAGCCCTGGGGCGGGGCGAGCTGGGTGGTCTGCTGGCGCAGGAGATGGTCGGCCAGCACCAAGCAGACCATCGCCTCGACCATCGGCACCGCTCGGGGCAGCACGCACGGATCGTGGCGGCCGCGGGCAGCGAGCACGGTGGCCTTCCCCGAGTTCGTGACGGTCTTCTGCTCACTCGCAATCGTCGCGGTGGGCTTGAAGGCCACACGCAGCACGATGTCGGCACCGTTGCTGATGCCGCCCTGGATGCCGCCGCTGCGATTGGTCACCGTGACGGGTCGGCCGTCGGGACCGGGCGCGAACTCGTCGTTGTGGGTGCGACCGCTCATCAGCGTTCCGGCGAAGCCGCTGCCGATCTCCATGCCCTTGGCCGCCGGCAGCGACATCACCGCACCCGCCAGCTCGGCGTCGAGCTTGTCGAAAACCGGTTCGCCCAAGCCCGGCGGCACGCCGCGCGCCACGCAGGCCACCACCCCGCCCAGCGAGTTGCCGTCATGGCGGGCAGCGTCGATGGCATCGATGATGCGAGCGGCGGCGTCGGGATCGGGGCAGCGCGTCGGACCGGTTTCCACGTCGTCGCGGGTCACCTCCGCAGGACCGACATCGGCAGTGATGTCGCGCACCGAGCTGACCCAGCCCAGCACTTCCACCCCGGCCATCGCCAGGACCTTCCGAGCCACGGCACCCGCGGCAACCCGGCCGACGGTCTCGCGGGCCGATGCACGGCCGCCTCCTTGCCAGTTGCGGATGCCGTACTTGGCCTCGGTGGTGTAGTCGGCGTGGCTCGGCCGGTACGTGGTGGCCATCTCGGAATACGCGCCGGGACGGGCGTCGGTATTGGCCACGGTCATGCCGATCGGCGTGCCCAGCGTGAGGCCCTCGAAAACACCCGAATGGATCGTCACCCGGTCAGCCTCCTGGCGCTGGGTGACAATGCGGCTCTGGCCGGGACGGCGCCGGTCGAGGTCGACCTGCACATCGGCTTCGCTCAACTCGATGCGCGCGGGGCAGCCGTCGATGATCACCCCCAACGCGCCGCCATGAGATTCACCGAACGTGGTGATCGCGAAGCGCTCCCCGAACGTGCTGCCGCCCATATGAGAACCCTACGACGGCGCGCTCTGATTCATAGCGAGCCGCGGGTCACGACCCATTCGACAGGCTGGCCGGTGACCGCAGCGATCGTGTCGAAGTCGCGGTCGTAGTGCAGCACCATCAGGTCGTTCGACTCCGCGACTGCCGAGATCAACAGATCGGCGATCGGCACCCGGTGTTGGCCAGTGGCTGCCAGCAGTCCCTGCACCTCGACCGCGCGATCGGTGATCTGTTCGTTGATCGGAAACGACCGCAGCACGCCAAGCTCAGCACGCAGAGAGCGATGCTCGGCTTCGTTGCGGGCGCTGAACAGCAGTTCCAAGTCGATGATCGGACAGGTGACGACCTGTGCGGCATCGAACAGCGGCCCGAGCACCTGCGCGACCGCTTCGAGATGGCTGCGGGCAAGCGCGCTCTTGTCTGCTAGGTACAGGGGCTGCGATGCGGCGCTCACCGCTCGGCGGCTTGCAGCCACGCGCCGTGCATCACGTCGGCGTCACCGAGATCGGCACGTGCCAATTCTTGAATGCTTCGGAACAGGCGCCGACGCTTGTGGCGGTCGCAGATCTCGCGCAGACCAGTGTTCACGGCTTCCTTGATGGTGACGTCGCCGAGCGCAGTCCGGGCCTGTTGCAGCGCGTCGTCGTCGATGTCGACAAGTCGTTTGGTCATGGCGGCGAATATATCTCGTTTGCTGGTGATCAAATATATGAATACCCCGTGTTCGGCATAGTTCATATATACTCACGAGGATCGATGCGTGGGGGTCGCGGCGGCCCCGGGCGGCGTGCATCATGGCCACGCTGGCCGCGGCCTTCAGTCTTGATTGTCGGGCGCTGTTTCGTCAAGCGCCGTCCCGTCGGGGGGCGGTTCGCGCTGCTCAGCCAGGAACTTCTGGAATTCCAGCGCAATGTCGTCGCCGCTCGGCAGGTTCTCCTCGGCGGTGCGATCGGCTTCGGCTTCGAGCTGGCGGATGTAGGCCACGATCTCGGGGTCTCGCGCCACCGCCTCATTAACCCGCTGCTCCCAGGTCTGCACGCTGCTGTCGAGTTCGCGGTACCCGGTCCTCACGCCGGTGACGGTCTCGAAGTGGGCCAGCAGCGCCCGCGTGCCCTTGGGATTGGGCGGGCCTGCGACGTAGTGGGGCACCCCCACGCGCAACGACACCACAGGAAACGCGGCCCGATCCAGCACGTCGTGCAACGTGCCGATGATGCCGGTGGGGCCCTGGTAGGTGGGGCTGTCGAGGCCGAGGCGAGCGGCCAGTTCGCCGTTGGCGGCGCTGCCTTTCACCGAGGCGGTCCGCGAGTGCGCCACGCCCGCGACCATGGCCCCGAGCGTCACCACCATCTGGCAACCGAGTCCACGGGCGATCTCTGCCACCCCCTCGCAGAACGTGCGCCAACGCATCCGCGGCTCGATGCCCGACAGCAGCACGAGGTCGTGCGGCGGGGCAGCCGGCACGACATGGCACTCGATCTCCGGCCAGCGGATGCGGCGCTCCCCGTCGGGGGTGATCTCGATGTGCGGGCGGCTCTCCTGGAAGTCGAAGAACTCCTCGGGGTCGATATGGCAGACCCGCCGTGCCTCGCTTCGCTCACGGATCCACGTGAGCGCGCCCGTGGCGCATTCGCCGGCGTCGAACCAGCCCTCGAACGCCACCAGCAGCAGCGGGTTGTGCAGGTTCGGCGCGCCGTCCCACACGACGATCGGTTGCTCTGATGGATCTTCGGCTCCGGTCACGGCATCACTATGGCCGATACGCCCGGGAATCGCGCACGCATTTGCTTCGACACACCGCAGGCCGGCCACGACCCTCGTGGCGCTCATCACTTCAGCCTTGGCACAGGTGCTCTCCGGCCGTCGAACCCCGCGCCCTCGTCGAAGAGCAACGCGCAGGCCACGCATCTTGGCCTGTCGCGACGGATCCTCACCGCTGTCACAGTGCCTACTTAACGTCTCGTAAGGTCACCTCAGAGGAAGGCTCGTGGCGAGCCGTCTCGCCCGAGCCCGCCGTCGGCTCGAAAAGAGACAGCCCATGCAACACCACCCACACCGACAGACACGAGGCGATCCACGGCACCGCAGACGGCGACAAGCACTCATCTCGCTTCTCGTAGCCTGCGCACTCGGTGCCCTGCTGCCAGCGAACGCTCTCGCCCAGAGTTCAGCTGACAACGAGCCCGCAGCACACCCAATCGTGGCCTCCTACGCATCGGACTACTCGGTCACTCTCATCGAGGCGCAGCGACGACTCGAACGCATCCCGGCATTGCAGGACATCATCGGCGCTCTCCACACTCTCGAAGCGGATCGGCTTGCCGGTTGGGGCATCGACCATCACGGTCCAATGATCGCTTGGGTATGGCTCACCGGCACACAGCCGCCCGGCAGCGCCGCCGCAGCACTCGCCGCTGCACATAGCGATGTACAGATCCGCACCGGTGCACAGGTCACGTTCGCAGCGCTCGCCGCAGCCCAAGACCAGTTCGGCATCGGTGAGGGCGTCGGGCCAGTCGGCAATACCGGTGCGGCAGACAGTGCCCAGATCGACGTCAGCGATCTGATCACACACACCGCCGTGGACCTGAGAGCAAACGCGCTCGAAATCGGCATCGACACCAGCAGCGCCCCAGCCCCACCATCGGGTGCTCTCGACGCTCCGGAAGACCGTGGGCCGTTCGGGCCGACTGGCAACACCGGTGTCGCCCCAAGCGGCGCCGACAGACTGACCACCATCGCCGCCCTACTCGCCCCACATATCGCCGTCCCCTACAACGTCATTGAAGCGGATGCAATCGAGGACCAAGTCGACTTCGAAGGCGGCCACCGGATGACAAACGGATCAGCTGTCTGCACTTCCGGATTCACCGCCTATCACCGCAACAGCGGCAGGTATGGGATCATCACCGCTGGCCACTGCCGTCACACCACATGGACGACACAAGGCGTGACGCTTGAGTTCGGAGCGCGCGCATACAACGCCAGCAATGACGCAGCCATCTATCTCATTCCGAGGAGCCAAGCTCATACCGCCACCAACGACATCGTCTGCAGCAGTCATCCCGAAAACCCTCGAACCTGCGCAATCCGAAGCATCGGTCCAGGGCGGCTGCTCATGCTTGGCGATCATGTGTGCCGCGCGGGCACCAATTCCGGTGTCAGCTGCGGCACTGTAGACAACATCAGATTCCAGCCCAGCGGCGGCGATGGATGTGATGGATACGGAGGTACGTGCCAAGCGGTGTTTGTTCGCGCATCGGGATCCAATCTCCGGTCATGCAGAGGCGATAGCGGCGGCCCAGTCTACAGCTACAATGCCGCTTATGGTATTCATAAGGCCGGACCAGAAAACAATCCGTGCAACAAGGCTAATTCATTTATTGTCTTCAGTTCGATCCGACGAGTACAGAATGTTCTTGGGGTTGAAGTCGTGACCAACTGGCCTGAGGATGTGCCATAGTCACCGCGTGCTGCTCGCGACACGGTCAGCATTGGGCGCGAATTGGTTCTGATATGTGGCGCGCCGTGCTCACAGGTCTTTTGTTGCTACTGATGGCTTGTACGAGCTGTTACCAATCCACAGAAAGAAGCAATACTGAATCAACGACGTCAAGTGAACCCATCGCCGGTACCCTCATCGATCGCGATGGCTCGGCACTGACCGCTGCCACTCTGACGCAATCGGCAACGGCCTCCTTGACGGACGACCAAACTTCTGCTCCCACGAATTCTAGTGTTGTTGAATCCTCGTGGTATCCACGGGTCGAAGGCCCGCGGTCGTTACCGCGGGCCGATTTCCATGAAATGTACTCGCGTGCAGTTCGTGAGGACGCGAATGATATTCTGAGCCAAGCTATCGGTACCCTACATGCCGAAGGCAAGTGCCTGTATCTCGATGTGTTGCCCAGAATGCATCAGCGCCCGGGCTTTCCGGAGGACGACCCGGACACGCTGCGTTGGGTGCTGTCATTACCGAATGACCTCGTTCTATATGACGAAACGAACAAGCAACTCTGGTTTCGTCGTCAACTACATACTGCTGGCCCATTCTCGCTTGGGAAAGAGGTCACAGTCGACGATGCCAGATGGCTACTCGTTCGAAGTGTAGCGTGCGGAAATCATCGTATTTTGCGCGGTTCGGGCCTTGAAGCTTGCGGCAATCTGAGTGATCGTTTCACACGAGCATGCACAACCGCAATCTATTCGTCCACCCATCGTGTCCTGCCAGCCGAAGCAAACCGTCGACTGGAACGCATTCCGGAAATGGAAAAATTGCTGGTAGAACTACGTGAGACAGAATCGAATCGTGCGGCTGGCTGGGGTATCGACCGGGCGGATCCGTACACGCGGCTCGGTGAGTCATTTGTGGCGTGGCTGTGGCTCACCGGTCATGATCCACCGAGCAATCAGGCACAAGCACTCGCCGCGGCACATCCTGACATCGAGATTCGCACGGGCGCATCAGTAACCTACGCTCAGCTCCAATCTGCGCAGCAGCATTTCGCCGACGGTAAGGGCATATATCTTCCGCGCGACACACTCAACGGTGCTGTCCGAGCGATCGAACTGTCAGAGGCTGTCGCGTGGACATGGATCAACCACCGGACCAACACGCTGGAAATCGCAATTGACACTTACCGAATCCCGCACGACGTCGGGTCCGTCATGCTCACCGGCGACCCGAATACCTACGATGACAACCGTTGGCCGCCCGAGGACCAACTCTTCGCCAAGATTGCGGAGGAAGTTCGGACTCGCATCGACGTTCCCTTTGACATCGTGTTCCAGCGGATCGACCCCGACGAACGGCACCGATGACCCAACCGTGAGCAATTCGGTGTCCGTCGATCAGCGGGTCCAAGTGAGCAGCGAGGCTCGTTCCAGCGAGTCGAGCCAGACCGATTCGAGCGCCTTGTGCGATGCGAGGTACAGACGGTCGCCGACTACGGCACTGGCGGTCACCTGCGCCTGCCAGTCGGTGTCGAACCAGCAGTGGCGCTCCCACGGACCGGGCTCCTCGGTGCCGTCGGGACGGACGGTGATCTGGCGCGACTCGTGGCACTGGCGCTGCGCCTGATCTGCGTGGCTGAAGCGTGCGCGTTCTGTGAGCTGCCTGTCAGCTGTGCCGAGCGCTACGGCGCCGAGGAAAGGCAGCTCGCTGCCGCTGTCGTCGACCGGATGCTGAGTCAACGGCAGCACGGCGAGGTCGCGGGGCGCCCAGTGCAGGAAGGCGAGCGCGTTGAACTCGACTTGGCTGTGTCCGCCCGGGGCGGTCCACTGGGCAATGCGCTGGGGCCGATCCAGATCGGCGATGTCGAACAGCGACACCTGGGTGCCCACGGTGAAGCCCTCGTCGGTGGCCTCCTGGCCGACGCCGAGCAGCAGGCCGTCGCCGAGCGGATGGAGATACGCCGAGTAGCCGGTGATCTTCAGCTCGCCGCGCACCGCGGGCGCGGTCGGGTCGGACAGGTCGAGCAGGTACAGCGGATCGATCTGGCGGAACGTCACGACGGCAGCGATGTCGCCGAGATAGCGCACCGCGTAGATGCGCTCGCCCACACCGAGCCCGTCGACGCGGCCGACCTCTGCGAGGCCGTCAGCGCCGACCGCAAGCACCGTCACGAGGCTCTCCGATTCGGGGGCGACCTCTTCGCGCCAGGTCCACCACGGCTCGGCGGTGGTGGTCGCGATGCGCAGGTGGCCCTCGTGCTCAGACATCGAGTACTGGTTCAGCACCGTGCCCGTCACCGACGCCGAGCCGACGTAGGCGCTCGTCGCTCGACCGGTGATGCCGAACACGTGGATCTCGGTCTCGACGGGCGTTCCGTCGCCGGGACCTGCCGGCTCGATGCGCCAGTCGTGCCAGCGCGTCGTGGTCACGTAGAGGTGATCGTGCGAGGCGTACACCGTGCTGCCGTCAGACATGATCGTCGTGGTGTCCATCGCCCCGGCCAGCCCGTCGTCAGCAATGTCGATGGTGGTGACGCTGAGCGTGCCCGGGCCTGCGTAGTGCGGGGGCGCCCAGACCCGGTCGCAGTCGACGAGGCGCCCGCCCGTGACGGCCGTGCCGGAGGCATCGCTCAACGCGAAGCGCGGCAGCCAGTCATCGACCGTGGTGCCGGCGATGAGATCTCGGTTTGCCCCGGTCGAGCGCTCCTGCGCGCCGAGGTCGGCCGCCTCGGGGACGGCCCAGTGAAGCGCACGCGGGTGTGAGGTGGTGACCACCCGCACGACGCCATCGGTCAGGCGTGCGCCGACGTAGTTGCCTTCGATGTCGAGCCGTCTGGCGACCCGTGGGGTCGTGCCGCTCAGATCGATCTCGACGATCTCGGTCGTCGGTCCCCAGCTCGGCGCCGGCTCGGAGTCGGCGGCCTCGTCGGCCGGATCGACGAACGGCACGATGATGTCCCATTGCGACGCGAACACGAGCACACGGTCGCCGTGCAGCAGCAGGTTCGAGACCCAGTGATCGTCGAGCCGGACAGAAGCGATCAGGGTCGGCGCCGGTCCGGTCACATCCACCACGTGCACCTGGTTCTCGCTCGCCACGACCATGCGCCGCCCGTCAGTCTTGAGCACGTGAGGCTCGTCGATTCCGGCTTCCTGCACGTTGGAGGTGCTGTAGTCGACGCCTGGCTGCGGTGAAGCGAAGTCGGCTGCTGCCGCGTCTTCGACGGCGACAGCACTCTCCGCCAGTGCGTCACCGCCGAAGCCGAACTCGCCGCCCAAGCCCCACGGGCCAACAGCCGCAGCCGCGTTCGTGTGGATGTAGTCGAGCACTGCGCCGCATTCGTCGAACTGACGCAGCGCTGCGGCCGCAACGGCGTCCGAGGGCGCCTCCGCGCTCGCACTGGCGGACCCGTCTTCAGCCGAACTGCCGTCCGAGCCGGAGTCGTCTGCCGGCGGATCGCCTTCGCCGGGATCAGCCCCGGCCGAGGACGTGCCTTCGGCGGCAGCCTCCTCTCCGGTGTCATCGCCGGCCATGCCGGACTGGAACCCGTCCGACTCATCGGACCCTCCCGGCTCGCCCGGCGCGTCATCGGCAGCGCTGGAATCGCCGGCGGCGGCCGCGGCGGCGGCAGGTTGGGTGGCGTCCGGCGGCAGCCCGCCGGTGGCGCTGTCATCGGCGTCGCTTGCGCAGGCCGCAGCGAACAAGCCCACAGCAGCCAGCACCGCGAACAATCGCCACGCCTTGGCGGCCGTGGACTTGGTGTGCTCGGGCATCTCAGTCATCAACTCTCACGACGCCGCAGGCGCCCGCGGCGTTCCGCTCGCAACGTTACGTTCGCATGAAGATCCCCACATGACGTCGCAGAGCGCTAGCCGTCGTCGGTCACTTCGTCGTAGAGGCCGTTGCGGCCGAGGCGCACCAGCAGCTCCTCGGAACTCCACGGCAGCATCGTGGCCCCGCAGCGGGCATCGCGGTAGTGCTGCTCGAGGCGGCCGGGCCGCAGCAGCGACCTCCCGCCACAGGTCCGCAGCGCCAGCGATGCCATCTCCGGAGCGCTCTCCATGGTGGTCACTGTGGCCACCTGCGCCCGCCGCAGCTCTTCTGGGCTGGGATCGGCCCGCAGCTCGCTGAGCACTCGGTAGGTCAGCGATTGCGCCCGGTCGTAGATGAGCTGCAGCTGCGCCCAGCCGGTCTGCTTGATCGGGTGATCGCGTGACGCCTTCACCCCCGACTCGCCCCGCAAGTAGGCGCGGGTGGCGTCGAGGATTGCCCGCATCAGCCCCAGATAGCTGAACGTCAAGGTCATGTAGAACTGCGGGAAGCGGGCCACCATCGCGTTGAACATGCCCGGCGGCAGCACCTCATTGCGGGCCGGCACGAACACGTCGTCCATCACCAGCGTGCGGGAGTCGGTGCCGCGCATGCCGATCGGGTCCCAGTCGCCGACGATCTGCGTGCCGTCGCCATCGGCCGGCACGCCGAGCAGGCGGAGGTGGGGATCGCCTTCCACCACCGCCAGCACGTTGTGTATGTGAGCAGCGCCGCTCAGCGAGGCGAAGATCTTGCGGCCCGTCACGCGGTAGCCGCCCTCGGTGGGCACCGCCATGGTGCTGAAGCCCGATCGGGCACCCGGCGCCTGGCCCTCGGAGAACGGCTGGGAATGGATGACGGTGCCGTGCGTCATGCCTTCCCACAGGTGCGGGCGGGTCTCGGCAAGGTGTGCGGCCATGGCTCCGTCGGGATCCAGCTCGCGTCCGCGCTCGCCGGCCAGCAATGCCTCGGCGATCGGCCCCGACAGCAGCGCGGTGGCCGTGTGCATGTTGAACGTCAACGCCGTCGTCGCGCAATGCCGACCCATCTCCTCGGCCACGAGCGCGTAGCCCACGAAATCGGCACCCAGCCCGCCGGCCTCTTTGGGCACGCACAAGCCCAGGAACCCCGCATCGGCCAGATCGGCCCAGTTCTCATGCGGGAAGCTGGCATCGCGGTCGTAGGCGGGCGCACGCTCGGCAAACGCAGGCCCCAGCTCGGCCATCTTGGCCACAAGCTCGGCTCGCTCGGGCGTCAACACCTGTTCATTCATCACTCACCCTGTCTCGCTTGGCAGTTCATGTCACAGCTCATCGAGGCTCACCCCGCAACGGTCGGGAGCGGCGGGCCGTAGCCGCCGCCTCCGGGAGTGTGGATCTCCATCACGTCGCCCTCGCCGACCTCCACGCGGGCACAGCCGGCCAATTCGGTGACGGTGCCGTCGGCGCGTTCGAGCAGATTGCGCCCGCGCGCACCGGCCTCGCCTCCGGCAGCGCCGAACGGGGCGATCCGCCGGCAGCTCGACAGCAGGTTGGCCGTCATGGGCTCGCCGAAGCGCAGGCGCCGCACGACTCCGTCGCCCCCGTTGTTCGCTCCACGGCCGCCTGAGCCCCGGCGCACCTCGAACCGCTCCAGCAGCACCGGGTGACGCTGCTCGAGGATCTCGGGGTCGGTGAGGCGGGTGTTGGTCATGTGCGTGTGCACCGCATCGGCGCCTGGGCGGCGCGCCGTGGCGCCCGCTCCCCCGCAGATCGTCTCGTAGTACTGGTGGGCGGCGTTGCCCCAGATGAAGTTGTTCATGGTGCCCTGCGAGGCCGCGATGACGCCGAGGGCGCCGAACAGCGCATCGGTGATCTGCTGTGACGTCTCGACGTTGCCGGCGATGACTGCTGCGGGCGGGTGGGGCGACAGCATCGACGGGTCGGGAACCACGAGTTCGAGCGGACGCAGGCAGCCGGCATTCAGCGGGATGGCGTCGTCGACCATGCAGCGGAACACGTACAGCACCGCCGAGCGGCACACCGCCACCGGGGCGTTGAAGTTGCCCGGATGCTGCCCGCTGGTGCCGGCGAAATCGACCACCGCGCTGCGCTGGTCGGCATCCACCGAGATGCGCACGCAGATCACGCTGCCGTCGTCCAATTCCATGCGGTAGCTGCCGTCATCGAGTGAGTCGATGACCCGGCGCACCATCTCCTCGGCGTTGTCGGCGACATGGCCCATGTAGGCGTGGACCACGTCGAGGCCGTAGTACTCCACGATGCGGGCCAGCTCGACGGCGCCGCGCTCGCAGGCAGCCACCTGGGCACGCAGATCGGCGATGTTCTGGTCGGGGTTGCGAGCCGGCCACGGTCCGCTGGCCAGCACGTCGCGGACCTTGCTTTCGAGGAAGTGTCCCTCGGTCACGATCTGGAGGTTGTCGAGAACCAGTCCCTCCTCGTCGATGGTCGTCGAATCGGCCGGCGCCGATCCGGGCACGCAGCCGCCGATGTCGGCGTGATGGCCGCGGGAGGCCACATAGAAGATGCGTTCGCGCCCCCGCGCGTCGAACACCGGTCGCACCACCGTCACGTCGGGCAGGTGCGTGCCGCCGTTGTACGGGTTGTTGAGCACGAATACGTCGCCAGGCGCCATGTCGGGGTTCTGCTCGATGATCGTTCGGATGGATTCGCTCATCGAGCCGAGATGCACCGGCAGGTGCGGAGCGTTGGCGACCAGCTCGCCCGAGAGATCGAACAGAGCACAGCTGAAGTCGCGCCGCTCCTTGATGTTCACCGACACGGCGGTGTGCTCGAGCACCACGCCCATCTGCTCGGCGATGTTCATGAACAGGTTGTTGAAGATCTCGAGTTGCACCGGATGGACGCTGGTGCCGATCGCCACGCGTGACGGCCGGGCCACCACCCGGTCCAGCACCAAGTCGCCGCGGTCGGTGATGGTGCCCTGCCAGCCCGGCTCGATCACGGTTGTGGCATTCGGCTCCACGATGACCGCCGGGCCTGCCACCACCGTGCCGGGCGCCATAGCGGTGCGATCCCAGAACGGCGTGTCGTAGCGCTCGCAGGTCGGCCGTGTGTCGCCGTCGGCTGGCGCGCCGCCATCGCCGCTCGGCGCCGCGCCACTCGGGTCAGCGCCTTCCGGTACCGCGCCACTCGGGCCAGCGCCATCCGGTACCGCGCCACTCGGGCCAGCGCCATCCGGTGCCGCGCCATTCGGGTCAGCGCCATCCGGTGCGGCGCCGGTGGTCGAACCCATGTAGGTCGGATGGGTGGCAAGCAGCGGCTCGCGATCGCCGGCCGACGGTGCGGCCGGCGGCGGGTCGACTGCTTGGCCGCGGGCCTCGATGTGCAGCGCATCCACCACCAATGCCGTTGCCGAGTTGGCCGCTCCGGGCGGGCTGAAGCCGAACCTCGTCCGGTGTGCGTGCTCGAACGCAGCAGCCACCTCGCTCGCAGTGGCCCGCGACGGCGCCACCCCCAGGGCGGCCGAATCGGACTGCGCCGCCCCCATGACGGCCGAACTGAGTGGCACTTCGAGCGACGTGTCCGAACCGCGGTATCGAACCGCGAGACGGCCGGTCACCTCGATGCGATCAGGAGCCACGCCCGCCGCGGCCACGGCGTCGATAGCAGCGGGAGCGGTGGCGGCCAGTCGCCGGTGCAGATCGTCGATGAGTTCTTCGTCCAAGGGAGCTTCGACCGGTTCGGCACGCAAGTCGGTGACGTCGGCCAACCCGATACCGAGCGCCGAGAGCACGCCTGCATGCGGGTGGATGAGGACCGTGGTGATGCCCAGCCGGTCGGCCACCCGGCAGGCGTGCTGGCCGCCGGCACCGCCGAAGCAGACGAGCGTGTAGGCGCTGACATCGTGGCCGCGCTCGGTGCTGATCTTGCGGATCGCGTTGGCCATGTTCTCGGCCGCGATCTCGCCGTAGCCGAACGCCACCTCGGCGGCGCTGCGTTGCACGCCGCTGGCGTCGGCGATCCGGTCGGCCAGCTCGGCGATGCCGTGCGCCGCAGCTTCGGCGTCGAGCGGCTGGTTGCCGCTGGCGCCGAAGACGGCGGGGAAGTACTCGGGCCGGATGACGCCCAGCACCGCGTTGGCGTCGGTGAGCGCGAGCGGGCCGTCGTTGCCGTAGCAGACCGGTCCGGGGTCGGCGCCGGCCGATTCGGGGCCGACGCGCAAGCGGCTGCCGTCGAACGTGAGCAGCGATCCGCCCCCTGCGGCGACCGTGTGCATGTCGATGATCGGTGTGCGGACGCGGATGCCTGCCACCTCGGTCTCGTTCGCCCGCTCGAACTCGCCGGCGAAGTGGGAGACGTCGGTCGATGTGCCGCCCATGTCGAAGCCGATGAGCCGCTCGAAGCCGGCTGCCTGGGCGGTGCGGGCCATGCCGACGACGCCACCAGCGGGACCCGACAGCAATGCATCGCGGCCGGTGAAGCGCCGGGCATCGGCCAGACCGCCGTTCGACTGCATGAACTGCAGCTGCGGCCCCGCCGACGATTCAGTGGTGCTATTGCGCTGTGGAACATCGCTGCTGCTGTCACCCTGCGCACCGTCACCGCTGCCGTCGCATTGCGCAGCCTGGCCGCTGCCGTCGCATTGCGCAGCGTCACCGCTGCCGATTCTCGATGCCACAGCGTCGGCTGTGCCGATTCTCGACGCGACGGCATCGACGTAGCTGCGCAGGATCGGGGACAGGTACGCGTCGGCCACGGTGGTGTCGCCGCGTGGAACGATCTTGACCAGCGGGTCCACCTCGTGGCTGACCGAGACCTGCCCGAAGCCGATCTCTCGCGCAGCAGCCGCCAGCGCAGCCTCGTGGTCGGTGTGCCGGTAGCCGTGAACCAGCACGATGGCCACGGCCTCCATGCCGCGCTCACGCGCCGCCGCCATGGCCTCGGCGGCCGACGCCAAGTCCAGCGGGCAGAGCACCGTTCCGTCCGCCGCGATGCGCTCGCTGACCTCGAGCACCTCCGAATACAGCATCTCGGGCAGCACGATGTCGAGCTTGAACAGGTGCGGGCGGGTCTGGTAGCCGATGCGCAGCACGTCGCCGAAGCCCGCCGTGGTGACGAACAGCGTCGGCACGCCGCGGCGCTGCAGCAGCGCGTTGGTCGCCACCGTGGTGCCCATCTTCACCGACCTGATCCGCTCCGGCGGCAGCGCCTCGCCGCGCGGAACCTCAAGCAGGTCAGCGATGGCCGTGGTTGCTGCGTCGTCGTAGCGGCGCGGATCCTCGCTCAGCAGCTTGTGCGAGACGAGGCTGCCGTCGGGCCGCCGGGCCACCACATCGGTGAAGGTGCCGCCACGATCAACCCAGAAATCCCAGCCCCCTGACACCGCGTCCATGCCGTGAGCCTAGATAGACCCCCGATTTTGACGGACCCACCGGTGGATCCGGCCCACCGGTGGATCCGGGTTGAGTACCCGCGCGAACGCAGGGGCTCTGCCCTGTTGTGGGCAGGCCCCTGCGGTTGCGTGGTGTCGGGTGGCTGGGTTGGTTGGTTCAGCCGCGGTCAGTCAGCTTGGAGGCATTCCAGGGCTGTGATGATCGGTTTCCATTGGTCGGTGGACAAGCCTCGGCTTTCGCGGCGGTCGTGGATCGCTTTGATCTCTGCGAGGGTGATGGCATCGGACCCGCCGGTCAGCGCGTTGTGCACCTGCGTCCAGCGCGCTGCGTGCGCGGTGTTGCTGCTGCCGGCTTGCGTGAAGAACGAGAGCCCTCTGTCCCGTCACCACCCTCGGCCCGTCG
>JAJDZE010000159.1 GCA_022824805.1 Acidimicrobiia bacterium | reverse complement strand
TTCACGGATGGTTGCTGTGATCTTGCTGGCGAATGCCTGATTGTCGTTCAGCTTGGCAAGCCTCATGTCCACGCTGGCCACGGTGTACCCGCCGGCGTTGTCGCCCGTCGTGAAAGCCGGGGCGACATCAATTGTCAAGTTCGCATCACCCGAGTCGGGGGTCTGTCCGAGATTGCTGACCAAGACCTGGGTGGACTGCGCCTCAGCTCCGGAAGCCAGGCCTGCGATCAGTGTCAGACCGAGCAGAAGCCCAGCCGCCGCCCGTCGCAGACACCGCGAAACGCGGGGGGGGGGGGGGTCGCTGCGGAAAGGTGTACAGGAGGATTGGAGCTGTCGCAGGAAGAAGCGGGCCGGCGGGCGATCCCCGCCTTCGCGCGCAGCGCGTCCACCGCTGTGCCGATCATCGTCATCGCATCGCCTCCCTGCCTGTCGCCCGGCCGGTCGGCACGCACGAAGCGCACCTCTGCCAAGCGCTGCCTGTCCCCATTTCGCGCAGGATACACAGTGATGCCTTGGGGGCAGGTCGCGGTGCGGGCGAACTCGCCGCTTGAGGGGTCTCAGGCCCGCGCTGGGACGTCCCCTCGTCAACACGCTCAAGAGCAGCAGTCACAGCAACATGAAGGAGCTCCGCCCAGGCTCAACCGGGCGAACCGAAATCCGACTCTTGTTTGCCTACGACCTCGAGCGCAGGGCGACCTTGCTGTAGGACCTGATTCAAGGCGCCGGCGCTGTCGAACCGGACATAGCGACGGACAAACGCTTCGTCGTCGCGCGCGAACGGCACTTTCGCCGTGTGGCCGTCGTGAGCGGTGAACTGGCCGTCGCGGGTGAGGCCGGCGCTGAAATGCGCACGGTCGGCGTGCCAGAATTCGCGGCGTTATGGGCGACGGCAGCGGGGACACGGCGGGGGAGCGGCCGCTTGACGGCATCCGGGTTCTCGACTTCACGCGGGTGGTGGCGGGGCCGCTGGCCACCCGGATGATGGCTGACATGGGCGCCGAGGTCATCAAGATCGAGCCGACGGACGGCGATCTGAGCCGTACGTTTCCGCCGCATGTGCCGGGTGACGTCAATCCGTACTTCTCCCAGCAGAACGCCGGCAAGCGATTCTGCTCGATCGACCTGCGGGCGCCTGGGGCCCCGGAGCTGGTTCGGGAACTCGCCGGCCGCTGCGATGCGGTGGTGGAGAACTACCGGCCCGGCGTGATGGCCAAGTTCGGGCTCGGGCCCGACGAGATGTGCGCCGCGCACCCCGCACTCGTGTACTGCTCGGTCACCGGGTTCGGCCAGACCGGACCGTGGGCCGACAAGCGGGCATACGCACCTGTCGGCCACATGGAGTCGGGCTACATCGACTACGCCACTCGCGAGACCGGCGCCCGACCCGAGAACCCGCCGCTGGTGGTGGGCGACATCGTGACGGCCATGTCGGCCGCTGCCACTGTCAACGCGATGCTGGTCAAGGCGGCCCGGACGGGCCGGGGCGGTCACATCGACGTGTGCATGGTGGAAGCGATGGTGTACATCCAGGAGTGGTCAGCGCTCGAGCTGGCAGGCGGCTGGACCGGGCCCAATGCCGGTCTCGCGCACGAATGCCCGATCCTGGTGCTGCCCGACGGGCGGGTGTGGGCCATCGCCGGCAACCCCGCAGCGTGGTTCGACGACCTGCTCACGGCCATGGGCCGGCCCGAGTTGGCTGACGACCCCCGATTCGCCACGCCTGCAGCTCGCATGGCCAACCGCTACGAGCTGTATGAGGAGATGACCCAGTGGGCCGCGGGTTTCGCCGACGTGGACGACTTCCGGCGAGCGATCGAGGCCGGTACACCGTTCAGCGTGGCCGAGATGCGCTCGCTGACCGAGCTGGCCGAGACCGACTGGGCCGCACATCGCGGGCTGCTGGCCGAAACCGCGTCGGGCTTCGCCGTGCCGGCGCGCCCAGCACTCGGCTCCGGCATCGGCACCGACGGCCATGTCGCGGCCCGCGGCGCCGACAACCGCGACGTCATCGGCGGGCTGCTCGGGTATGGCGACCAGCGGCTCGACCAGCTCGAAGCTGCCGGAGTGCTCGTCACTGCCTGAACCCGCTCGATCAGGAGGCCCGACTCCACGCCTTCGACCGCAGCGCGTTGTGCCGGCGCCTGGCCGCAGCCGGTGCCGTTGGCTCGCGTAGCTTGAGCCTGTGCGAATCGGGGTGCTCACCGGCGGGGGCGACTGCGCAGGCCTGAACGCGGCAATCCGGGGGGTCGTGCGGGCGGCCGGACACGAGTTGGACCGCAGCGTCATCGGCTACCGGCGCGGCTGGAACGGCGTGCTCGAGGGCGACAGCGTGAAGCTCGATTCCGAGGCGATGCGGGGCGTGCTGCCACGGGGCGGCACGATGCTCGGCACCTCTCGCAGCAGCCGCCGCCTCGAGACCGAGGGTGCGGCGCCGCTGATGGCACAGCTCGAGCGAGACGGCGTCGACGCGCTGGTGACGATCGGCGGCGACGGCACGCTGATCACCGCCGGACGGCTTTCCGATGCAGGGTTCCCGGTGATCGCCGTCCCCAAGACGATCGACAACGACGTCGAGGGCACCGACGTCTGCATCGGCTTCGACACGGCGCTGGGGGTTGCTACCGAGGCGGTCGACCGGCTGCACACCACCGCCGAATCGCACAACCGGATCATGGTGCTCGAGGTGATGGGCCGCCAGGCCGGCCACATCGCGGCCGGTGCGGGCATCGCCGGGGGCGCCGCTGCCATCCTCGTGCCCGAAGCGCCGTTCGACATCGACGGCATCGCCGAGCGTCTCATTGCGCGGCATCACCGCGACCGCAATGCGTCGATCGTGGTGGTCGCCGAGGGCGCGGTTCCCGACAGCGGCGTCGAGGTGCCAGACACAGGCACTGACGAATGGGGCAACCGAATCCTCGACGGCATGGGTCAGTTCGTCGGTGATCTGCTTGCCGAGCGCACTGGCTACGACACGCGCACGACCGTGCTGGGGTATATCCAGCGCGGCGGGCCGCCGACGCCGGCCGACCGGCTGCTCGGCAGCCGGCTCGGGGCCCGGGCGGTCGAGGTGCTCATGGAAGGCACATCGGGATGCATGGTCGGCGTGCACTCCACCGGCATCGCCCTGCAGCCGCTCGCCGAGGTCGCGGGCCGCACCCGTTATCTCAGCGAGGACCAACTGGAGCTGCTGGACCTGATCTCCACTGCGCCGGTGCTGACACCCCTGCGCACCTCGCGTCGCTGGTTCTGAGGCTCGTTCCAGGGCCAGCCGATCGGTGCCGCACGGTAGGGTGGCGACGACAACACATACCGGGGAGCCCATAGGGCTGAGAGGGAGACGGCAGGGCCGTCGCCGACCCGAGAACCTGATCTGGGTAATGCCAGCGGAGGAAGCACATGACCACCCACCGAGTGCGCAGGTCGTATCGAATCGCTGTCGCGGTCGCGGCAACGATGCTGCTGGTCGCTGCGTGCGGCGATGACGACCTGCCCGAGACAGACTTCCCGGCGCCGCCGCCTGAGACGGAGTCTCCGTCGGCGGCAGGGCCAGAAACCGCAGAACCGGCCGAAGAGGCACCGCCGATCGACGGCACAACCGTGACGCTGATCACCCACGACTCGTTCAACCTGTCCGACGGGACGCTCGAGGAATTCACGGCGCTGACCGGCGTGACGGTGGAACTGCTCGAAGTCGGCGATGCCGGGACGCTCGTGGCCGAGGCGATTCTCACCAAGGACGCGCCGCTGGGTGACGTCCTGTTCGGCATCGACAACACGTTCCTTCAGCGCGGTCTCGACGCCGGCATCTTCGAGCGCTACGAATCGCCGGCACTCGCCGGCGTGCCCGAGAACCTCCAGCTCGATTCGCGTCACCGGGTCACCCCGGTCGACTACGGCGACGTGTGCGTGAACTACTGGAAGGACGCCGTCCCGCGGGTTCCAGAGAAGCTCGAAGACCTCGTGCACCCCGACTTCGCCGATCAATTCGTTGTGCAGCACCCCGAGACTTCCTCACCGGGTCTGGCGTTCCTGCTCGCCACCATCGCCGCGTTCGGCGATTCCTGGGAGCTGTACTGGGAGGATCTGCGAGCCAACGGCGTGACGGTGACCGCCGGCTGGGAAGACGCCTACTACGGCGAATTCACTTCCGGCGGGGGCGACCGATCGGTCGTCGTGTCGTATGCGTCCAGCCCGCCGGCAGAGGTGATCTATGCCGATCCGCCGACCGATACCGCCCCGACTGGGGTCATCACCGAGTCGTGCTACCGCCAGATCGAATTCGCCGGGATCCTGTCGGGCACCGACAACGAAGCCGGCGCGCAGGCGCTCATCGACTTCATGCTGAGCGAGACGTGGCAGAACGACGTCCCGCTCAACATGTTCGTCTACCCCGTCATCGACAGTGCGACGCTGCCGCCCGAGTTCGTCGAGCACACTGCGGTGCCCGAGAACCCGCTCATGCTCGACCCGGCTGAGATCGAGGCCAACCGCGACGCGTGGACCGAGCGGTGGGTGGAGATCGTGCTGCGCTAGCCCGCGTCGGGAGAACTCGCTGCCCCGTGGCGGTGTCGGTGAGCGTCGGCAGGTGCGCGCGGCAGATGCCGGGATCGGCCCGCGTCGCGCCGTGAATCTCCCGCCGTCGTCAGACGCACCGAACTGCACCCAGTCGCCGCGGCGGGATCCGGAGCGGCTGGCGGTGTTGGCCGCATGGGCGCTCGCCGCCGCTCCGCTCGCGTTCCTGGCGGTGTTCTTCGCCTACCCGGTGCTCACCGTGGTGGCAGACGGGCTCAACAGCCTCGGCGACCTCCTGGGGCGCTCGTCGATTCGCGGGGTGATGTGGTTCACGGTCTGGCAGGCCGTCGCGTCGACGGCGCTCACCCTTGCCGTCGGCATTCCGGCGGCCGCAGCGCTGGCCCGCCTGCGACCGAGGACGCGGCGGATCGTTCGCGCCGTCATCGCCGTTCCGTTCGTGCTGCCGACGGTGGTCGTGGCTGGTGCATTCGAAGCAGTCTTCGATCGCTTCGGTCTCGACGGCGGCACCTTGTCGCTGCACCACACCGTGTGGGCGATCCTGCTGGCGCACGTTTTCTTCAACTACGCCGTGGTGGTGCGGACGGTGGGGTCGTGGTGGGCCGGCCTGGACGGGCGCAACGCTGACGCGGCGGCCGTGCTCGGTGCCACGCCGGTGCGCGCGTTCCGGCACGTGACCTGGCCGCTCCTGCGGCCTGCGGTCGCAGCCTCGGCGGCTGTCACGTTCCTGTTCTCGTTCACGTCATTCGGGGTGATCCTGATTCTCGGCGGCCCGACACGCGCCACCGTCGAGACCGAGATCTACCGGTACGCCATCACGCGGCTCAATTTCTCGACGGCCGCCGCACTGGCGCTCTGCCAGCTCGTTGCCGTTGCGGCCTTGGTCGCGCTGGCAGGTGTGGCCGAGCGCCGCCGAGCGGTGGCTCGACGGGCACCCGGGCGCCAGGCGCCCCGGCCGCGACGCGGCGTGATCGCGGTCAATGCTGTGGTGGCTGTGGTGCTGCTGGGCGTGCCGATCATCACGCTGGTGGAGCGGTCGTTCGCGACTGGCGGCGGGTACGGGGTGGCCAATTTCGCTGCGCTGGCCGATCGCGTGCAGATGCTGCCGACAACCGCGCTCGCAGCGCTGCGCCACTCTCTGGGATTCGCCGTGCTGGCGACCTTGATTGCCACCGGCATCGGCGCTTTGGCGTCGTTCGCGGTGGTGGGGGGCCGGACGCATGCCGCGGCGGCGACCCGCACGAGCTGGCTCCGGCGACTCTTCGATATCGGGTTGACCTTGCCGCTCGGCGTGTCCGCCGTGACCGTGGGGCTCGGGATGCTGCTGGCGCTCGACACGCCTCCGCTCGAATTCCGTACGGCGTGGTGGATCATTCCGGTCGCGCACGCCCTGGTCGGGATGCCGTTCGTCGTCCGCACGCTGGTGCCCACGCTGCGCTCGATCGATGACCGGCTGCGGGAGGCGGCGTCAGTGCTCGGCGCCTCGCCGCTGCGCACCCGCCGCGAGGTCGACGTTCCGATTGCATCCCGAGCGGTGGCGGTGGGTGCGGCATTCGCCTTCGCCGTGTCACTCGGCGAGTTCGGTGCAACGGCGTTCCTGCCGCGGCGTCCCGACACGCTCACTGCGCCGCTGGCGCTGTTCCGGCTGCTCGGCACACCGGGCGAGACGCTGCAGGGTCAAGCCATGGCACTCGCCGTCGTGCTCATGGCCGTGACGGCGGCCTCGGTGCTGGTCATCGAAGGCCTGCGCCGCACCGACGAATCGCTGTTCTAGGACGCCTTCCAGAGGCGGTGCCCTTCCATCCACAGCAGGATCGGCATCGCGCTGTCGATGAGGTACCACATGATCAGGCTGTCGCTGCCGTCGACGATGTCCGCGAACCAGTTCGGGACGAAGGGAATCGCAACGGCTGCAGCGAAGATGAACATGCCCCGCGCATTGCGGTCATGAGCGCCTGCGGCGGATCGCCGCTGCCATGTCGTCACGAGAGCGGCCAGCATCGCCGCGGCCATGAACCAATTGAGGATCGACCAGACGTCGAGGTCGTCGGGTTGGTGTGGCCCATAGAACGGATACGCGCAGAGGTTGATGACCACTGCGGCCCCGACGAGCTTCAGGTAGACGGCTACGGGCTTGGCCAAGATCATGTGTCGGGCCTCCTTCGACAGGTCTGACGGACCCGGCACCATGGTGGACTCTGTCAGGCCTCGAGTGCGGGATGATCGACGAAGTGGTCGAGCGCGTCGGGGTCGTCGATGGCCTCCACGTTGGCCACCGGCCGGCCCTCGACGACGTCTCGAATCGCCAGCTCCACGAGCTTTCCCGAACGGGTGCGCGGGATTGCCGGCACTTGGGCGATCACTGCGGGCACGTGCCGGGGCGATGCTCCCGAACGGATCTGTGAGCGGATGCGGCCGATCAACTCGTCGTCGAGTGTCAGGCCCTCGCGCAGCCTCACGAACAGCACCACCCGGGTGTCGCTGCCCGCCGCCGCATCGCCGCCGGCAGGCACTCGCTGGCCGATCACCACGCTCTCGAGCACCTCGTCGATCTGGTCGACTTGGCGGTAGATCTCCGCGGTACCGATGCGCACCCCGCCGGGATTCAGCGTGGCGTCAGATCGCCCGCTGATGATCATGCCGCCGGCGGGCGTCCATTCGGCGAAGTCTCCGTGATGCCACACGCCTTCGAAGCGCTCGAAGTACGCAGATCGGTAGCGCGCGTCGCCCGGGTCGTCCCAGAAACGCAGCGGCATGGACACGAAGGCGTTGCGACACACCAGTTCGCCCCGCATGCCGGCGCCGAGCGGTGCGCCGTCGGCATCGGCCACGCCGACATCGAGGCCGAGCGCAGCCGCCTGGATCTCGCCGCGGCGGACCGGGCCCGTGGGGTCGCCGATCACGAAGCCGCCGCAGATGTCGGTGCCCCCGGAGAACGAGGCCAGGTGCACGTCGGCCTTCACCTGTGAGTACACCCAGTCGAAACCCTCGGGCGCCAGGGGAGAACCGGTGGAGGAGATCGTGCGCACGGTGTCGAGCGCATGGGTCTGCGCGGGCCGCAGCCCTGCCTTCATCGCGCCCTCGATGAACTTGGCGCTGACGCCGAACAGCGTGACGCCCCAGTCATCGGCCATGTCGAACAGCCGCGCCGGACTCGGGTGGAACGGCGACCCGTCGTACAGCACCAGCGATGCTCCGCTCGCCAGCCCGGCGACGAGCCAGTTCCACATCATCCAGCCGGTGGTGGTGAAGTACATGACGCGATCACCGGGGCGGACGTCGAAGTGCAGCCGCTGCTCGCTCCACAGCTTGAGCAGTGCTCCGCCGGCCCGATGCACGATGCACTTCGGCTTTCCGGTGGTGCCCGACGAGTAGAGGATGTACACCGGCTGGTCGAATCCGAGCCGTTCGAACGTCAGGTCGTCGCCGGTCGCGGCCCCGAAGGGCTCGAGCCATGCCGACCAGCCGGTGGCAGTTGCCGGGTCGATGCCTGCCCGCTCGACACCCGGACTGTCAGCGGCTGGGCTGTCGACATCTCGGCTCGCGACATCTCCGCTGTCGATGTCGCCCCACAGTTCGTAGGGAGCGAGAACCAGGCGGCGCAGCGGCGTGCCTGCGTCGGCCAGACCGGAGGCCACTTCGGCCGCCTTGGCAGCAGTGCGGTAGTGGACGCCGTTGTAGAAGTAGCCGTCGACCGCCACGAGCACCGTCGGCGCGATCTGGCCGAAGCGGTCGAGCGCGCCGTCGAGCCCGAAGTCTGGGCTGACCGATGAGTACACGGCCCCCAGCGACGCCGTGGCCAGGAACACGATGAGCGCCGCCGGGCCGTTGGGCAGCATGGTGGCGACCCGGTCGCCCGGCCTGACGCCGTCGGCCGCCAGCGCCCGCTGGCACGCTGCCACCTGGGCCCGCAGCTCGCCGTGCGTCATGGTCAGATGCGCCATGTCTTCGCCGATGAACACCAGGGCCGTCTCGTCGGCTTGTGGCCCGCCCGCGCCGGCGGGCCGCAGGTAATGCTCGGCGATGTTCAGGCTGGAGCCGGCGAAGAACTCCAGACCAGGACCGGGCGTCGATCCGGTGCCCGCGACCGGGGTGGCCCCGCCCGGAGTGTCAACCCCATCGGCCGAGCTGCTGCCGTGCCGCGCCGTAGTTGCGACGAATTGCGGGCCGAGCTCGCCGATGCCGCCGCAGAAGTCCCACACGGCTCGCCAGAACAATCCCGGATGCCGCACAGACCAAGCATGCAGATCTACGTACGTGTTCCGGTCGAGCCCGATTCCCACCTGTTCGGCGAACTGCCAGAGCTGCGTTGAGCGCCGCCGCTGATCATTGGGCCGCCACAGCACGGCATCGGTGTCGCTCGGACTGCGGGAATCGGGTGCGCTGGCCATCGAGCGCAAGCTACCCAAGGGCAGTGGCGCGCATCGATCCGACCATCCGGCAACCGCAATCGTCACAAGAGCGCCGTGCCGGATGCGGGCGCGCGCAAGCTGACACAGCGCGAGGGACGCGGGTAGGGTCGCCGCGCATGGACGGCATCTGCGACGACCTTCAGGCAGAGAACGACGCGCTCGGCGACGTGGTCGGTGACCTCAGTGAGGAGCAGTGGCGCCTGCCCACGCCCGCAGAGGGCTGGGACAGCCGCGAGACGATGGTGCACCTGGGCATGACCGACTGGGTGGCAACGGTGGCCGTGGTCGATCCCGAGCACTTCGACGGCTTCAAGGCGTCTGCGGCGCGTGGCGAGATGGATCTGCACACCGCAGCCGGTTTCGACTTCGCCTCCATGTCCGGAACCGAGATCTGGGACTGGCTCTGTGCCGAGCGCACCAAGATGCTGGATGCCGTGCGCCCGCTCGATCCCAAGGACCGGATTCCCTGGTTCGGTCCGTCCATGGGGGCCCTGTCGTTCGTGACCGCCCGGCTCATGGAGACCTGGTCGCACGGGCATGACGTGGCCGACACCCACGGCCGGGAGCTGCCACGCACCGATCGGCTGCGCCATGTAGCCCACATCGGGGTGAGCACGCGCGGCTGGAGCTACGCGAACCGGGGCCTTGAGGTGCCTGACGGCCCGGTACGGGTAGAGCTGGACGCCCCGAGCGGAGACGTGTGGACGTGGGGTCCCGAAGATGCGGCCGACGCAGTGAGCGGCGACGCCTACGAGTTCTGCCTCGCGGTCACCCAGCGGCGACACCACACCGAAACCGGGTTGTCGGTCACCGGCCCGCTGGCGACAGGGTGGATGGACATCGCCCAGGCATTCGCCGGTCCGCCGACCGACGCCGAAAGCCGCCGCGCCGCTTGAGCACGGTGCTGACGGGTGCGCCCCAGAGCGCGGTCTTGATGGGTGTGGCTGTGGGTGCCGTGCCGAAGCGCACCCGAAGCACTGCGTTGGGTCGCGGCCCCGGGGCGCCGTGCTGATCGTCGGGCTGACAGGCGGCATCGGCGCCGGGAAGAGCACTGTGGCCGGGCTGCTCGCCTCCCACGGAGCGGCGGTGGTGGATGTCGATGCCCTGGGCCGCGAGATCATCGCTCCCGGCGGTTCGGCGGTACAGGCTGTGCTCAAGCGATTCGGCAGCGATCTGGCAGGTCCCGATGGCGGCATCGACCGTCCCGCGCTCGCATCGATCGTGTTCAACGATCCTGACGAGCTCACTGCTCTGAACGAGATCAGTCATCCGGCGATCAACGAGCTCCTCGACGAACGAATCGAGTCCATCGGGGCGGCCGGCACAACCGATGTCGTTGTGCTCGACATGGCCGTGCTCACCGAGAGCACGCTGGGCCGCAACACCCGCTTCCCCTACGAGATCGTGGTCTCTGTCGAGGCGCCGCCCGACATACGGCTGGAGCGGCTCATCGAGCGCGGCATGACCTCCGACGATGCCAAGGCGCGACTGGCGTCCCAGGCAACAGATGAACAGCGGCGCGAGGTGTCCAACTTCGTCATCGCAAACGGCGGCGGGAGCGACGAGTTGGCCGATGCCACCGGGAAGCTCTGGGATGCCCTGTGCCGCTTGGCAGACGAGCGTGCCGCATGAATGCAGCCGATTCAATGCCAGCAGACGGGTCGGCAGGCGACCCTGAACGCACCGCGGATGCGACGGCTGCCGGCCCTTCGGCGAGCCGACCCGCTCGCTACCCACCGCAGAACCACATCCTGCGGCACCTGCGTCTCAGCCACCAGATGACAGGTGACGGCACGCTGACGGCGACCATGCCGATCCTCGACGATCTGGCAGACGGCCCGCTGGCCCAGGGGGGCTGGCTGCGGCTCGGCGCTGTTGCCACGCTGGTGGACTCTGTGGCGGGGCATCACGCCGTGCTGCAGGTGACGCCCGACTGGTCGGCCACGCTGCACCTGTCGACGGTGCTGGCCGCCCGCGCGGAGGGCGAGGTGGTGACCGCTCGGTGTACCCCGCTGCGAGTCGGGCGGAACCAAGTGGTCACCGAGACCTCGGTGACCGATGAAGCGGGAACCGAGGTTGCCCGCTCGACGTGCACCTACGCCCGCCTTCCCCGGCGTGGCGACACGCCGGTGGTCGATTCCGCAGCGCGCGAGAACACGGTGGACTACCGGGAGGACCATGAGCTCGACCCTCGGCCTGCGCTGGACGACTACCTGCGGATCACCCCAGTTCCCGGGAAGCCGAGCATCGAGCTGCCGATGCACGACCGCATCCGCAATTCGTTCGGCTCGCTGCAAGGGGGCGCGTCGATCGTCGTGGCGGAGGTCATGGCGAATCACCTTGCCGGCATGGCGGCCGGCGACGAGCGCGCATCACGCTGCGTGTTCGCCGACGTGCATTACTTGGCGCCGGGCCGAGGCGGTCCGTTTCGCGTCGACGGCGAAGTGCTTGCGAGCACCGGTCATCTGGTAACGACCCGCACCCGGATCTTCGAGACTGCCGGCGACACCGACCGGCTGCTGCAGACCGCCACCGCCACGGCGGCCTACCTCGACTGAGCCCGGGAAGGCTGAGCCCCGGACCCGAGCGGCCTGTGAGCGTCGTCACATGGGGGCTTGGGAACAACGGCGGGCGATGACCGGGTCGAAACAGGCACGCCGAGTGTCACACCGGCCCTCTACGGTGCAGAGCATGAACACGACGGCCGGAGGCAGAGCGTCGATGGCGCGAGCCGGCTTGCCGCGGCTGGCAGCGTTCGATGTCGACGGCACGCTGATCAACCGCCGAGGCGTGCTCACCGAGCGGACTGCTTCGGCGCTGCGTGCGCTTGCCGAGGCGGGCGTCATCACCGCCTTGGCCACCGGCCGCCCGTGGCCGCAGGCTCAGTCGGTCGTGCGCCAGGCGTCGGGCGTGTCGTACGCGGTCTGCCTCAATGGTGCGGTGGTGATGGACGCCGTCGCGGGCGAGCAGATCGCCGATCGCGCGATGACGCATATCGAGGCCATCGAGGCGGCGGAGATTGCCCGCAAGCTGGTGCCCGATGTCCGCCTCGGGCTCGACTTGGCCGACGGCCGGCACGTGTGGGAGCACCGGTTCGCTCCCGCCATGCCCGTCGACCTGCTCGCAGACATCAGCGTTGAACGCGTCGACGATGCACTCAGCGCTGTCGACGGGCCGGTCCTGACGTGGCTGGTGCATGCGCCGAGCGTCGACACCCTGACGATCATCGACGAACTGGCGCCTGACATGCCGCTCGGTACCGAGATTCGCCCGTCCGGCTTGGACATGGCAGAGATCGCCGCGGCGGGGGTGAGCAAGTCGGCGGGGCTGGAGATCATCTGCCGGCGCTACGGCTTCGACGCCGCAGAGGTGCTGGCATTCGGGGACGGGCTGAACGACATCGACATGCTGCGCTGGGCGGGTCAGGCGGTTGCGATGTCCAATGCTCCCGACTCGGTCCGCGATGCGGCCGACCGCATCGCACCGAGCAACGAGGACGATGGCGTTGCCGTCGTCGTCGAGGCGATGCTTGCCCCCGAAGGCGGGCGGCCGGCTGGGCGCGGCGGTGCGTTTGCCGCTGCGCCGCCCGCCGGGAGGGCCGATGGCTGAGCAGGAGCGCCGTTCGGTATGGGATCGAATGCGGCGCGGCATGGCCGACCACAACGCCAAGGCCCCGCGCACGCCCTTGGGCATGCCAGAGGTCGTCGATGACGACGGCGCAACCGACGCTGCGACCGACGCGCCGGAAGGGGCGACCGCCGAACTCGTGCTCGAGCGCATCCATCACTACCGGGACACGATCCGCAGCTACCAGGTTCTCATTGAGAACCAGCGAGTCGGCCAGATCCGCGACGACCAGACCGAGCACTTCGTACTGCGTCCGGGCAGCTACACGCTGCGCCTGCAACTGCTGTGGATCTTCAGCCCCAGAGTGGTCGTGGAGCTGCCGGCCGACACCGAGACGCGCCTGATCTGCGGCCCCAACGGAGGGATCCTGCAGGCCTGGCGGCTCTTCTTCGCCCCGACGACGGCGATCTTCCTCCGCTTTGCGACCGAAGCGTGATGCAAGCGCCGCGTTGCGACCGACGCATGATGCAAGCTGCGGTGAGCGACCGAAGCGTGAGCAGGGGTCAACGGTAGGGTTCGCCGCCATGAGCGAGCGGCAGGCAACTGTGAGCGCAACGTCGGGTGACGAGCTCAGGTCCGAGCTCGACGCCTGGCTCGCGGACAACTGGGATCCCCAAGCCAGCGTGCAGGAATGGTGGCAGCGGCTTGCTGCCGCCCAGCTGTCGAACCCGACGCTGCCCGAGCCGCACGGCCGGGGCTGGGGTCGCAGCGAGACGCGGGTACTGGTCGAAGCGATGCGTGCCGCCGGCGCCATCGGGGCACCGGCAGGGCTGGGCATGCTGCTGGCGGCGCCCACCGTCCTCGAGCACGGCACTCCCGAACAGATCGGGCGCTTCGTGCCGGCCATTCTGAACGGCACCGATTCGTGGTGCCAGCTCTTCTCAGAGCCCGGAGCGGGCAGCGACCTCGCCGGTCTGCAGACCAAGGCCGTCCGCGACGGCGACGAGTGGATCGTGACCGGGCAGAAAGTGTGGACCTCCGAAGGCGCCCATGCCGACTTGGGCATGCTCGTCGCGCGCACCGACCCCGAGGCGCCCAAGCACCGGGGCCTCACCTGGTTCGCTTTCGAGATGGATCAGGACGGCGTGGAGGTTCGACCGCTGCGCGAGATGACCGGCCGGTCGCTGTTCAACGAGGTGTTCATCGACGGAGCCCGGGTGCCCCACGCAAATGTCATCGGCGAGCTGAACGACGGCTGGCGTGTGACCAACACCACGCTCATGGTCGAGCGCGCAGGTATCGGCGGCAGCCACGGGCTCGCGTTCGCAGCGGCACATCCTGGCTCTATCGCGGGCCACCTCGACCAGGCGGCCGGCACGTTTCTCGGCAAGCGGCTCCCGCTCGCAGCCGGGGGAGTGGGCCCTGGCACGTTCAACCAGCTCAGCGCGCAGGCTCGCACCCGCGGTCGCGGCGGCGACCCGGTCGTCCGCCAAGAGCTTGCGGCGCTGCACACCGATCTCGAGGTGATGCGGTTGTCGGCCATGCGCAGCCGCCAGAAGTCCCAGCGCACCGGCGGCGAGGGCAACCTGGCGAAGCTGCGCATGACAGCGGCGCTGCGCCGCGCCCGGTCGCTCGCGAGCACCATCCTCGGCGCGGACATGACCCTGTGGGGCGATGACGCGACAACAAGCGGCGTGCTGCAGGAGATGGCGGTCTTCTCGCCGGCGCCGTCGATCTACGGCGGCACCGACGAGATCCAGCGGAACATCCTCGGCGAGCGGGTGCTGGGCCTGCCTAGGGAGCCCGGCCCCGATCCGGCCACGCCCTTCCGGGAACTTCCCCAGAACGCCACGTCTTGGTAGCGCGAAGTACGTTGCTCGAGGCCGTCGGGGCACGCAGGCCCAGCGGGCGGCACAGAATGTGAAGCGGTGAGCATGACCGAACCGCCCCAGGGTCCGGAGTCGCCGCAGGGCCTTGAGATTCTGCCGGAGGGCGGCGCCGACTTCGCCAGTGTGCAGGAGACGGTGGTGGAACGGCGGCCGTCGTCGGCGCCGCGCTTGGCCGTGTTCGCAAGCCTTGCGGCGGCGTTGGCCGTGGCTGCGCTGGTCGTGGCGTGGGTGCGCAGCGACGGCGAGCCCGATGCGGCACTGACGCCTGTGACCACCACAACCGAACCCCCGCCCACCACGACCACCGCGGCGTCGGTGCAGCCGCCGCGCACGACGCTGCCGCCGCCGACTGCGCTCGACGCAGCCGTCGGTGAGCTGCCGCCTGCACGTCCCGCCGCCGAGATGATCGCCACGCTCGCCGGCGACCCGACCGGCAACGTCCGCGGTTTTCTGTACCAGCTCGATCTGCTGACCGGAGAGGCCCGGTACGTGCCATTGCCCGGCTTGGCGCACACGCTCGTCGATCTCGACGGGGCGCTTGTGGTGGGCATCAAGCGCGACGTGCTGCGCGTGGACATCGGCAGCGGCGACACCGTAGTCATCGCCGAAGACGTGACCGAGGTGCTGCCCGCCTACAGCCCGCCGGGCATCGTCGGGGTGGTCCGAGGCACTGAGCATCTGTTCGCTCGGGTTGTCGGCCCCGACGGCGTGTTCCGGTCGGCGGTACAGATGCCCAACGAGGCGGTCGTGCACGGCGCGCTCGGCGACCACGTCGTCGTGTCGATGGCAGGCAGCGTCATGGCGCTCGACGGGCGAAACGCGGCACTGCAGCTGGGCGCCGGCCGGGTGCTTGCAGTAGGCGACGGTCATGTCGTGCGGCTGCAGTGCGAGGAATACGGCTGTCAGATCACCGACACTTCCTTCAGCGCCACAGTGGGCCCCGACCGTCGCGACGACTGGTGCGAGGAGATCTGCGCAGAGGCGTCGGGCCGATTCGGCGAGCGCGATGACCAAGCCGAGCTGGCGCAGGACTGCTCGACGTTCTGCGAGGGCTACCCGATCGCCACCGGGGTGATCTCGGAGCGGCGAGTGGAGCTGCCTGCCGAGCTGCAGGCGTCGTCGCCGGACCGTTGGAGCGAGCAAGGGCTGATGTCGCCGGACGGCAATCGCATCGCGCTACGGCTCCTGCACGGCAACGGCACCCCAGCGGGAGTCGTGGTGGTGGACCTCGCCGAAGACTGGGGCCGTCACTCGCCCGAGATCGGCGTCGACCTCGGACACATGGCGTGGGCGCCGGACAGCCGGTTCTTGCTGTACACGCTCGACAATGACGTCATGGTCTGGGACGTTGAGGCTGCTGAGGGCGAGCTGCCGTCCGGCCGGGCTCATGTGGGCGAGCCGCTGGGCCAGCTCATTCTGCGGCAAGCCGGTCTGCGGTGACGATCACGAACAGGCCGGTGGCCTCGATGAGCGGGGGTGCGCCGGGTGCTGCGCTGGCTGCGTGCACGGTGAGCTCCACGTGCGACTTGCGCCCCTCACGCCGGGTTTCGCGCCCGGAGAAGACCACCGGCTCGTCGATCGGTACGCCTCCCCGGTAGTCGATCTCCAGGCGTGCGGTGTAGGCGGCGATGCCCAGGCACACCATGAGGTAGCCGAGTACGTCGTCGACCACGGCGCACACCGAGCCGCCGTGTGCACGTCCCGGAGCGCTCTCGAACGCCGCGCCGAAGGTCACCGTGGCGCGGACCCCGTCGCCGTCACAGCGCATGTCGACTTCCATCGCGGTGGGATTGGCCGGACCACTGAAGGCGCGGTCGCTGAAGGCCATCACCTCGGCGCCGTCGGGCGGCGGAGGATCGATGTACCGGCGCGCGAAGTAGTCCTCGGGGCGGGTGACCGGCGGAGATGCCGCTTCGAGCTGCTGTGCGGTCGCGTCCGCCCACGCAGCGATCTGCGCCAGGGTCTCAGGGTCGGTGCGATGACGCACGAACGCGTGTGCCAAGCGCCGCAGCGCGCCAGCAGCAGTGCTCCGTTCGGCCAATTGCGGATCGGGATAGATCAGATGCAGGCCGTCGCGCCCGGCGGCGGCGGCGTCGCCTTCGGTCGACCCTGATGCCATCGGTCGCTCAACTGCCGAGCCGGCCGGGCTCGCCGTAGGGGTAGTCGACCAGTTGGCTTCCTGGATCACTGGGATCGAACGTCCAGTACTGGCGGATCTCGCTGATCAGCCGCTCCGCGGTCTCGCCTTCGGTGCCGAAGTCGTAGTGCTCGCTGCCGCGCACCGCAAAGCGCGCCTCGTCGCCGTCCGGGCCTGCGGCACGGGTGCCGGTCATCACCCACTCGATCGCGGCGGTGTCACCGTCG
>JAJDZE010000047.1 GCA_022824805.1 Acidimicrobiia bacterium | reverse complement strand
CGCTTCTAAGCTTCACCACGGAGATGCCTTTCCGATCTGCACGACGTGTGCCTCCACAACACACATCGTCGCAGGTCAGAAAGGCTTTTCCGCGGACGCGAAAACCCCGCCACCCCAATTCTCATGAATAATCGGGGTTAGGTAACCCTCTAAACCATCTATATCGCTCATTCCGAGCTCGGCAAGCCGTTCTGGGTCAAGATCGCCTTCGTCGTCCATACTCGCAGCCTCGCGGGATCGTGACCGAGTCGCAAATCCCGCTGGTGGTCCGTTGCTGCCACAGCCCGTCCGTACGGTTGAGGCGTGGCTGACAGGTCGGGGATCGAGTGGGCCGAGGCGACCTGGAACGTGATCACGGGCTGCGATCGGGTGCCGCCGGGCTGCGATCGCTGCTATGCGCAGACGCTGGCCAAGCGGCTCAAGGCGATGGGGTCGCCGAAGCACCAGAACGACGGCGACCCGCCGACGAGCGGGCCGGGCTTCAGGCTCACCTTGCAGCGGTCGTCGCTCGATGTGCCTCGGCGCTGGAGCGCACCCCGCCTGCCGCGAAGATGTTCGACATCATCGAGAACTACGTGTTCCCGTTCCTGCAGCGGCGAGCCGGCGAGAGCAGCAACGCCCAGCAAGTGTGTGAAGCACGACTCAGGATCCTCACGCCGGCCCTGCCGCAGAAGGCGGTGGACGGGCTCGATTCGATCGAGATGCGGGATCGCGACACCCGGGGGCGACGCTTTCATGTACGTGCGTTCGAAGATCACCACCACCGGCCCAGAGGTATCGGACGTCACGTATGGCAGGGTCCAGATGACCAGGTATCGGCGGACATAGGCTCGCTTCTGCATGACTCGGCTGTCTCGTCCAGATGCTCTCGTCGGTGCTCGCGAGACGATGGCGCTGACTCGCACGGATCGGCATCGTGCCGATCCCACCAAGGCCGGTGGCGTTGTGTACACGCCTCCGCGCCTCGCACGCTTCCTCGCGTCCCAGGCATTCGACGCCCTTGGGGAAGCGGAATCGGTTCGCATCCTTGACCCGGCCTGCGGTGACGGTGAGTTGCTTGTCGCTGCCATGGCCGAGGCGAAGCTTCGAGGGCTGCATGTTGAGGCCGTCGCCGGGTGGGACATCGACCCCACGGCCGTGGACCGAGCGGCGCAGAGGCTCAACGGGCTGTCCAGGGCTCAACTCCACGTGGGTGATTTCATCGCCGAAGCGTGCGGTCGGCCCCCATCCGGCGAACTGTTCGACACACATGGGCCTGTCACATGTTCTGAGTACGACCTCGTGATTTCGAACCCGCCCTACGTGCGGACTCAAACCTTGGGGTCGGGACTCGCCAAGAGCCTGGCGAAGCGCTATGGCTTGAGCGGCAGAGTTGATCTGTATCAGGTCTTTGCGGCAGCGATGATCGAGTCGCTGGCGCCGGGGGGTGCGCTCGGGCTGCTGTGCTCCAACAAGTTTCTCACCAACCGCGCCGGCGGTTCGATGCGCCGCCTGCTGCTGAGCAAATTCGACCTGCGCGAAATCGTCGATCTGGGCGACACGAAGCTCTTTGATGCAGCCGTGCTGCCCGTCATCGTGTCGGGGACGCGGGCGCGCCGAAGCGGTGCTCCTTCTCCGCCGGTTTGCTTTCGCTCTGTGTATGAGCTGAGGCCGGAAGAGTCGGCCTCCAGTTCGCAACCTAGTACCGTGCTCGATGCGCTGAACGCTGGGACTTCCGGCGTCATCGAGGACTCGGGACGAAGATTCGTCATTCGAGAAGGTCTGCTCGACCGCAATTGTGAACCTCAGCATCCTTGGAACCCAACCGATGCCGAGACGAGATCGAGACTGGACACTGTTCGGCGCTCTCAGTACACGGAACTTGGGGCACTTGGCAAGATCCGGGTAGGTGTGAAGACCACTGCGGATCCGATCTTTATCCGTTCGGATTGGGCCGAGCTCCCCGAGACGTTGTGTCCGGAGGACGAACTGATCCGTCCGCTGCTAACGCACCGCGACATCGAACCTTGGCATGCCTTGCCCGGCCCGCGGCGCATCTTCTATCCCTACGAGACGGAGAGCGAGCGCGCTAAACCGATCCGACTTGACGCCTATCCGCGTGCAGCCAAGTATGTCGAGCAGCATCGCGATAGGTTGATGAGGCGTGACTATCTCATTGACTCCGGGCGCGAGTGGTACGAGATTTGGGTACCGCAGAAGCCAACGTTGTGGTCACGCCGAAAGGTTGTCTTCCCTGACATTTCTGACAAGCCACGGTTCGCTATTGACGCTACTGGTGCGATAGTCAACGGTGATTGCTACTGGATCGTTATTGACGACGCCGATGTTGCGGAAATTGTCGCCGCTGTCGGTAACTCGTCGTTCTGTACGTGGTTTTATGACAGCGTGTGCGGTAATTTTCTCTACGCTGGGCGTCGACGATTCCAGACACAGTATATGGAACGTCTGCCGATTCCGAAGCCGACGCCCGCGCTAGCCGCCAAGATTCGCGCCCTGAGGAACGCTAATGATCACGAAGCCCTCGACACACTCATTTGGTCATCTCTAGGCGTTGAACAGGTCGGGCGGTAGGCGAAGCTGTCGCTTTGAGTTCTTCACCAGTCCGCCAAACTGGACAAACTCGGTGAAGAAATCCTCACCAGTGGTGACCACTATCTCTGCAATTTTGGTTTCACCCGAGGCTTCTATCTTGCCATACGCAATCAAGTAACGCGCATCGCAATGCCGCAGGGTCGGGCCAAGTGCTGGCGCTGCATCGATGTCGCTGGGAAGCACCAGTCCCAAGTCGACTGTTGGTGACGTCTGCAATTTGACCTCAAGCGCCTGAGATACAATGTCTGGCCAACCGCTCTGATTGTCATGACGAGCCAATCCGAGGGCCATTGCTACTGCTTCCTGCAACTGTTCCCCTCGAACTCGGTCCTGCTCGGCCGCGACAGCGGGCAACCGCGTGCCCACGAGTTCTAGCGTCCGTCCATATATCTCGGCGATCGTGAGAACTTGCTGCGGTGTCGGTGACTCGCCCGAGCTTTGCATGCTGAGAATTTGCTCGGGCACGACACAGGGTTGCAATGCCTGCAACAGTCGATCAGTGTCGAGGCGGCTGACCAACCGGGAGCCGGTGGACCCGCCCAGTCGCCGGGCCTGATACTTGGATGTCAACGTGCCGGTGCTATCCCATTGTGCAAGCTGCTGGCCGCGGACAACCTTGACTGCGCGGACAATCCCTTCGCCGTTTGGACGAATGAGCACATAACGTCTCTCGGGCGAGATGTCCTGATTCCAGATTTGCAAGTTGTCGTTTGTTTGAACGTGAACGTCAAGGTTCTGACCTGGAAAACGAGGTTCCGTTCTTGAGAACGTTTTCGGGACTGGATAGCCAAGCGCCTCCGTAACGATGCTCTTTGCTGTCTTCGATCGACTCCGGATGGGACCCGTGAGCTCGGCGCCGAGCAAACAAGTGTGGAGCAGGATCTCAAGCTCAAGATCGGGCATGAACAGATCAGGGTGTGTTGTTAACACCGGATCGTAGATTGTGGTGTTTGATTCTTGAATCGTCTGCACCCGTTCTTGGGCTCGCTCCAGAGCGGCTGGCCGTGTCGTCATGGCGCGACAGCATCGCGCGTTACTGCGACCCGCGCCTCACGACGGCCGACCTCTGACGCGCGCGTCATGGCCACCGGTGCGTGCAAGACCCGCACCGTGATCGCACTCGTGGATCTGCTGATGCGCGCCGGCTGGGCCAAGCGAGTGCTGTTCCTCGCCGATCGCACTGCGCTGGTGAACCAGGCGGTGAACGCATTCAAGACGCATCTGCCCGATTCGGCGCCGGTGAACTTGGTGACCGAGGGCAACGAGGACGGCCGGGTGTACGTGTCGACCTACCAGACGATGGTCGGCAAGATCGACGAGTACCGCCCCGACGGGACCCGCCGGTTCGGTGCGGGGCACTTCGATTTGGTGGTGATCGACGAAGCGCACCGGTCGGTGTACCGCAAGTACCGGGGCATCTTCGACTACTTCGACTCGCTGCTGGTGGGCCTGACGGCGACCCCCACCGACGAGGTGGACAAGAACACCTACGACCTGTTCGACCTCGAGACCGGCGTGCCCACCGATGCGTACCCGCTGGATGACGCCATCAAGGACGGCTACCTGGTGCCGCCGCGGGGCGTGTCGGTGCCGTTGAAGTTCGTGCGCGAGGGCATCAAGTACGACGACCTGAGCGAGGACGAGAAGGACGACTGGGACGAGCTCGACTGGGGCGCCGACGACGAGGGCAACCCGCTCGACCCGCCCGAGGAGGTCGACGCTGCCGAGCTCAACAAGTGGCTGTTCAACAAGGACACCGTCGACCGGGTGCTGAGGCACCTGATGACCGATGGCATCAAGGTGGCCGGCGGCGACCGGCTGGGCAAGACGATCGTCTTCGCCAAGAACCAGCGCCACGCCGACTTCATCAAGGAGCGCTTCGACGCCAACTATCCGGCGCTCGAGGCCGGCGGTTTCGCCCGGGTCATCACCCATCAGGTCTCCTACGGCCAGAGCCTGATCGACGCCTTCTCCAACAAGGCCAAGCCGCCGCACATCGCGATCAGCGTGGACATGCTCGACACCGGCATCGACGTGCCCGAGGTGGTCAACCTCGTGTACTTCAAGCTGGTGCGGTCGAAGACCAAGTTCTGGCAGATGCTGGGGCGGGGGACTCGGCTGTGCGCGGACCTGTTCGGGCCTGGCGACCACAAGACCGAGTTCAAGGTGTTCGACTTCTGCCAGAACCTGGAGTACTTCAGCCAGGAGCTGGTGCCGGCCGACAAGACGGGCGTGAAGTCGCTCGGCGAGATGCTGTTCAGCACCCGGCTGGAGCTGCTGCACGCGCTCGGCTCCATCGAGGCGTACGGCGATGAACGGGCCGAGGTTGCCGCGACTCTGCACGATGCGGTCGCGTCGATGAACCCGAACAACTTCTTGGTGCGGCCTCACTTGGAGCTCGTCGAGCGGTTCAGCTCGCTGGCTGCGTGGGAGGCCGTGTCGCTTGAGGACCTCGCGGCGCTGAACGACCGGGTCGCCAAGCTGCCCGACCAGCTCGCCGCCGACGATGAGGACGCCAAGCGCTTCGACGTCGTGATGCTGAACGCGGAATTGAGCCTCCTGCGGCGGGAACAGTTCGAACGCCGGCGCAAGCGCATCGTCGCTGTGGCATCGGCCTTGGAGGACCTTGGCACGACGATTCCTGATGTGGTCAAGCAGCTGGATTTGATCACTGCCATCCAGACCGATGAGTGGTGGGTGGACGCCACCTACCCCATGCTCGAAGACGCTCGCAAGCATCTCCGCGGCCTCGTCCACCTGATCGAGCGCACGAAGAAAAACGTGCTCTACAGCGACTTCACCGACGAGCTCGGCCCGGCAGAGGAGGTCGTTCTGCCGGGGACCGGGGGAGCGGTAGGCAGCAACGAGTTCGACCAGTTCCGCAGGAAGGCCGAGCATTTCTTGAAGGAGAACCTGGCCGACAACGTGGTGGCCAAGGTTCGCAGCGGCGAGACGCTGACGCTGGTCGACATGCAGGCCCTGCAGCGGGTGTTGGTCGGGGCCGGCATCGGCGACAACGACACCTTCGCCGAGGCGTCGAAGCGCGCGGGCAGCTTCGGGCTGTTCGTTCGCTCGCTGGTGGGGCTGGACCGTGCCGCAGCGATGCGAGCGTTCGACAAGTTCCTCGACGACAAGCGCTACAGCGCCAACCAGATCCGCTTCGTCCAGATGGTCATCGAGTACCTCGCCGACAACGGCACCATCGAAGAGCGGCGTGTCTACGACTCACCCTTCACCAGCGTCGCCCCCCAAGGCCCCGAGCTGCTCTACAGCCCCAGCGACGCCGACGAGTTCTTCGAGATCGTCAAGCACTTCTACGAAACAGCGGACGTCTGACCTGCTGTTGCTGCCCTAAGTCGGCAACCACCCCTGAGGTGCCTGCAGCATGTGGCCGTTCGCTTTGAAGATCGGGTCCGGCAGGCGGCTTTTGCGGATGACGCCGTCTCCGATGGGAAAGGCCACATGGGCCGCTCGTCTGAGTTCGGCGGAGCGCCGCTTTGGAGGAAATGCCACCACGACGGTCTTCGCAGGATGCCTTCGTTGTACGGACTCGATGGGAGGAGCAAGATCACTGTCTCCCGAGATGACGATCGCGACATCAAACAAGTCGTCGTATGCATCGTCGAGAAGTCGCACTGCGATGTTGACGTCCGTCTTCTTCTCCTCGTTGCGCTGCCACTTGTAGCCGCATTGCTTGCATTGAGCAGACTTGGAGAGGAAGTGGCCGAAGTCGATGTCGACTCCACCGTGTGCCTGCAGCGCCTCGATGTAGGTCCCTTGACGGGCCTGCTTCGTAGGGTCGTTCCTGACGCGGGTGGTGAAGTAGCGGACCCCAACGAGTTGTTGATGAGGTTTCAGCAGGTTGGCGCACATAGCCCTGAGATCGAGCCAGCGCGACGATCCGAGCTTGGCCTCCATGAGACCGTGGTAGAAGTTGAAGCCGTCGATGTACGCGACAACCCGTTCGACAGACATGCCATACCGAGGCTAGGTGTCGAGTGTGTTTGACAGGCGTATCAATAGCGATACGCTGAGCGCACCCCACCGGGGCGCGTAACCCCGGTCCGACGGCCCCGGCTTCGGCCGGGGCTGTTTAGCGTCTGGGCGCAGGTTGCCAGCGTCAACGCGACGGTCGGACTCGTGCCGATCATGCTGCGTTGTCGACCCCCACCCCTACGCTGGTGCGTAGGGGTGGGGCTGGACAATTTGATTTGGTCCGCACCACACCCAACGATCACGGCGCGGCAGACACGGCTAGGCATGGCTCGGCTCGATCAAGTTAGGCATGGCTCGGCACGGCAGGCGTGGCAAGACGTGGATTGGCGTGGCAAGGCATCGCACCGATTCGTAGACACGACCTAGCTGTTGCGCGTCGCGCGTGTCGGATCGATTGTCCTGAGCTGACGAAGCTGACGGCTTCCGGGCAGTGACACCCCGTCCCTACGGTTGGGGCGTGGCTGACAGGTCGGGGATCGAGTGGACCTAGGCGACGTGGAACCCGACCACGGGCTGTGATCGGGTGTCGCCGGGATGCGACCGCTGCTATGCGCAGACGCTGGCCAAGCGGCTCAAGGCCATGGGGTCGCCGAAGTATCAGAACGACGGCGACCCGTCGACGAGCGGGCCGGGCTTCAGGCTCACCTTGCATCGGTCGTCGCTCGATGTGCCTCGGCGCTGGAGCGCACCCCGCCTCGTGTTCGTGGGCTCGATGAGCGATCTCTTTCACGACGATGTGCCGCCGGGATTCATCGCGCAGGTCTTCGAGGTGATCCGCGAGACGCCCCAGCACACCTACGAGGTGCTCACCAAGCGAGCGCAGCGGCTGAGCCGGATCGCGCCTGGGGTCGACTGGCTGCCGAACCTGCCGATGGGCGTGAGCGTCGAGACTCGCCGGCACGGGTTCCGCATCGACCACCTGCGCCAGGTTCCCGCAGCGAACGTCGTCGGGTCGTGATGGATGTTGGTCATCATTCGACGGGCTCCGATGTGGCGTGCCTTGCCCGAACGCGTCAGCGCCGCTGCGATCGGTAGTCGCGGAGGTCGCGGCAAGCGTCGTACATCGCCTTGTCGATCGGCAGCCATGTGGTGCCTGGAACGCCCCTCGACGATCGCACGCGGCGGCTGGAGGGAAACGCAGATTCAAAGACGAGTTGCCGACGCTGCGCTTGGGCAACCGTCTTGGCCAGCCGTACCGCCGGACCAAAGTCGGTGTCTTGGCTGACAATGATGGAGACGTCGTAACGCTGCTCGTGGGTTGCCTGTACAAGATCCACGGCGAGGCTGACATCAACTCCCTTCTCTTGGCGCCCTGCGCTGACTCGGCCCCGGTAAACGTGAACGCCCTGATTCGCCAAGTGGCGGAGCTTGTTGGTCCAGAAGTCGTGCCAGAACCTGTTGGCCGCTCGCTCGGGCACGCCTGTGTAGAAGCGCACCTCCACGAGTTGGCGCCCAGTGCGAGCGTCAACGAGAGCTTGCGCGAGCTTCACCACGTCGTAGCTCGGCCATTCGTACGGTGAGCTGCGACGGCGCGGTGTTGGCGCCCACGCGACGCGGGCCAGGTGCAGCAGGTTTTGGCCGTCAATCTGTACGAGTGCTCGCATGACAAGAAACACCCGCCCGGGGGCTGAACCGAAGTTGCAGCCCAGCGGGCGGGGAGCAGATGCCCGCAGCGTAGCGGGTCAGTCGACTCAGCGTCCGCGCGGTTCGATTGGACATGCATGTCACTGTTCGGTGTGTCGCATCGCTGTCTGGGGTGCTTCAGGGCCGGGTGCCGAACCGGTTTGGCTGGGACTCGGATCGGGCCGTATTGTGCCCGTGTACTTCCTCAACGGCGCTTAGGCCCTCGGCCGAACGCCACGTCCTACGGCCGCCTTCGGGCGGCCGTCCTTGCGTATCAGGCGACATGCGGCCTGAAGTCGTGAGGTGGCAGGCCCGCAGTGGGTCGGTCTCGCCTCAGCTTTTGTCGTCCGGTGCGCAATCGCGTGCGCTGTATTGCAGCCTTGGGCTGGCAGCATGACCCGGTGACGTCGCTGCCCCGGAATCTCGTTGCTCCCGCTGCACTGTCGCCTCGGGACGTGGACAATGCGCTCGCACGCATTGCGGCGCGCGACCCTGCGCTGGCCCGGCGGGCCGGTGATGCGTTCGAGGGGCTGACGTGGGGTGAAGGGCCGGGATTGCTGCGCCAAGCCGGCTTGCAGGAATGGCTGTGGTATGTGGTGCCGACGAAGTACATCACCGACGAGGCGGGCTACATGGGCCGGCTGGCCGGCGGTGCTGCGGCGCTGTTCGACGAGCTGGGGCTGCACCGGTACGCCGCGATCTGTCGATCGTCCGAAACGGAGGCTGTGCATGCAGCATTCGACGGTCGCGACAGCGACGGCATTGCAGCGCTGAACAAGGCCATGCAGCGTTCGGGGATCGTGCCGCCTGATCTGGCCGACTTCGAATGGAGTCCGGTGATGGGGGTGGCTGAGGCTGCGGCACGCTCAGCCGCCGAGGATGCACTCGAGAGTGCGCTGACCGCAGGCACCCCAGACCCGTGACGCCTCATGGTCGCTGCACGAGTCGCTGAGGATGTGGCGCCTGTGCGGTCTGGCCGACCTGCACGGCGACTGGAGCGAACGGCGGCTCGCACTCACCGACGCTGGCACCGCGGCGATGCTGACCGGCCTGCGGCACGTAGCAGC
>JAJDZE010000032.1 GCA_022824805.1 Acidimicrobiia bacterium | reverse complement strand
CGCTCCGATTCAGCGGTCATGCGCTCGGTGCGGTGATCTGGTTGCCCGTGTTCACCTTCAGCCCCACATGGGCCTACCTCGGCTCTGCGGCGGCGGGCGCGTTCGCCATCGTCGCCGTTCTGGCCAGCCGGATCGACACTGCAGGCCAATCCTGAGACAGCGGCGCGCCAGCCTCGCTGGGAATGCCGACGGTCAGGCGTGGCGCAGGTGCTGCCAGACCCGTTCGGGGGTGCAGGGAAGCTCGACGTGGCGGACGCCGAGGTGCGACAGCGCATCGACGACAGCGTTGTGGACGGCTGGCGTGGCACCGATGGTTCCCGACTCCCCGATGCCCTTGGCGCCGAGCGGGTTGCGGTCGGTCGGAGTCTCGAGGGGAATCCGCTCGAAGCTCGGCAGCTCGGCGGCCGAGGGGATCGCGTAGTCCATGAAGTTGCCGGTGAGGGGGTTGCCGTCGGCGTCGTAGACGAACACCTCGCCGAGCGCGTGGGCGATTCCCGACGCCACGCCGCCGTGCACTTGGCCTTCGACGATCATCGGGTTCACGATGACACCGGCGTCGTCGCACGTCACATGCCGGAGCGGGGTGACTTGGCCGGTGTCGCGGTCGACCTCCACCACCGAGAGCTGCACGCCGAACGGGAACGTGGCGGCCGGCGGCTGGAAGTCGCTCTCGGCTCGCAGCTCGTGGCCGTCGGATTGGCCGGCATGAGCAGCGAGCTGAACCCAGTCGAGCGACCGGGCAGGTGTCCCGACCACGGCGAACGTGCCCGCATCGACGTCCAGCACGATGTCGGCGGGATCGGCCTCGAGCATCGCCGCGGCCACCTGCTTGGCCTGCTCGACCACTGCCTCGGCTGCTTCGAAGACCGCCGCCCCGCCTGTCTGCAGCGAGCGGGAGCCGCCGGTGCCGCCGCCGCGCTTGATCTCGTCTGTGTCGCCGTGGCGCACCTCGATCATCTCGAAGTCGATGCCGGTGAGGTCCGCGGCAATCTGGGCATACGCCGTGTGATGACCTTGCCCGTGGTTCGACGAGCCAGTGAGCACCAGCGCCGATCCGTCGTCGCGGACCTCCACGCTGCCGAACTCCGGAGCGCCCATCGGGTTCGAGATCTCCACGTACGCGCTCCAGCCCAACCCGAGCAGCTTCGCTGAGCCCTCCGAGCGGCGTCGCTCCTGCTCGGCCCGCAGGCTGGGATAGTCCGCAGCCTCCATCACGGCGTCGAGCGCCTTGGCGTACTCGCCCGAATCCATGTCGGCGCCGGTCGGGGTGGTGAACGGGAACGCATCGGGCGGGATGAAGTTGCGGCGGCGCAGCTCGCCGGGGTCCATCCCGATCTCGGCCGCGAACAGGTCCATCATCCGCTCGACCGCCAGCGCTGCCTCAGGGCGCCCGGCGCCCCGGTACGCGCCCACCGGAGCGGTGTTCGTGGTGACCGAGTTGGTGGACACCGCCACGTTGCCGATGTCGTACACGCCCGACGCCATGGTGCGGACGAACATGGGTAGCAGCGACCCGATCATCGGGTAGGCGCCGGCGTCTTGCAGCGCGTCCACCTCGTATGCCGTCACGTTGCCGTCGCGGGTGCCCCCCAGACGTGCCGAGTACGAGATTGCCCGCGCGTGCGTGAAGCCGACCATGGCCTCCGAGCGTGTCTCCGCCCAGCGCACCGGGCGCTCGAGCCGGCAGGTGAGGCGAGCCACCACGAAGTCCTCGACGTACTGGGCGTTCTTGGCGCCGAAGCCTCCGCCGACATCAGGCGTGATGACGTGCACCTGGCTGGGTTCGAGCCCGCAGAACGCTGAGAGCGTGTCGCGGGTCTGGTGGGGGAACTGGGTGCAGGCCCAGTACGTGAGCCGCTGCGCGCTCGAGTCCCAGGAGGCGAGGGCAGTACGAGGCTCGATAGGCGCCGCGGTCATCCGGGGGTTGCAGAACTCCAGCTCTACGACCACCTCGCAGTCGTCGAAGGGGTCCTGCCCGTCCTGGGGGCCCGGCGGGATGGCGAAGACCGTGTTGGTGTCTGCCTCGGGAAAGAGCAGCCGGTGGTTGCGCGCAGACTCGGCAGTGTCGAGCAGCGGATCGAGCGGTTCGTAGTCGGCATACACCAGCTCGGCGGCATCGAACGCTTGAGACTGCGAGTCGGCGACGACCACAGCGAACGGCTCGCCCACATAGCGCACCCGGTCAGTCGCCAGCGGCGAGCGCAGTATCTGCTGGTTGAGCATCGGCATCCGGGGCGGCTCGGCGCTGAGCCCGAGATCGGCTGCCGTGAAGGCGCCCACCACGCCGGGCATCTCACGGGCCTCGTCCACATGGACGGCGGTGACATCCGCGTGGGCCATCGCCGATCGCACGAAGACCGCGACGAGCGCGCCCTCGCATTCGACGTCATCGACGTACGTGCCGCCGACGGTGAGAAGTTCGGGGTCTTCCTTCCGTTCGACGCGGGTGCCGAGCATGCTCATGGACGGGGAGACCTCCGACTGCGGCGTCACCCGCCGGTCGGGCGACGCAATAGGACCGAACCGAGACTCAGGTTCGGCCGGGCCGGAGAGTACTCAGTGCTGCTTCGGTTCAGCCGGCGCCGACGGCCGTGCGCTCGGTCGCGAACGACACGCCCTCGTAGTCGTGATCGGCGATCTCGTCGATCCGGCGCTTGTACTTGGGGGCGCCGCCGTTGTACACGAGGTAGCGGATGGTGCCCTTCTCGTGGCCGTCCACGTTCGAGTTGTAGCCGGTGAACCAGCCCTGCGCCTTGCGCATCAGCATCATGCTGTACATCTCCATGACGTGATTGGTCCACTCCGTCTCTGCGTCGGGGTCGGCCTCGAAGCGGGTGTAGCCGTGCTCCCAGACGAAGTCGAGCATTCCGGTCACCCAGTCGACGCCGATCTCGATGCCGCGCGGGTAGTTGGTGGACGCTGAGCCGCTCTGCGGCCCGGCGATGGTCAGCAGGTTGGGGAAGCCGTTCACCATCAGCCCGATGTAGGTGACCGGACCGTCCTTCCACTTCTCCCGCAGCTTGAGGCCGCCCGAGCCCTGGAAGTCGATCCGGTCGAACGAGCCGGTGATGGCATCGAAGCCGGTGGCGTACACGATGAGATCGAACTCGTGGTGCCCCTCGGTGGTCTCGATGCCGGTGGGCGTGATCCGGGTGATCGGCGTTTCCTTGATGTCCACCAGGTCCACGTTCGGGCGGTTGTAGGTCTCGTAGTAGCGCGTCTCGAGCGGCACCCGCTGCACGCCGAAGCCGTGATCCTTGGGGATCAGCTTGTCGGCCACGATCGGGTCATCGACCCGCTCGCGGATCTTGTCGGCGATGAATGCCGACAGCTCGGCGTTGGCCTCCTCGTCGAAGAAGATCTCGCGGAAGTTGGCCATCCAGATGCCGAAGCCCGGCTCGCCGTACAGCTTCTCCCACATGGCGCGGCGCTCTTCGGGCGCCACGTTCCAGAAGCCGCGGCGGTCGGGTTCGTGCTCGAAGCCGCCGGGCGTGCGGGCGCACTTGTCGAAGATGTCGTCGTAGCGGGCGCGGATGCCGGCCATCTCCTCGTCGGAGATCTCGCTGTTGTGCAGCGGGGCGCACCAGTTGGGCCGACGCTGGAAGACCGTGAGGTGATCGGCCTGCTCGCCGATGGCGGCGATGGCCTGCACGCCGGTGGCGCCGGTGCCGATGACCGCCACTCGTTTGCCCTTGATCTCGACCGGATCGGCGGGCCAGTGATAGGTGTGGAACGACGGGCCACCGAACACGTCGGTGCCGTCGGCGTTGACGCCCTCGATGCGGGGATAGGTGGGTGCCGACAGCAGGCCCAGCGCGGTGAGCAGGAAGCGGCAGCTCAGGTCGCGGCCGTCGCCGAGGTGCAGGCGCCAGATGCCCGCCTCGTCGTCGAAGTGCGCAGTCTCGACGGTGCAGTCGAACTGCATGTACTTGCGCAGGTCGAACTTGTCTGCGACGTAGTTCAGATAGCGCAGGTTCTCGGGCTGGCCTGAGAAGCGTTCCTTCCAGTGCCACTCCTCGAGCAGCTCGTCGGAGAACGAGTAGCCGTAGGTGTAGCTCTCCGAGTCGAAGCGGCAGCCGGGGTAGCGGTTCCAGAACCAGGTGCCGCCGAGATCGCTGCCCATCTCGAGCACGGTCGCGTGCACCCCGCGCTCGGCCAGTCGGTACATCTGGTAGATGCCGGCCACGCCCGCGCCGATGATGATGACCTCATAGTCGTTCGTGCCGGCGGCCGATGGCCCCGCACTGTGCGAACCGTTGGCTGCGCCGTTCGTCGTTCCCTCTGCCATGAGATGTCCCCCGTGTCGAGGCCCTGCCCGGGCCGGCGGTTGGCGGCGAACCGGCTGTGGCGACCCAGCTTGGGATCGTCCTGATGAATGCCCCAACCCCGCGCTTCACCATAGTCGAACGCGTCTTAGGAAATTTTCGAGCCGTGCAGCGCGTGGGCCCTCAACCTGGCTCTGCGATGCCGTCGTAGTCTCTGGCCATGGCTCAACCACTGCGTTTCGGGGTCGTCCACGACCTGCGGAGCCCGCCTGGCAGCGATGTGCCTCTGCCCGAGATGTACGCGCAGGCGCTCGACCAGCTCGAGATGGCCGATGAACTGGGGTTCGACCTGGCGTGGTTCACCGAGCACCACTTCCTCGATGACGGCCACCTGCCGAACTTCGTGCCGGTGGCCGGGGCGGTCGCCGCTCGCACGTCGAGGATCCGCCTGTCCACCGACATCCTGCTGGCGCCCTTCGCGCACCCGATCCGGCTGGCTGAGGACCTGGCGATTCTCGACAACATCTCCGGCGGGCGCATCGAGCTGGGCATCGGCATGGGCTATGCGGCGCATGAGTTCCGTGGCTTCGGGATCCCTCAGTCGCGCCGGGTGTCGCTTACCGAGGAGTTGGTGCAGATCCTGCGACTGGCGTGGAAGGGCGAACCGTTCAGCTTCCACGGCAAGCGCCACCGATTCGACGACCTGCTGGTGACGCCGGCGCCGGTGCAACCTGGCGGCCCTCCGTTGTGGATCGCGGGCATGAGCGCCAACGCGGCGGTGCGGGCTGCCCGATTCGACACGCACCTGCTGCCGCAGGGTGCGCCCGAGGTGGTGATGGACCCGTGGCGCGACGAGCTGCGCTCGACCGGTCGCGACCCCGGCGACTACCGGGTGGGCATCATCCGCTCGGTGTTCGTCACCGACGACGTCGAGCGTGAGTGGAATCCCGTCAAGGCCGCGGAGCGCTACCGGCTCGGCGTGTACGCCAAGTTCTTCGCCGAGACGCCAGACGAGTTCACGGCATTCGACCCGTCGAAGGGTGCGATTCCCCAGAATTGGATCGTCGGCGACGAGGACCACTGCGTCGGTGAGCTGACTGGGTTCATTCAGCAGTACGGCTTCACCGACGTATGCACCTGGGGCGCCTCGCCCGGCGTGGCCCCGTCGCTGTTCAACTCGTCGCTCGAACGGCTCGCTCGAAATGTCATCCCAAGGGTGCGCGCCGCCGTCGAGGGCGACGCTCCCGGCGGCTGAGCCGACGGCCGTCTCGCCCGGTCACACTCGACAGCACGCTCCCAGCGTCGGAGGCGTGGACGGCGGCTGCGGGTCGGGGTGTGGCGCCGCCGCGGCAATCAGCGGCTGGCGTTGTCGACGAGCCAGCTGAAGCAGGGGTCGGCGAGTGCCCCGGACATCAGTTCGGGGTGCCACTGCACGGCCAGGATCGGCAGCTCCGTGTGCTCGATGCCTTCGATGATGCCGTCGGGGGAGTGCGCTGTCGCGATGTAGCCGTCGCCGAGCTGATCCACCGCTTGGTGGTGCAGCGAGTTCACCGCCACCTCGGGGCCGTACATGTCGCGCAGCTGGCTGCCTTCGACGGTGGTCACGGTGTGGGGCGTGGCGTCTGGCGGCCCGTCGGTGGCGGCGTGCTCGGGCAGGTGCTGGTGCAGGGTGCCTCCGGCGGCGATGTTGATGAGCTGCGGGCCGCGGCAGATGCCCAGCACCGGCAGTCCGCTGCTGACGGCGGCGTCGAGCAGTGCGATCTCGAACGCGTCGCGCAGCGGCACGCGGTCGGCGGCGGACGGGTTGCTGTGCTCGCCGCCGCTGCGAGCGAGCATCGGAACTGCGTCGACGGCGCTGACGGTGTCGTTGTCGAAGCCGGCGGCGCGCTCGGCAAAAGGGTCGATGCCGTCGTACACCTGCTCGTGCAGGCGATCGGCGTACAGGCATGCGGCCACGTCCTCGCCGCCGGTGAGCAGCACCGCGTCGAGGCGTGGCACCACATCGGCCGGGTCGGCATCGAGCGGCACGTGCACCGCGATGGCGCCCGCAGCGTGCACCGCCTGGGCGTAGTGAGCGATGTACAGATCGACTTCGACATCGACGAAAACCGGCGGGAAGCCGCGGATGCGAGCGCCGGCGCGGCGTCGCCCCGACAGTCCGATCAGCGGTTTGGGCACCGGGCCACCCTAGATGTGCTGCTTCGTGCGTCCTCTGACGGGCTGCGCGCGGGCCGTTGCAAGTACGGTCGCGCGCATGGTGGTGCAGCGCTCAGGCCGCAGCGGCACTGATGAGCCTCGAAAGCGATGGTGGCTTGTCGCGGCCGTCGCCGGTGTGCTGCTAGTCGCCGCTGCCGTCGTCAGTTCGCTGTTGGGGTCGAATGAGGCCGCTGACGACGTCGAGTCTGCGGCAGTGGCCCCGGGGACGAGCGCAGAAGCGGTTTCATCCGCCGAGGATGCCGCGCCGGTGACGACTGCAGCCGATGACGAGGCACCGGGGGATTCGGCGCCACCTGCATCGGGCGACGAGCCGATCGAGTCCGCCAGCGAGTCTGACACGGAGCTGTCGGAGGCCTTCGGCGAACCGGAGCACCCGGTGTCTGGCGTCGAGCCGTACCTCCCCAGCCGCGTCCGGCTCGACGAGCCTGGCCCGCCCGCAGCTGTCTGCCGGGGAGTACTTCCCGCTCAACGTGTCCAGGTCCCGTTGAGCTTCGCGAGCACCAAGCCCGAAGGCGTCGACCACCTGTCGTGGTCGCCCGACTGCCGGCGCATGGTGTTCCGGGCGGGCAGCACCCTGTGGGTTGCGAACGGCGACGGAACCAGCGACCAGCCGTTCCTCACTGCCCAGTACGGCCTGAATGCTCCGGTGTGGTCACCCGACAGCCAGTGGATCGCGTTCTCGCAGGGCGCAGTCGTGGAGGGAGAACGAGCCAGTCACATCTTCATGATCTTGCCCAACGGTCTGGGCCTTGCTCAGATCACGCACGGGAGCGTGTTGGATCAAGACCCCACCTGGTCTCCCGACGAGGGCCGCATTGCGTTCGCCCGCCGAATGCGGGTGACTGAGGCCGATGGGACCAGCCGCTTCGAGCACCGCATCGTCGTGGTGGATCTGTTGGACGGCGCCGAGCAGGTGGTTGGGGCCAGTGGCGGGTGGTTGTCAGCGCCGTCGTGGTCTCCTGATGGCGGCGCCATCGCCTACCGCATCGGCGACGAGCTGAGAATGGTGCAGCTCGACGACCTGTCCGAGTCGTTGTTGTTGACAGGCGTTGCGGGCGGCCGCGGCGCGTGGTCGGCCGACGGATCGGCAATCGCAGCGATGCGCGAGTGGTCGGACGGTCTGGCCACCGCCGCAATCCGCTCGCTGCAAGATCCGACCGCCACCGAGAACTTCACCGTCACCGTGAATGCGCCCGGCGAGATCGGTTCAGGCAGCACGCCGACCCTGCGGTGGAGTGAGACCGGCGAACACCTGCTGTTCCACGCGACCGACCCAAGAGGCGGCCACTGGATCTACCGCCTCCCCACACCCCACACAGACGGCTAGCGCCAAGATTCTCCACACCCACGGTTTCCGCTCGGAGTCGCATCGGTCGTTTGGCCCAGTGACGCCCCAGCCGACGCGCCGCAGAACTTCACCGTCTGCGTTGCCACGCGGGCACCGGTCATGTCACAAGGCACAGGTATGTTCGCTGAGGTGAGCGATCTGGCGCAGAGCCGCGATGGCAGCGGGCTGTTCATCGTGGACAACTCGGTCGATGGCTGGACTGGCTTGGAGTACCTCCGACAGTCACGCGAGAACATCGGTGATGACAAAGCCCTCGGCTACACGGTCCGGCGGGTTGCCCGTGATGGGACGATTGCCGACCTGGCTGCCTTGGTGACGGCTCTCCGCGACGATCTGCGCCGATGAATCTGGGCGACATGACGGATTGGGCGCAGCGTCTCGCGCAGTTTGTCGAGTACTTGCAACACGAGCGGCGGGTTGGGTCGAGCGCGCAGTCTCAGTATCGGGGCATCGTCGAGGACTGGATCGAGTTCTCGCTGGGGCGCGGTCACAATCCAGCGGTGTTCGATGAAGCGCTCGTCGACGCATTTCTCGATCGTCGAGCTCACAGAAACAGCAATGGCACATTGGCAGCGAGTTCGCGCTTGAGCTACGCGAACAACCTGAAGGTGTTCTGCGAGTGGGCATCCACCGAGCGGCCTCGGCCGTCGTCACAGTCGTCCGCGCCCGCCAAGCAGCCACCCGCACAGTCGCCATCGTCACAGGTGTGGATCGAGTCGTGGCGCGGGCCGCTGCCGGCCCCGATCGATGCTCTGGAGAAACTGCTGCAGGAGGGCGGCACCACCATTGTGCGAGCGGCATTTCAGTACTCGTTCTTCGCTCACCCCGATTCAGTACGACGCAAGACGCCGTGGTACCCGGAGCGGGCCAGAACCAGCCGTGAGCACTATCCAGGACGCAGGCGCGGCGATTCGGCTACGTGGCGAGATCGCTCAGTCACGCTTGATGACAACTCATACCCGCAGCGCGCGTGGGAGAAGTACACCGGCCGTCCGATCGAGCGGGGATCCGGGTTCGGGGTCCGTCACATCTGGGGCAACCCTTGGGATCCCGACGCCTTCACCGCTGGCTGGAACCTGTGTTTCATGCCGTTCTGGGCGGGAATGCTCACCGAGCGGCAGCATCCTCATCCGCAGCTTGAAGCGGCAGTCCGCCAAGCCGCGTGGAGTCTGTACTTCCAGACTGATCCGGTGTGCGAGCCGCCAGCGTTCGTGAGCGATCCCGGCATCGACCTCGGGCACCTCCTCGGGACGCAGCCAATCCGCGTACTTCAGTCCAGCGCGAACTGACGCCACAAGTGCTGTCCGGCTCCCCGGATAAAGGCCGGGGTGACTGGTTCGAGACCGGAGAGATCGACGTCGCCGACACGCATGTCAGCCGATGCTGCGCGAGATCGCTGATCCCACCCTTCGGCGATCAGCGGTCCCGCTACGGCACGGGTTCGTTCGACGAGCAGTGCATACGCCTTGCCGACGGGCCGTGACTCTGGGCTTCCGCAAGTCCTCTGGATCGTCGGGCGCGGACAGGTCACTCACTGCAGAGATGCTGAACTGGTCAGCGCCGACGTGTCAGGACGCGGTCGCCGTCGGAGTTCGTTGTGACCATCCATTCCGAACGCGTCGCTGTTCTCCACTCGGGGTCCCAGCGGTCGAGCATCTCGTGGAGAGTCAGGCGGCCCTGAGCGTGCTCCAACAGATCTTCGACCTTCCCGGCGACGTACAGATCGGCGGCGGTGGTCGTGTAGCCGTCCGCCAAGCGCATGAACAACCAGCCGGCAGGATCGTCTACTGGTCCGGCCTGCTCAAGCAGATCAAGGAAGGCGGCGAAGCGAGCGAGCGAGCGGCGGAGTTCCGGTGCTGGCGATTCGCCTGAGCGCCACGCGCGTACTGCGGACACCGACACGGAGCACAAGCGCGCGATGTCTGACCAAGCGAGGCCGCGCTCGACCGCGAGTTCCTCGAGCAGCACTGCGATCCCCGAGAGCACCTTGGCGTCGGTGCGCGCCTCCAGGTCGAGTGGACGAGCTTCCAAGCGCTTACCGATCACGCTGCCCGAGCGTACGCGCGCCTGATCGGACCAGCAGCCTCATGTCGATTTCGATTCGGTGACTTCGGACGCGGGGCTACGAAATGCGTGGCAGTGCCCACCGCGCCTGACCCGAGTTTGACGGGTGTTTTGTGTTTGTGCTGGTCAGGGGGGTCGCGTGGGGTTGGTGTTTCCACTACATCTGTGTGTCGGCGGCGGCCGGGGCTAGTGGATTTGGGCTTTGTCCCAGGTGCGGGTGGGTGTTTGGGTGGCGGCGAGGATTTGGGCTTGGAGGGGGCTGCGTCGGGTGGTGAGGGTGATGCGGTTGTGGTCGGCGGCGAGTTGGACTTGGCGGATGCGGTCGAGTTCTCGCAGTGCTCGTGGGGCGGTGAGGTGCTGGTGGGGCTGGTCGGGGTCGGCGATGTCGGCTTGGGCGAGGTCGCGTGCGATGAGGGTTTCTGCGACGGCGGCGTGGACGCATATGGCGATGTGGCCGCGGACGCGTTGTTCGGTCCAGTGGCGTATGGGCCGCAGGTGCAAGAAGTCCTTGAGGGTGCGGAATCTGGCTTCGACGTCGGTGAGCTGCCGGTAGGCGGCGACCACTTGGGCGGTGTCGGCTTGGCGGGGGGCGAGGCTGGTGGTGAGCACGTAGCGGCCGGCGAGCAGTTTCTCGTAGAGGCGTGCGTCCTGGTCGTGGTGGTAGAGGAATCTGCCGTGGCCGATCTCGAGGTCGAACAGGCGGGCGACGCCGCTGGATCCCAGGATGCGCTGGGCGGCGCGTCCGATCTTGGCGGGGTCGGCGAGCCGTCCGGCGCGGACGCGTTCTTCGAGCGCGAGCAGTTCGGCTTCGGCTCTGGCGGCGAGCTCGGCGGTGCGGGCGGTGTCGCGTCGGGCGCGGGCGTCTGACTCGACGACAACGGCTCGGGCGCCGTCTGCGAGCACGGTCTCGGCGGCGCGGCATCGGTGGTCGGGCAGTTCTGTCCATTGGGTGTCGTCGCCGATCGACTCGAGCGCTTCGCGGCAGGCTGCGTCGCGGCGCAGCCGGGTGGCGAGCACATGGTCGAAGCCGGCGTCGGCGACCGCGGCGACGTTGTCGGCGGTGATCAGCCCCCGGTCGGCGACCACGCAGATGCGGCCGACGCCGAACCGGGACTGGAGGTCGTCGAGCATGCCGGGCAGCGTCGCTGCGTCGTTGGTGCTGCCGGGGAACACGCGGTGCGCTATCGGCATCCCGTCGCCGGTGCACAACAACCCGATCACGACCTGGGGCCGGTCGGGGCGGTGGTCGCGGGAATAGCCGAACGCCTTGGACCCGAACCGGTCCGAGAGGGCCTGCGCGCTCTCGAGATAGGCCCAGGTCAGGTCGTAGCACACGAACCGCAGGTCCATGTTCGTCAGGTCGCACAACTGCCCGAACAAGAACTCCTCAGTGGGGTCCTTGGCGTGCGCGACCGCGTCCAGGGCCCGGTAGTGCTGCGCCAGCGACGGCGGCTGCCACCCGTCGGGCATCGCCACGTCGCGCTCGGCCCACTCGCCCAGCCGCCGCTTCGAGCACGGCGCCGCCAGCCGGTTCGCGGCCATCGCGAACACCGCGTCGCCGAGCCGTGACGCGCCCCGATCGGCGCCCAGGCGGGCGAACCAGCCGTCCAGGCCCAGCCGCTGCCACACCGCCCACGCGCACGCCGCGCCGCCCACAGCGGGGGCGCTGTCGGCCTCGAGCGCCGACGGGTCGACCCGTTCGCGTTCGAGATGGGACTCCAAGGCCGCCACGATGCGGCCCAGCTGGCCCGAGCCCCGCAAAGCGGTCACTTCGCCCAGCCGCAAAAGCGTGCGGTGCCCGGTGCGCGCGCCGTCGCGCACCGATTCCACCAACGACAGGTACTCATATGTCTTGTCGCCCCTGCGACGGCGTGTCGTCTTCACGAACATGTCAACAGCCTACACCGACCACGCCACCCGGAACGGCAATATGTCGCCCCTACATTATTGTCACCAGACACCGCCCCGGAACCCAAAACCGCAGGTCACAAGCCTGCGACCCACCCCACCACCACCCCAACCCGTCAAACTCGGGCCTGAGGAACTTAGGAGTGGACCGACGCCCGCTTGGCGGGTTAACCACCGTTGCCGCCCCACCAAGCAGAGTCGGGATCGTTGGTGGAAACGTTCGGAAGGCGCTGATCGGCGAGGAAGCTTCGCCCGGAGGGAATCGCGTCAGCGAACGCATCCGCGGGTCGTTGCGCGCTCGCGCATACGGTCGCCAGGGTGGCAGGCGTTGTCAACGAGAGCCTGAGCGACGACGACCACCGCCGAGTGGCCCAAGAGATGCTCGGTCGCTGGCAAGCGGGCGAACCCAAGTCAGCGCTTGAGATCGAGTACTGGAACAACCCCACCTCTCACGGCAAGGCATTTACCGCCTACATCAAGAAGTGGCTCGACATCTCGACCGAAGGCCGCTCCCGTCAGGCGCAACGCATTGAGGAACTTGAGCGGATGCTCCGAGTCCACGGCATCTCGCCATCTGAATCCGACGAGCTGAGTGCCGAGTACCTGCTGGTCGCCAAGGCTCGTGAGAGTGCGTTGGCAGCCCTTCGGGCGTTCAACGACCCAAGCAGTGGCTACCGCACAGAGCAGTTCATCCTGCTGATGGTCATAGCGTGGAACTCAGTGATGCAAGCGATTCTCGATCGCGACGGTATCGATTACTTCGACCGAGACGCAGCAGGCAAGACCAAGATGGTTAATGGCCGTCCCCGAGTGCGCGATACAGATGAACTAATCGGCCTCGTTGGCGATGCTCGAATCCCACCACCCGCGGCTGAGAACCTGAAGTACTTCTTGCGTCTACGCAACCTTATCGCACATCGCTATCTGCCAGCACTCGATGCGCCTACGGCTGGACATGCACAGTCGATGCTGATCAATTTCGAGGATATTCTCGTCCGAGAATTCGGTACGGAAGCTGCCCTCGGCGATGAACTCTATCTGCCGCTTCAGATCGGCAAGTTTCAACGCGAACCCGAATTGAAGCGTATCCAAGCGCGGCTTCCGCTAGATGTCGTCGAGTTCCTAGATCGAGAACGTGAGCAAGTACCCGAAGATATTCTCGGCGACACTCGCTACTGCATGAGGATCTTCTTCGTGCCCACAACCGCCAATCGGGAACGCAGTGCAGATACAGCGGTGACCTTTGTCAAGCCAGACGAGATCAGCAAAGACCTCCTTGCCGCACTTCCACGTACCTCCGTCGTGACTAAGCCGAAACGAATCGCTATTGCCTCCGACGGCTTGTTCAAACCTAAAGCAGTAGTCGAACAGGTCACCAGTCGCCTGAATGCTCGATTCACGATGGATACCCATACAAGATGCTGGAAGCACTTCAAGGTACGGCCTTCAAAAGGCGCTGCGGAACCCGAGGCGACAAATCCTCGCTACTGCATATACGACAAGCTCATGGACGGTTATGGCTATACACCTGAATGGGTAGACAAGCTCGTCAAGGATCTCAGCGATGAGGCCACCTATCAAACAATAGTTGGCCGTCCTGGATGAGGATATCGGTCGAATTGTGACGACCGATTGCCCGCCGCCGCCTGCCGTTGATCCTTTCAAGGATGTTGATGCGTCGTGTTCGACTTCGTGTCCCGATTTCCGAGCCTTCTATTCAGCGTCGTGCAGAGAGGCAAGCCTCACGATAGTAAACCGCGGCCGTTGGTCTTGCAAAATCCGAGACCGAGAGGCTGTTCAGTTCGCAGCGGCAGTTCGACCTACGGGTGCAGATGCGAGCGCGGTAGATCATTCAAACCCAAGACCAGTGGAGTTGAGTGAACGAAATGTGTTCACCGCATGTCTCTGCGTGATGCGGACCCGGAATAGTCGTAAGTGCTGTCTGGCTGCCCGGATGAAGGCTTGGGTGACTGGTTCGAGTTCTGACAGATCGACGTCATTGACACGCATGTCGGCCCATTCGGCACGGGGCCGCTGGTCCCATCCCTCTGCGATCCGCGGTCCCGCCACGGCACGGGTTTGCTCGACGAGCAGTGCGTACGCCTCGCCGACGGGCCGTGACTCGATAGTCAGGATGGCGATGTAGCGGTTCAGTGACCCTTGGACGCCCGAGAGCGCCCGGGAGATGTCGCTGCGTTCCTTGTCGCTCGCTCGGCGACGCACAATGTACGGATACTCGCGATACTCCATGACGGCGGCCAAGGCCTCGCCGAAGAGGCGCCGCTGTCTGTCCTGTCGAGCGGTTCGGGCGCCCTGCCAAATTCCCAGCAGTGCCACGCAGGCGGAGACGGCAGCTGCGATCAGGATGGCTTCCCACCGACCGATACCGGTGCCAGCGGCCAACAGTGCAGAGCTCACCGTCACGCAGCCTTGGCGTCGTCAGCATGAGGCACTTCTTCGCCCGGCCAGCGGCCGGTGGCGCGCCATATGTGCTCTTTGACCAAGTGCGCGGCAACTTGGCCCAAGAGTGCCAGCAGTCCATCGTCGAACACCCAGCGACGGTCCAAAGGGTCCCTCGGGTACCACATGCACAGCGAACCGTCGTCGTAGCGGTGTGGGGAATCGGCAGGCCCGTCGGCGTAGACGCGCGGATGACGCGGCGCGATGACCGGGAACTCGATGCGCACCTGCCGACGTTCGCACCCCGGTGGGGTGACGCACCAGCGGTACCGCACTCCGCCGCGTCTGGCGCGGCGGGGCACTTGCAGCCCGACCACGTGCCGCCGAGCGTTGCCTTCGAATCGCAGGCGGTCTGCCAAGCGGCCGTACCAAGGCCCTGAGCTACGCCGCGGGTACACAGCGGCCGCCGTATGAGCGAGTCGGCTTGACGGGTGTTGAACCGGCTGTGGTGCTTGCTACCAGCGTTCCACTCATGGTGATGGACAAGGGATCGCCACCAGAGATCGCTTCATGCACCGCGGCGGCTTCTGGTGTGAGCGACGGCGGGATGAGTTTCCAGAAGACACCGAACGCGGCGAGCACGTCGTGAACCTTCTCGCTGTCATCGCCGGCATCGATAGCCAAGGCGATGGCGTCCGCGACCCTTCGAAAGCGTGTGACCGCGAGGTTGCGATTCGACACCTTGATCGGCGCGCTCACGCCGGCGGGATCCTTCGTCAGGTGCTGCGCCAGCGAGGAAGCGGCATATTCGTAGAAGCGCAGCAGCGCGCGGTCGAGCGGTTCGGCCAACTCGATGCACTCCCAGGCGAGTGCTGCGATGTTGAACGAGCACACTGCGGGATGGCTGAACTGCTTCGCTTGGGCCTTGGCGACCCTCACCACATGCTGGCGCGTATGCCTCAGATCGGGCCAACCCGCAGTGAAGAGCTCGACATGGCGCTCAGGGTGGCTCGGATCCCAGCGATTCTGGTCGAGGTTGGGAATCCACAGACCGGGTGCGCCGACCCGGTTGAGTGCGACCACCAGATCCACCGTGGGATCCTCACCCGAGGGGAGTGGTTGGTTGAAGCGCACCAGAAGGCCGCGCTTCATGGTTTCGACACGTACGCGGGGGTACTGCCGGACCAACTGCGGCCGGATGAGCCGGTGAACATCGTCCACCAGTTGGCGGGGTAGTTCCCCGGCACCGTCTGGACCGAGGCTCGGGTGCTTGCGGCGATCGATGACGAGACCGCCGTCTGCGTCATCCACCGGTCGGTTGGTGAACTTGGACGCGAGCGATCCTGATCGGTAGGCGCGCAGCGCGTCCGGGTGGACCTGGGCCCCGGCACGTACCACAGAGAGCCGCTCGCGCGCCTCTTTCAGCGATGACGGGTCGGCGGTGACGCCTCTGCGGATGGTCTCAAGCGCTGTCAATGCGTTCATGGTGCTATCTTTCTTGGCGATGGGGGTGCACTGGCTTCAGTATAATCAAATATACTCAATAGGTGCATTAATCTTGTGCAGCTTGATGCACCTCTAGGCTCTGGATTGGCCGCTGAGCACTCGGCCTCCCTGCGGACACGTCCGCTTCAGCCCTCAGGAGCGTTACGTGGAAGTCGAGTTCGCGACGCGCAAACTGCAACGACGGCTCAATTCCGCAGCCGAAGCGCGCAAGGCGTACGGCGACCAGATGGCCAAGAAGCTCGCCACGCGACTGCAGCAGATGAGCGCCGCCCGCCACCTGGGCGACCTTCGCGACCTGCCGGGGCGCTGGCACGAGTTGACAGGCGACCTGCAAGGTGCCTTGGCATGCGATCTCGTGCAGCCGTACCGTCTGATCTTCCGGCCTACCGAAGAGTCGCCGCCGCGCACCTCAGACGGCGGCCTCGACTGGTCCGCTGTGGACAGCGTGACTGTGACCGACATCGACGACTACCACTGACCATGACACTCAGGAGCACCGCAACATGGGCACCCGTACGGAGACCCGCTACGTCTACGAACCCGACCTCGTATATGCGCCGGGCGAGACGCTGGTCGAATGGCTGGATGAGCATGGGATGACCCAGGCAGAACTCGCTGCCCGCCTGGGCCTGTCGGCGAAGCACGTCAATCAGATCACCAAGGGCTCGGCACCGATCACCACCGAAACGGCGTTGGGTTTGGAGCAGGTCACCCGAGTGCCCGCAGAATTCTGGAACAACCTGGAGCTGAACTACCGCACGCATCTCACCCGCTGCGCAGAGCAGGAGCGGTTGGCGCAAGACATCGGCTGGCTGAACGATCTTCCCGTCTCGGAACTAGTGAAGAGAGGCCGGATCGGAAGGGGGAATCAGGGTGCGGAGCGCGTGAGGGAGGTCTGTGCGTTCTTCGGGGTTGCAAGCGTGGCAGCGTGGCATGACCTCTGGGAAAGACCGGCAGCCGCCTACCGAGCGTCGAAGGCCTTCACCAAGAACCCGGGCGCGGTGGCGGCGTGGCTGCGCATCGGTGAGATCGAGGGATCGAAGGTGGAGTGCGAGGAGTTCGACAAGTCGGCGCTGCGGGCCCTGCTGCCCGAGCTTCGCTCCTTGACGAACGAGGCCGACCCGTCTGTGTGGGTGCCCACGGCACAGGAGTGGTTCCGGCATGTCGGCGTTGCGTTTGTGGTTGAACCTGAGATCCGAGGAACTCGGCTGAATGGCGCGACGAGGTGGCTCGGGCCGAACAAGGCTCTGGTCCAGATCAGCACCCGGCACAAGCGGCACGACATCGCTTGGTTCACGCTGTTCCACGAGATCGGCCATCTCCTGCTGCACTCCAAGAAGGAGACATTCATCGACGACGATGACAGCGCCGGTCCAGTCGAGCAGGAAGCCGACGCGTTCGCTGCCCGTGGACTCATTCCGAGCGAACACCAGCCCGTGCTCGGCCAGTTGCACACCAACGACGACGTGGTGCGATTCGCCCGGTCAGTCGGCATCGCCCCCGGCATCGTCGTCGGACGCCTGCGACACATGCGCTGGTGGAAGCACTCCGAGGGCCACGAGCTGCTTGAGCGCTTCGACTGGCCACTGTCGTAATCGCGCCTGATCAGCCTGCAATCGGTCTGCAGTGTTGCTGGCTCCTGCCTTTAGCACCCACGGAGCAGAGTGCCGCGGAGACTTGACGATGGTCGCCCGTGCGTCATCTCCGCGCTCGGGCCGCGCGCTGCGTCGGTACCTGGCCGGCTATGCGGGCATATCGAGCAGAAAGTGGCCCGGTCTCGTGTTGCTGCCTATGGCTGCTTGGTCTCACGCATGCGGAGTGCCGCTACCCCGGCAAGTCGCTCGGTCCTGTAACTGGTAGTCAAACGTGGTGCTTGAAGCGGCACTGCGAGGTGCTGCTATGGCTACCGCTGCAAAGCCGACTCAGATTTGTGCTCTTTGGTGTTTTCGTGTGCTGGCTAGGCGGCGTTCGGAGGCTGCTGCTATATGGTCGAGGGCATGGCAAGTGCAAGCGACGAGCTACCGGCAACGGCCAACCAAACCATCGATGCCATCGTAGATGAGGCTGCTCGTGATCATGCTCCGATGCGCAAGACCTTTCTGCAGAAGCCTGCCTCGGAAGGATCGTCACGCGGCGCAGTGCTCGCTGAACTTGTGCGGGCCGGCGATTCGCTCGGGATCCGCTTGTACTTGACCGCCCTGCTGAAGGCGTCGTCAGCGCCGTGGGACACTGCGCTGCCTGCTCCGGTGTGGGCGCGTGCCCTCGGCAACCCGTTGCCGAATACGAAGGGTGCGACTGGCGCGATCTCCAAGGCATGGCGACGGTTGGATGACCACGGCCTCATTCGTCGAGGGCGTTACAACCGTATGGCCCAGATCACGCTGCTCCGCGAGGACGGCTCGGGGCAGGACTACACCCATCCCGGAGACAAGAACCGCCAGGGCAGGGCCGACGACTATCTCAAGGTTCCTGTCGCGCTGTGGCTACAAGGGCCTGGCGGCGAAGGGCGTTGGATCAGGGAGTTGAGCGTTCCCGAGCTTGCGATGCTGTTGATCTCGTTGAGCCTCGGCGATGGGTTTTGGCTGCCGATCGAGAATGTCCCGAACTGGTACGGAGTCTCAGCCGATACTGCCCAGCGCGGCCTGTCCGGCCTGCGGGACCGCGACTTGTTGAGTGTCGATATCCGTGTGAAAGCAGCGCCATTGTCTGCCACGGGCGCCACAACAGAGCACCGATACACGCTGAATACGCCCTTCGGCCCGCTCGGCCGACGACAGCGTTCCGTGCGGCGAGGGGCCAACCGGCGATGAGGCTCAGTGACGGCCAACCCATACAGGGCGACGTGCTGGCCGTGATCGACGAATCGTCACCAGCCGCGGGCGCAGGCGTCTACTACGTCGTCACCGCCGCCGTGGTCTTCGACTGGTCCACTATTCGCCACCGCGTCGCCGGGGTCATTGGCGAACGAACCTCGCCGTTTCACTACCGTCGCGAAGGCCCCGAAGCGCTTGAGCGCATGGCAACCGTGCTTGAGGAAGCGGAGCTGATGGCCACGGTGCTGTGGCGGCCCGTCGCGCGGCGTGGCCAGACCGCTGCGCGGCGGGACCTGCTCGCCGCTCACGCGCGCCGAATCGCTGATGACGGCATCACTCACCTGATCATCGAGTCCGGCGACGAGACCAGCGACCGACGCGACCAGGAAACTCTGCTGGACACATTCGTAGCCGATGGTGGCGTGCCGTTCAGCTACGACTGGCGGTCGAAGGCCGAGCCGCTTCTGTGGATCGCTGACGCCATCTGCGGCGTCACCGCCGAACATCTGCTGGGCTGCAGGAACGCAATCTATGAGCGGCTGGCGGACGCAGGCACAATCGAGGTGTCCAACGGATGAGCAGAAATGCGAAAGCCCCGGCTCCCGTCCTAGTCGGCCTGCCTTGTGGCAAGCCCTCGGCCTGGCACTCCGGGACTCACGTCTTCCCTCCAGAACAGCACTGGAGGACGCGCTGATTATGGGTCACTCGAACCCAAGAGTCAACTTGGTGCCCAAGACTACAAGCAAATTCTCGTGAACTCTGGCTTGTTGTAGAGAGGGGTGCTGACCGTCGCACGGTAGGTCAGCCGAGGAATCTGACGCCACCTTCGGACGGTGCCGGGATCAGCTCTCCGCGGCTGATCCGTGCTGCGATCGCCTCTTCGAGTGCGTCAGCGGCGCGGGCGATCGCTTCGTCGCGGTCGTCTCCGAAAGTGGTCAGTTCGGGGAAGTCGGGCGAGGTCACCAGCAGGGTGCAGTCGTCGTCGGTGAGGTCGATCGCGTAGGCCAGCACCAGTTCAACCGCCATCGGCGCGTGCGCCGAAAGCACGCTGGATCTCCGCGTCGAGCTGTCTGGCTGAGCAGCGGCATCGTCGACGATGGCTCTGAGTACGGCACCGAGCGTCGTTCCCGCTGCAGCGGCTCGAACCTTCAGGTACTCCGTCTGCGCGGCCGTCAGGTAGAAGCTGGTTCGCTGCATGCACCACATCATGCCCCTTCGCGGATCAAGCATCGGATGAGAGGGGCACGCAGCGCCTCGTCGAAGCGTCGTTGGCGATGCGCGGCTGTCGGTATATCGAGGCGATCTCCGTTTAGGCCGGGCGATGCCACCGTTACGCTGCCGGCCGTGCGAATCCGGTCGCCTACTTGATCCCCGGCTGAACACGGTTGACGTTGGCATGAACACGGCGTCGAGTGACAACGCGCCGAACTCGGGCCGAGCAGGTCCCCGCGGTGTCGCTGGAGACCACTGTGGCGACTTGGCTGGAGGTCGGGCCGCGGTCTGAGCAGCAGGATCGGGTTGTTGCGCGGCTCGAGGACGACGGGTCGTGGCTGATCGCGGTGTGCGACGGGCTTGGCGGGCATCCGCCTGGAAACGAGGCGGCCGAGGCGGCCATTGCTGCGTTGCCGAAGAGCATCAGCGGGCGCGCGGAGGCGGAGGCCGCCGTGCGTGAAGCCAACCGTGCGGTGCGCGCGCTGGTGCCTTCCGACGCCCGCAAGCGCTTGATGGAGTGGGAGCTGCCGATGACCACGATGTGCTTGGTGGCGTGGACACCGGAAGGCGGGCTGTGCGGCACATGGGTGGGCGACAGTGCGATCTTCGTGCTGCCCGCACGAGCCTCGGGCGACGACAGCCTCGCTTGGTCGAGCAGCCCGCACGGAGACTGGTCGGGATATGCGGTGAACAGCACCCTGGGGTGGCACACGGAGCCGAGTGACGATGACATCGGATGGTTCACGGACAGCCAGATCGCCGACACGATGAACATGGCTTCCGCTGCGGGTGCGCTGATCGTCGCCGCCATCGACGGTCTCTACGAGCCATTCGTCTCGCCGTACGCCATGTACGAACCAGTCGCCCAACTCGGTGAGGCGCTCGAGGACAGCAACCGCGCGAATGCCGACCTCGCCGCACAGAAGCTGATGACCGACGCGGTCATCATCGGATTCAGCGACAACGCCGCCGTAGCCGTCGCACGAATCGGCAAAGCCGTCCACGCCGAGCCGTGAGAGCTTGACGAGCCGAATCCCGAATGCGGCCCCAGCAACTCGACGCCGCGGCCGGACTTGCCGCGAATCGCGCCTCTTGGCTCTATAGCGTGGTGTCCATGTGGTCCCAGGCAGTGGGGCCGACAACAGAGAGCTATCGAGATGCGCGTTTTGCCGCCCGTCACGCCGACCCCCGAGCAATTGAAAGTGCTCGCCGATGTCAAACCGGGGTTCCGAATAATCCGGGGTGCTGCAGGAAGCGGCAAGACCACGACGGCTCTCCTGCGGCTCAAGGAACAGATCCGGGTCCGCTTGGACCGACGCGAGCGCCTTGGCCACCATGCGCCCGTACGCGTGCTCGTCCTGACCTTCAACAGGACCCTTGAGGGCTACATCACCGAGCTTGCCCGGAACGCAACGCCGCAGGACGATGCGTTGGACCTAGAGATCAAGACCTTCAGTCGGTGGGCGAGGTCGCTCGTGGGCGATGTCGACATCGTCGGGGGCGATGAGACCGCAGCAATGCTCCGTCCGCACATCGATAGCTTCGCTACGAACCGCCAACATGAGTTCTTCGTTGACGAAGTCCAGTACGTCCTAGGCCGCTTCGAGTACGACCCTGTCGACTTCGACCCCGATGACCTCTCGGGCTACCTCACGGTCGAGCGGGAGGGCCGAGGCAAGGCGCCGCGTGTCGCCCGTCCGACGCGTGAGAAGTTGATCTACGAGGCCATACCGGCCTACATGGACTCCAAGCGGCGACGCGGGAAGATCGACTGGAGCGACCTCACTATGCTCGCCGCAGCTGCTGCGTCCCGCGATGCCTACGACGTCGTGATCGTCGACGAGGCACAGGATTTCTCGGCAAACCAGATCCGGGCCATCCAGCAGCACCTGCACGACCCGCACAACACGACGTTCGTGCTGGACGCGGTGCAGCGCATCTATCCGCAGTACTTCAGGTGGCGTGAGGTCGGCATCAACGCTCGTCCAGAGATCATTCACACCCTCAAGACGAACTATCGCAACACGGCTGAGATAGCGGCCTTCGCCTACCCGCTTGTGGAAGGGCTCCCACTGGAGGATGACGGCGCGCTCCCGGACTTCGAGGCGTGCCGCCGCTCAGGTGCCAAGCCGCTGGTGGTGGCGGGCAAGTACAGCGATCAGCTCAGAGTCGTGATAGACCGGCTTGAAGAGACCGCCGATTTTGACAACGAGTCGGTAGCGCTGTTGCAGCCCCGAGGCGGCGGGTGGTTCAACGAGGCACGCCGAGTCTTGGCCCAGCGGGCCATTCCCTACTGTGAACTGACGAGACAGAACGAATGGCCCGTCGGCCCCAACGTCGCGCTGTGCACGATTCATTCTGCAAAGGGACTCGAGTTCGATCACGTGCTGCTTCCCGGACTCAGCCAACAGGTCACGCCGCACGGCACCGATGAAGGCGACGCTGATCTCGAACGACTTCGTCGCATGCTGGCGATGGCCGTGGGCAGGGCCCGCAAGTCTGTGATGGTTGGCTACAAGCCCGGCGAGGAATCCTCGCTGATCGGCCTGTTGGTCCCCTCGACGTATGAGTTGGTGCGGGTATGAGCACGGGCAAGCAGGTGCCCGAGGCTCAACCGCAGACTCGCGAGCAGTTGCAGGGCGCTCCACGGTGTCCAGAAGTTGCCGAGGCTGCGATCGAGCGTGGCATCACCAGCATTGTGCATTTCACGACTGTCAGTGGCCTATTGGGCATCCTGGCGAGCGGAGCGGTCAAGAACCGGCAGGACCTTCCCGTCGATGAGTTGGTGCAGTACGTATATGAGCCCAACGCCGTCGACCGGCATCTCGACAGGCGTTGGCACGCCTACGTCAACCTGTCTGTGACGGCCATCAACCTGCGCATGTACAACTATCAGGCTGCTGAAATTCGGTGTTTGTGGCTGTTTGGGTGTGTGCGGGCGGGTTTGGGGGTGCCTGTTGGGGGTTCTGGTGGGCTGTGTCGGCCCGGCTGGGGTGCGTTTTAGGCGGTTTGGGTGTCGAGTTTGGCTATGCGGACGAGGTTGTAGGCGGCGGCTGCGGTCAAGAACGCGGCCCGGTTGCGGGCGGTGCCTTTGTGTCTGAGTTTTCGTCCGGCGATGGTCTTGATCCATCCGAAGGGTTCCTCGACGCGTTTGCGTTTGCGTTGGGACACCCGGTAGCCGGCGTGGCGTGTGGTGCGCCCGTCGATGGCGGAGCGGCGGTTGGTGGTGTTCTGGGCGACGTGGGGCGTGAACCCCGCAGCGCGGGCGTCGGCGACGAACCCTTTGGTGTCGTAGTTCTTGTCGCCGCCCACGGTGCGCCGCCGTTTGCGCGGCGGGCGCCGTTTGAGCATCTTGGCGGCGGTGTCGCGCTCCGCGTAGCCGTCGGCTCGGGTGAGCTCGGCGTCGACGACGAGGCCGTTGCGGTTCTCGGTCACGATGTGGCCCATGAAGCACAGCACCGCCGCTGTCCCGGCGGACTTGCGGTACAGGCGAGCGTCGGGATCGGTCGTGGAGGCGTGCGTGTCGTTGCGGCGCTTCGTGCCCCGGAAGTCCGCGTCAAGGTTGCGGCCCAGCGGCGCCCCATCGCCGCTGTTCGCCGTGCCGGTCTCGCCGCCGGGAGCGGTCTTGGGCTTGAAGCTCTTGTGCGACGCCCACGCCTCCAGCAGCGTGCCGTCCACGCTGAAATGATCGCTCGAGCAATACCGCCGCAAATACGCCTGCTCGACCACCGCCGCGAAGAACCGATCCGCTATCTCATGGCACAACAGCCGCCGGCGGTTCTTCGAGAACGTCGACGCGTCGAACGCGTCATCGTCGATGCGCAGCCCCAAGAACCACTTGAACAACATGTCATAACGCAGCCGCTCGCAGAACGCCCGCTCCGAGCGCACCGAGAACAACGCCATCAGCACCGACGCCTTGAGCAGCACCTCAGGCGGCACGCTGGGGCGGCCCCGAGCCGGATACATCGCCCCCAGCTCCGAATCGAGCCCTTCCAGCACCGCATCCACCGTCGCCCTGATCCGCCGGATCGGATGATCCGCCCCGATCAGATCCTCCGTCGACAAAGTCGACAACATCGCCGTCTGAGCATCAACAGTCCCGCGCATCCCCACAGTGTCCCGCACCCGCAGCCACAACGCGAGCACCAAACCGGGACTTTTTCAGCACCCTGCTATTCGTGTCGCGAGCACCCGGACGCCGAATGGGTGATTCTGAACTTCGGCTCCGACATCCTCGGCGATCCTGGCGTCGTGTTCTGCACGACGAACAACATCTACCCGGCTGCGAGACGCTGGGGTGGCATCTACGGCTTCGAACGACTCTTCGCGCCGAGCGTTGCTGGCTGGTACGGAAGTCTGACCGAGCGGAATGACAAACCGCCGGATCTCACGACCGATCCGCAGGCCGAAGTGCTGTACCCGTTCGAACTACCGCTGACGCACCTGCATCAGATCACTGTGGGCGATGATGATGGCTACGAGGCAGTGATCGCTGCCCTGAGCCACTTCCCCAACGAACCTAGAGTTGAGATCGATCCGGAGGCGTTCCAATGACCGAGGCAACGAGCGCCGCCCTTGAGCAGACGGGTCTTTTTGGCGACACCGTCGCGGGACCGCTGATCTCGAGCCAAAGCCCGACGGATGCAATGGCGATGCGAGTGCGCTGCTCGATGCTGTGGGCTGCGTACGGCGACGCGCTTGGCTTCATCAGCGAGCTGACAGACCGTAAAGGCCTAGAACGCCGCACGCATGGCAAGCCGTTGGATCAGCTCATGGCTTGGCGACGACGTGTTGGCGGCAGGCAGGGAATCGAGGTTGGACTGCCTCCGGGGTGCTGGTCCGACGACACTCAGCTTCGGATGGCTGTGAGCCGGTCCATGACCGGCCGCGGGTTTGACGTGGAGACATTCGCCCGGATCGAGTTGCCGGTCTGGCCGTCGTATGCCTTGGGGGGCGGCCGGGCGTCCAAAGCGGCTGCGAAGAACCTGGGCAAGCCACGGACGTTGTGGTACGCCAACACGTTTCCGGGATGGGTCGACGCAGGTGGCAACGGTGCGGCGATGCGCATTCAGCCGCATGTGTGGGCGTCAAAGGACCGCGAGGACGACTTCCTGCTTGACGTGGTTTCCGACAGCGTCTGCACCCATGGGCATCCGCGCGCCATCGTGGGTGCCTGCTTCCATGCGGCGACGCTCGCCCATTGTCTGAGACTTGGCTCTGTCCCAGACCTCCACGAATGCCATCACATCGCCGCCAGGATCGAGGCTTGGTATCTGCCGATCGAGGCCCATCCAAATCTGGGATCCACATGGATGGAACTCTGGCAGGACACTGCGAGGATGTCGTTCGAGAAGGAGTGGCATGCGGCAATTGGTGAGCTTCACCAAGCCATCGGCGATGCCGCAGGCTGTGTCGACAAGGCGAAGCGCACCGATGCGGCCTACCAAGAAATCGTTGACCGCCTCGGCTTGACCGATTCTCGCCAGCGCGGCAGCGGGATCCTGACGACCGTTGCTGCTGTGGCCTTGGCGGCAGCCGCCCGCGATGCACACGAAGCGGTCGTCGTAGCTGCGAACGCGGTGGGCACCGACACCGACACGATCGCCACCATGACCGGGGCACTGATGGGTGCTTGCAAGTCGGCTGGGCTGCCGCCTGAAGAGCCTCTCGACAGCGATTATCTGCAGAGCGAGGCGCGCCGTCTAGCTGCTCTCAGCCGAGGCGAACCGGTCGAAGCACACACTTATCCGGACATCCTCACGTGGACAGCGCCGAGAGCTCAGGCAGATGCACTCGCCAGGGACGGCGGGCGCTTGGTGGTCGAGGGCCTTGGCCCAGTTGAGGAAATAGGCGCTGACATCGTTCGTGCAGCCAGCGATGACTTCGGGTGGCAGTGGGTGATGACCGCCTTCGGTCAAACGCTGTTGGTCAAGCGGCGGCCGAAGTTGCAGGAACTCAGTGAGGGCAACAAGTTTGAACTGCCGACAATGACGCGCCTGGAGGCGCTGAACCGCAGGTCAAGTTCCGTCCAGAAGGACTCAAGCAGCCCGCCGCCTCGGCCACTGGACCGGGGAGTGTGCGTGGACGATGCGATAGATCACGCCAGAAAAAACATTTCCGAAGATGACGCCCTCGGCTACACGGTCCGGCGGGTTGCCCGTGATGGGACGATTGCCGACCTGGCTGCCTTGGTGACGGCTCTCCGCGACGATCTGCGCCGATGAATCCGGGCAGCATGACGGATGGGGCGCAGCGGCTCGCGCAGTTTGTGGAGTACTTGCAGCACGAGCGGCGGGTTGGGTTGAGCGCGCAGCGTCAGTATCGGGGCATCGTCGAGGACTGGATCGAGTTCTCGCTGGGGCGCGGTCACGACCCGGCGGCGTTCGATGATGCACTCGTCGATGCGTTTCTCGCTCGTCGAGCTCGCAGAAACCGCAATGGCTCCTTGGCAGCGGGTTCGCGCTTGAGCTACGCGAACAACCTGAAGGTGTTCTGCGAGTGGGCATCCACCGAGCGACCTCGGCGGTCGTCACAGGCGTCCGCGCCTGCCAAGCGGCAACCCGCGCAGTCGCCATCGTCACAGGTGTGGATCGAGTCGTGGCGAGGGCCGCTGCCGGCCCCAATAGATGCTCTGGAGAAACTGCTGCAGGAGGGCGGCACCACCATTGTGCGAGCGGCATTTCAGTATTCGTTCTTCGCTCACCCCGATGCGGTACGGAGCAAGACCCCGTGGTACCCGGAGCGGGCCAGAACCAGCCGTGAGCACTACCCGGGATGCGACCGCGGCGACTCCGCTCTGTGGCGAGATCGCCCAGTCACACTTGATGACAACTCATACCCGCAGTACGCGTGGGAGAAGTACACGGGACGCCCGATAGAGCGGGGTTCGGGGTTCGGGGTTCGTCACATCTGGGGGAACCCATGGGATCCCGACGCGTTCACCGCTGGCTGGAATCTGTGTTACATGCCGTTCTGGGCGGGAATGCTCACCGAGAAGCAGCATCCGCATCCCCAGCTTGAAGCGGCAGTCCGCCAAGCCGCGTGGAATCTGTACTTCGGGGCTGATCCGGTGTGTGAGCCGCCCGAATTCGTGAGCGATCCCGGAATTGACCTCGGGCAGCTCCTCGGGACGCAGCCAATCCGCGTACTGCAGTCCAGTCAGAACTGACGCCCCATGTGCTGTCCGGCTGCCCGGGTGAAGGCCTGGGTGACTGGTTCGAGACCGCAGAGATCGACGTCGCCGACAACCACGCAGCTGAGCGCAGGTCGTGACATCGCCCGCTTAGGACTCGATCCAGTAGGTGACGCGGCAGCAGCCATGAGCCCGAGTCGCCGGCTTGATTGCCGGACGGCTCTTGCCTACCCGCGCGGGTCCTTACGCTTGGCGCTGAGTCGCGGCGGGCGTGCCGCCGCCCGTGTGGCTGCAACGAGGCTCACATGACCGAGAACCTGCCCATCGAGCCTGACGCTCGCCGCTGCGAGGAGACTCTGGCCGAACGTGTGGCCCGTGCTCGCCGAATCCGCGAGGAGGCCGCTGAGCGCGTGGCGCGCCGCTACGCCGAGATCAAACCCGACACCCGCCGCTGGCGTACGCGCGACGACCTGGTCATTCCCTCGGAGCCGCTCCGTGTCAGATGACGCATGGCCGCTCGGCTGGTTGGTCGGAGAACTGACTGGGTGTGGAGCGCCGTCGAGAAATGCCGTTGAGTTAGGCAGGTGTGTGCCATACCGTTAGATGATCTGATGCCAAATCGTTAGGTGCAAGGCTGCCATCTGGTTATTCTGCGTGTTCGTGGATGGCTACATGTCTCGGGTGGTTGATGCCCAGGTCGAAGAAAAGCTGCGTTCTGCGTCGGTGGTCCTTGTGGAGGGAGCACGCGGATGCGGCAAGACGACCACCGCCCAGCAGTTCGCAGCCAGCCAAGTGCTATTCGACGAGGACGAGACCGCACGAGACCATGCCGCGCAGGGCACGCTCCCGTTGCTTGAGGGGCCTCACCCCATGCTGCTCGACGAATGGCCGCTGGTGCCGGGACTGTAGCCTGCCTGCTTGGAAGGCCCGGCTGCTGTCGCGCACGACACTGCGTTCGTCCCCCAAGCACCATCTGGTGGATCCTTCGCTGGCCGCCGCCGCCGTCGGGGCCAGTGCCGACGCCCTGTTCAACGAACGCACCGCCCTCGGGCTGCTGCTCGAGTCGATGGCGCTGCGCGATCTGCGGGTGTATGCCCAAGCGAACAGAAGCACAGTTTTCCATTATCGCGACAAGGCGAAGCTCGAGGTAGACGCCGTAGTGGAGCGCGACGACGGTCGATGGATCGCGGCAGAGGTGAAACTCGGGGCACCTCATGCCATCGAGGAAGCTGCCCAGGCATTGCTGGCATTGCGGGCCAAAGTGGACACCAGCGTGACCGGCCCCCCGCGCGCTCGTCGTCGTCACCTCCACGGGGCAGCCCTACATGAGAGCCGACGGCGTAGGCGTAACGCCGCTCACCGCAATGCGGCCGTAGCGATCCAGCCCGCGGATTGCCGAGTGCGAGCGAGCGGCGGCGTTCCGGTGCTGGCGATTCGCCTGAGCCCCACTTGCGTATTGCGGACACCGACACGGTGGCCTTTCACCAGTCGTGCGCCGCTTGTAGTGCATCCTCGAATCGGGACGGGGTGACGACTGGTGGGTCCTGCGGCGGCCAACTCAAGAGGTCTTGGTCGCCGCTGACGATGAAGTCCGCGCCGTGAGCATGTGCGAGCTCGATGAGATAGTCGTCCTTGGCATCGCGGGTCACGGCCAGGAACTCAGTCGGGTCGGGCATAATGACCGCTGTATGAGCCAGAGTTGACACGAAGCTCTGCGCGGCGCTCTCTGAAATCCATCGGCGCATGCGCGGACGTTCGAGAAGTACCGATGTGACTTCAGCGAGCAGCAAGGGACACGCGACGACCTCGAACTCGCCGTGCTCGAGCCATCGCTGTACGACTCGGTGGGGTGGCCCGGTGCTGATCGCTGCCGACACGAAGACGTTCGCGTCCAGCACGGCTCTCATCGGGATGGTTCAGCGCGTCCGACGATTACGGCGAACGGCTCTCACCTCCGCGACGGCGAGTTCGACGGCCTCGTCTTCGGTCAATTCGGCATTGGCTTCGGCATTTGTCGCAAGCTCGGCACGAACATCGGCCGAGTAGTACGCCCATGCCGACTGCCGGCTGACGCCCAACGCTTCGGCAATCGCCTCCCAAGTCTCACCGTCGCGTCGGGCAGCCCTCACCTGGGAGCGCTTCAAGGAGTCGAACTCGTCTGCCGTGCGTGCGATCTCGCGCAATGCGTCAAGCGGATCGGTCGGCAGAGCATCGACTGTTAGCAGCGTCACGGTTGTCAATATAGCCTGACAAGACCCGCGGCAACTTCGCGACTATCGAGGTCAACCGCCGTCTGCGAGATCGGTCAGAGCGCGTTGGGCCTATGCGTGGAGCGAGACTGGCTGAACAGCTGCATCGTCGACGCTGCCCCTGATCACGGCGCGCTCCGGGCAGTTCGACAGGTGGTTAGGCGGCGGTTGTTGTCTCGACGGTGAGGCGGCAGTCGAGTGCTCCGAGCGCTGCGTCCATGCTGTCGAGGCGGGAGCGGTGATTGATGTCCAGGACCCGGTCGACTTGGGGCAAGTGCCATCCGAGGCGGCGGGCGAGCTCGGCCTTCTTGATCTTGGCGACGAGCCCAGTGCCGAGTTGCCTACTGCTGCCGCCGGTCGGCGGGTTCGACTCGCAGCTCGATATCTTCGGCAGCAGCGACGTCGTGCCAAGATCGACCCACGTTGCCATCGGTCACGTGTACAGGCGCACCGTGCACGATGCCCGCCGCCAGCAATTCGGCCCCGATAGCGCTCAATGGGTGCCGGGCCATGAGCCGTGCGGCGGAAACGGTGAGATGGCGAGGATCGAGCACTCGGAGCAGTTCGGCTGGAGGTGCCATGACGACCGCCCGCATTTGCTCGTCCGCACGGCTGCTGATGCGTCCGCGCGTACGCGTGTCGAGAACTGCGCGCACCAAGCGGAAATGGAATCCCCACGGGATCGACGGCACCTGCTCGTTGTGCTCGCTGAGCGAGCGTCGCCCGGAGAGCACGGACAAAGCGAGATGATCGTCGACGATCATCACAACAGGCGACCCGGGACGCCCAGTTCAGCGGGAACCGGCCTCGACGGGGTCGATGCTGAGTTCAGGGTCGTTCTCGAAGAGCCGCTTGGAGACCTCGCCGTAGTTGTCGGCGAACTCGGCGAGGGCGCGCTGGATCTCGGCATCGACGGTGACCGGCTGCGCCGCGGCAGTGTCGATGAGGTCTCGAAGAACCGCGCTGCGTGTTGTCCCCGCCGCGGCAGCGCGGACTTCGAGGAATTTCGACTGCGCCTCGGTCAGATAGACGTTGGTTCGCTGCATACACCACATCATACACCGCTCCAGACTCACCACAGAGCGACGTCGGCTTGCGGTGTCACGTGGAAGCACGGGTATCGGGCTTGCGTGCAGCCGACGCCGGGCCTGTGATGAGCGGTCTTCGGCTGGCCGGGGCGAACGGCGTACGGGCGGGCTGATGCTGTCGTTACGCTGCTGGCTGTGCAGGCCACGGTGGCGACGCGGCTTGAGATCGGGCCGCGAGCTGAGCAGCAGGATCGGGTTGCGGCGCGGCTCGATGACGACGGGTCGTGGCTGATTGCGGTGTGCGACGGGCTCGGCGGGCATCCGCGTGGCGATGAAGCGGCCGAGGCGGCGATCACGGCGCTGCCGCAGCGCATCGCCGGTCGCGCCGAGGCCGAAGCCGCCGTGCGGGAAGCCAACCGTGCGGTCTGTGCTCTGGTGCTGGCCGATGAGCGCGAGCGCCTGATGGAGTGGGATCTGCCGATGACCACGATGTGCGTGGTGGCGTGGACGCCGGCGGGCGGGCTGTGCGGCGCATGGGTGGGGGACAGTGCGATCTTCGTGCTGCCCGCGCGGGCGTCCGACGACGAGAGCCTCGCCTGGTCGAGCAGTCCGCATGGCGGTTGGTCGGGACATGCGGTGAACAGCACGCTGGGGTGGCACCCAGAGCTCGGCGACGACGACATCGGATGGTTCACCGACAGCCAGATCGCCGGAACGATGCACATGGCCGCCGCTGCGGGAGCGTTGATCGTCGCCGCCACCGACGGCCTGTATGAGCCCTTCGTGTCGCCGTATGCCGCCTACGAGCCGGCGGCCCAGCTCGGCGAGACGCTCGAGGACAGCGATCGTGCCACGGCCGACCTCACCGCTCAGAAGCTGATGGCCGAGGCTGTCACCATCGGGCTCAGCGACAACGCGGCGATAGCCGTCGCCCGATTCGGCACGACCGTCGGCACCGAGCCGTGAGAACAACTCGGGAAGTGCCGACAGCCCGAGACGATCGTTGAGAAAGGCGTTCGGGTGCGAGACGCCGGCCACGACGCCGGCACGCCGTCGGCTCGTTCGGCACCGAGCGGAGAGCGCGCGTTATGAGCATCGCTGAGGAACTGGCCGGAACGCTCGACCCGCGCATGATCGGAGATCTTGCCGGCCCGGAGGTCTATGAACGAGGCGTGGGGTACTGGGAAGACGGCCGGGTGCAGTCGGTCGTCGAGGAAGACGGGCGTCTCCGAGCTGTCGTGCGCGGCACCATGCCCTACGCAGTCGAGTTGTGGTTCGAAGGCGACGAACTGCTGTGGTCCTGCTCATGCCCCGCAGCGGAGAACGGCTCGTTCTGCAAGCACTGCACCGCAGTCGCGCTGACGCTGTTGTACGCCGACGTCCAGCCCGACGACGTCGACGCGCCGAAGCGCGACCGGGACCTGCGCGGCACTCACAGCGCCGACGATGACAGCGAACTGTTCGAAGGCTTCGTGCGCCGGCTCGATCCCGAACGGCTCGCCGACATCGTGCTGAGCCAGTCGGCCGGTGACTGGCGCCTGCGCGAGCAACTGCTGCTCGAAGCCAGGTCCGAACGGGGCCTGGGCCCCGACATGGCCCAGTGGCGTGAGCGAATCGACAGCGCGTTCGCCACCGGTGGACTCGACCGATGGGGCTACGCGCACCACCGGGACCCAGCCGACTGGGCCGACAGCGTCAACGAGGTGATCGACGCGCTCGACGACTTGGCTGCCGCAGGTCATCACGAGTCGGTGGCGGACTTGGCTTCCCATGCGTACATACGGGCCGATGTCGCCATGGGCGAGATCGACGACTCCTACGGCTGGGTGACGTCAGTGGCCGAGCGGCTTGCACACCTGCATTTGCAGGCGTGCGAGGAAGGCAGCCCCGACCCGGCCGCGCTCGCACAGCGCTTGGCGAAGCTGGAGCTGAGCTGCGGGCTGGACCACTTCATCCGATCGGCTGGGAAATATGCGCATGTGCTCGGGCCGGAGGGGCTCGCTGCATTTCGCGAGATTGTCGAGCCGCAGTGGCTGAAGATCGACCCGGCCCCGAACGGCGACGCATGGCAGCGGGATTACCGGCTGCATCAGTCGGAATTCCGGCTGCGACAGGCGATGATCGGGTGGGCGCTTGCCATAGGAGATCCCGACGCGCTGGTAGAAGCGCACCGGAGCGAGCGCATTCGGCCAGATGAGACGCTGGAGATCGCGCGGGCGTACGAGGCTGCGGGTCGCCACGACGAGGCCGTCGAATGGGCGCGCACCGGACTCTCGGGGTATGGCCACGGCTCGTGGCACGCCGACGATCTGCGCGACTTCCTCGCGCGCAAGCTGCGCGAGCGCGGCGAAGACGGATCTGCGATCGACCTGTACTGGAACGCCTTCACCGCCAGCCCGTCGCAGCAGGCATGCCGGACGCTGCTGGCCCAAGACCGACGGCCAGATGCACCAGACTGGCTCGAGCGTTGCCTGACGCATCTGCGCAGTCGCCTGGGACCCGGTTCATCGGCGGTGTCGTCGGTGCCGGGCGATGTCATTGCCTCGAACATCGACGAGGCGCCCTCCGCTGCGGTCGTGCTCGCTGAGATCCTGCTCTACGAAGGCCGCTGCGACGAGGCATGGCAGGTGGCCCTCGAGCAAGGCACCAGCAAGGAGATGTGGATGAAACTCGCGCAGGCACGCGAGCAGACCGCGCCCCGTGACTCGATCGCGATCTACGAATCGGAGGCGCTGGCGATCATCGGCCGCAAGCGACCCAACGACTACCGGCACGCTGTCGATCTGCTGGCTCGTATCCGGCGCTTGGCCGCCGAGGCCGACGAACCGGCTCTGTTCGACCCGCTGCTGCACCACGTCAGAACGGCCCACAAGCCGAAGCGCCGTCTCCAAAGCGAACTCGGAGAAATGAAGCCGCTCGCGCGCTCCTGCTGAGACGACACCATCAGCGAAGCGTGAAGGAGATCTCGGCGAATCAATTCCGACTTCGAGATGCCGTGCCGCTTGGCTTCGAGCCTCGCAGCGTCATCGAGATGCTCGTCGATGGTGATCGAGATCGTCTTCACCCGCCAAATCGCATATGGCAAGCGTGAAGAAACATATATGGTGCCGCCAATTGGCCGAGGTTGTCCACGGCCGTGACGCACGCCGTGGGAGAATCGGGCGTCGTCGCCGGCACGGTGAGATCTCGGAGGTGCCGCGATGAGTGAATCGGACGGGACTGCGCCGGGGCCGACGGCCTCGGGCCACTGCTTGTGCGGCGCCGTGCGCTACGAGGTGTACGGACCGATCCGGCAGGTGTGGAATTGTCACTGCTGGCGTTGTCGGCGCTGGACGGGCCACTTCATGGCGGCCTCCGGATGCAACCGCTCCGATCTGCGGTTCGTGTCGGACGCCACCTTGGCTTGGCACCACCCGGCCGATGACCCGAACGTGGCCTACGGCTTCTGCCGGGAGTGCGGTGGGTCGCTCTTCTGGAAGGTGATCGAAGGCTCGGCTGAGCAGATGGACAGCATCGCCATCTGCGCTGGCACGCTCGACTTGCCCTCGGGTGTGTACACCGAGTTGGCGATCTTCGTGGACGATGCCGCCGACTACCACACGCTCGATCCGTCGGTCCCCACCAGGGGCGGCGAATAGCACCACGAACTCGCTTCGGCCGCTCTCAGGGGCTGCGCGTGGTCTCGACGATCTCGCTTGGCGTTGCGCTGATCGACTCGGGCCCGCTACGGGCTAGAGCGTTCCGAGAGTCATCAGCCTGAGTCAGTTCGTCGACTGCCTGGTGTCGGGCGTGCGGTGGGCGAGGTTCGCGACGGCCGTCGGCGTGGGGATGCCCTCGGTGAGGTCGGCAGCGGGTGTGGGCAGTTCGAAGCGTGTGGTGAGCGGCACGACGCCCGCCCACCAGTTGCCAGCCATGTCGTCGGCGTCGTCGACGGGGTCGCCCGCGCGGACCTTGGCCGACGCCTCGGCCAGCGGCAGCTCCAGCACCAGCGTTGCCCGCAGATCCTCGGCACTCGGCGGCCGGGAGGTGTCCCAGTTGGCCACGATGTGGTCGGTCACCAGCTTGAGCGCCCGTTCCTTGGCAGCGGCGTCGGTGACCCGGCGAGCGAGCCCGCGCACCACGACGCAGCGGAAGTTCATGGAGTTGTGGAACGGCGTGCGGGCCATCACCAGACCGTCGAGGTGCGTGACCGTCACGCAGATCTCCGCCCCCTCGCCGGAGTTCAGCAGGTGGTTGGCCAGTGCCCCGTGCAGGTAGAGGGTCTCGTCGTCGCGGCCGTAGGCCATCGGCAGCACCAGCGGCCCGTCGGGCGTGTCCACACCGACGTGGGCGATGAGCCCGGCGTCCAGGATCTTCCGCACCTCGTCGCCGCCGTAGCGGCCCCGCTCGGCCATCCGCCTCAATCGCGTACGGTCCGACGGTGCCTGCGAACTGTTCTGTGTTGGCTCGGTTGCTGTGCTCACGCGAGCACCGTACGCCTCGAACGTTCGGCCGTCACAGTGATTTCCCGGCGCCGATGCAGCCGCAGTGGCACTCGTGGGTGCTCAGCATGCCCGATCACCATGGGCGGTGGATGTCGACGATGTCACTCGCCACCTCGTCTGAGGCAGTCAACAGCGGGACCTTCAGGTGTTCCGCCAGAACAAGGGCCGACCAGGAATCCAGTGTGTCGACCGCTTGCAGACCGGCGCGCGAGACGGTCTCGGTCACGAGATTCCGCACCGGAAACCACTCATCCACGACGGCGAGTGTCGTACCGACTTCGACTTCTGCGGCTGCCGGGCGCCCGTGATGACGGGCCGCAAGGAAACGGCCCACGGTGATTGAGCTCCAGTCGAGCGCCAGCAGTTCTTCGGCGTGGGGAAGCTCGCCTTCGAGCATGCCCGCCGAGGCGAGCATTCCGCCTGCGTCGCAGACCGCGCTACCCAGCATCGATGCTGCGCAGATGGCGTCGAATGTCCTCGAATTCTGAGCGGCTCATGGTGTGGGGTCCGGGTGCGAACTCTGCCGGGGAAGGCCGCGAAGCGATACGGCCGAGCGTGTCGCGCAAATACTGCTGCATCGACTGCCCGGCCGCTGTGGCCTGCTCGCGCAGGCGCTGCCCGACCTCGTCGTCGAGGTCCTTGATGTTGATGTCCATGCGCGTGATTCTACCAAATTGGTAGAAGACTGGCTAATCGAGCAGGTCGTCGTCGCGGACGCGGCGACGCTCTGCTTCCTCGTGCTCGGCCAGGACGCGGCCGAATAGCTGGCGGGTGCGCGCGACCCGTCCGATCACGCCGGGCTGGTGGGTGTAGGCGAAGATGGCGGCGTTGCGGGGCGGCGAGCTCGCAGCCACCCGGGTCACCCGGTGCAGCGAGTAGCGCCCCCGGAAGATCTGCACGTCGCCCGGCTGCAGATCGAGCGTGTGAACGCCGTCGCGGCCGCCCCGAAGCAGGTTCCCGACCGTCTCGAAGCCCTCGTCGTCGGCAGACCTCACCGCAGGCGCGTACTCGAACAGGCCGCCTTCATCGGCGGGTTGTACCAGCACCGTCACAGCGAAGTCGTTGGTGTCGAAGTGCCAGGGGAATTGCTGACCCGGATCCAAGATGTTGGCCGTCAAACCCGCCAGCGGATCGTCGTAGCAATGCAGTTCGTCGATCTCGAGGCAATCGGCAAGCAGGCGGCACACCGCGGAGGCTCGAAACAGCGTGTCCATCGCGCAGACCGCCGGCCAGGCATCGCCGGGGATGAAACCGCTCGAACGCTCGGTGAAGGTGTTCACCGCATGATCGTCGCCGAAGTCGGGATTGACCTCGGTGTGGAAGTACGGATTGATGACCTGCGACGAGAAGTGCGTTCTCGGCTTCGCAGCCGTGATCTCGTCGTTGAGCTGCCTCACGCCGCGCGGCGTCACGAATCGCTTCAGCACTGCGCAGCCGTCTGCCCGCAGGCCGCCGCGAGCGTGCTCGACCACGTTCCAGTAGGCCGAACGTCGGGTGTCGGGCGCGGGCCGGTCGCGCCCATCCAACGGGTAGCGCTCGGCATCGATCAGCCGTCTCAAGTCGACTGACGCGGCCGGTTCGGCCGAGCCCAGAGGTGGGGGCGGCGTCTCTGCTGTGGTGCTCATGCCCCGACGCCTCGCTCTCGGTCTGCCCCTTCAGCTTGTCTGCGGATTCTCATCTTGGCGCTCGTTCGCTATCCCGGTCCATGGCCTCTCACGCTTCCCAGTGCGGGACCCAGTCGCCGTCGAGCCGCAGCGACAGGCCGGCGTCGTCCTCGATGCGGCGGGCCACGCTCAGCTCTGGTCCGTCAATCCCGTAGCGCTCGGCTGCCTGCTCGAACGCAGCCCGCGCTGCGGTCGTCATCGGCAGGTCGGCGCTGACGGCCGATTCCAGCTCGGCCAGCAGACCCAAGTCCTTCACGCACAATCCCAGCGTGAAGGACGGGTCGTAGTGCCCGGCGAAGATGCTGGGCGCGTCATGGCGGGCGACGAAGCTGTCGGCGACGCTGTCCTTGATGGCCTCCCAGAGGTCGCGGAGCTCAACACCGTTGCGTACGCCGACGGCCAGCCCTTCGGCCAGTGCAGCAGCGCCGACGAACCACAGCTGATTGGTCACCAGCTTCGTCACGCATCCCGTGCCCAACGCACCGCATGCGATGACCCGCCCCAGACGTTCGAGCAGCGGCCGCACGTGCTCAACTGCCGCCGACTCGCCGCCAGCAAACAGTGTCAATGTGCCGTTGCGGGCACCATCCACAGCACCCGTCACCGGTGAGTCCACCACCGCGACACCTTCGGGCGCCTCGCCCGCCAGACGCCGGATCAGGTCGGGACGGCTCGTAGTCAAGTCCACCCACACCGAACCCTCCGACAGTGCCTCGAGGGCCCCGGCCTCAGACATCACCGCCTCGACATGGAGCGGGGCGGGCAACGAGGTCAGCAAGACATCGGCCCCGGAAGCCGCTTCCGCAGCGGAGCCAGCCGCAGTTGCGCCCGCCGCCACCGCAGCATCGAGCGCGTCGGGATTCAGGTCGAAGGCCCTGACCGGGTGTCCGGTATCGGCCAAGCGAGCGCACATCGGCCCGCCCATCGTGCCCAGCCCCACGAATCCAACGTTGGTCACCCCCATATCTTCGCACCGTCCCCATCCCCGTCCAGACACCCCTGTATGTGCAGCCGCCAGACAGCGAAACTCCGATGCACTCGGCCGGCGCCAAACGGTCCGATACAACGGCGCCCGCGAGGGTCCGTGTGCGCGCCAGCAAGGCTCACCGATCAGCCCGGCTACCTAGGATGACCGGCAGTCGAGCGCACAGGGGGACACGCCATGAAGTTCGGAATCTTCTACGAACTGCAGTTGCCGAGGCCGTGGAACGACGACTCCGAGTTCGTCCTGTTCCAGCAGGCACTCGACCAGATCGAGCTGGCCGACCAGCTCGGCTACGACTACGCATGGGAGGTCGAGCACCACTTCCTCGAGGAGTACAGCCACAGCTCGGCACCCGAGGTGTTCCTGGCGGCAGCCAGCCAGCGCACGAAGAACATCCGGCTTGGGCACGGCATCGTGCAGCTGCCCACCAACCACCCTGCCCGCGTCGCCGAACGGGTCTCCACGCTCGACATCGTGAGCGGCGGCCGGGTCGAGCTGGGCATCGGCGAGGGCTCATCGGTCACCGAACTGCACCCCTTCGACCGCCGCTTCCGCGACAAGCGCGTCGTGTGGGAAGACGCCGTGCGCTGCCTCATGCCGATGTTCCAAGAGGTCAACCACAGCTACGACGGCGAGATTTTCAAGTTCCCCGCCCGCAACGTGGTGCCCAAGCCGTACCAGAAGCCGCACCCACCGCTGTGGGTGGCATGCAGCCAGCTCGACACGATCGTGATGGCGGCCCAGCGGGGCATGGGCGCGCTGGGCTTCTCGTTCGTCTCGGCCGACGCTGCCCGGGCCTGGGTGAACGCCTACTACAACAACTACCTCAACCACCTCGACCTGCTCTGCGACTACCAGACCAACCCCGGCGTGGCGGTGGTGAGCCCGTTCATGTGCGCCGAGACCGACGAGGAAGCCCAGGCCAAGGCCGAAGGCTGGACGTTCTTCCAGTTCTCGCTGGTCTTCTACAACTCCCACGGACCGGTCGAGCCGGGCTCGGTCAACCTGTGGGATGAGTACCAGGAGTGGAAGAAGTCGCCGAAGGGCCAGAAGGCCAGCAACAACGTCGGCCTCGTGGGCTCACCCGAGACCATCCGCCGCAAGCTGGAGATGTACGAGGACGCCCACGTCGATCAGCTCATCCTGCTGAACCAGGCCGGCAAGAACACCCACGAGGACATCTGCTCCAGCCTCGAGCTGTTCGCCGCGGAAGTCATGGGTGAATTCCACGAGCGCGACGCCGAGCACCAGGACTGGAAGTCAGCAGTGCTGGCCGGCGATGTCGTCCTCGACGACATCGACACCGACCTGTATCAGGTGATCACCAACCAGACGCCGGTGACCAAGCGCGAAGAGATCGAGCGCAAGCAGCGCGAGGCCCGAGCCCGCGAAGCGGTCGGGCTCGGCTGACGGGAGAAATCAGACCGCTGGGTCAGCGGCTGAGCCGGTACAGCCGCGGGATCAGCGGTTCGCCAGCCAGTCGGCGATGGCTTGTCCGATCTCGTCGGGGCTGTCTTCTTGGCAGAAGTGATTGCCCTCGACGGTCACCTCGGTCTGGTTCGGCCAGGTGCGGCAGTACTCGAGCTGGGGGCCGTTGAGAATCGCGCCCGGATCGGCGTTGATCAGCAGCTTGGGCACGTCTGAGCCCGACAGCCACTCGCCGTAGTCGGTCACGATCCCGGTGACGTCGGCAGGCTCGCCCTCGATCGGGATCTGGCGCGGCCAGGTGAGGGTGGGACGCCGGTGCTCGGGCTCGACAAACGGGCGCCGGTACTCGTTCATCTCCTCGTCGGACAGCTTGCGGATGATCGAGCCGGGCAGCACCGCCTCCACGAACAGGTTCTTGGTGATGACCATCTCCTCGCCCGCTGGCGACCGGAAGCCTTGGAAGATGCCGGCCGCCGCTTCGGGCCACTCCGCCCAGCTCATCGGCCGCACGATGGCCTCCATGTAGCAGAGACCTGCCACCCGGTCGCGGTGGCGGTTGGCCCAGTCGAAACCGAGCGCCGATCCCCAGTCGTGGATCACAAAGGTGATGTTGTCGCCCAAGTCGAGCTGGTCGAGCAAGCCGTCGAGGTACTCGCGGTGCTCCACGAACCGGTACGAGTCGGGCCCGGTGTCGTCCAGCTTGTCGGAGTCGCCCTGGCCGATCAGGTCGGGCACCACCACCCGAGCTTGCGGCCGCACGTGGGGCACGATGTTGCGCCACAGGTACGACGACGTCGGATTGCCGTGCAGGAACACGACCGCATCGCCCGAGCCCGAGTCGTGATACGCCATCTGCTTGCCGTTGACGGCGGCGTACGACTTGGACAGCGGTTCGGCTGAGAGGGTGGCCATGGGTGATCCTCCGGATCGTGGGGCTGCGCCGGATCGGCGCCACATCATGCCCGCCCCACCGGGGCGATGCTCGGGCTGTCACCGTCGCTAGCGGTACGAGACGGGGATGCCCTCGTTGGTGTAGGTCACTTGGGGATCCCACAGCAGCCAGTCGCTGATGCCGAGATCGGCTGCGGCATCGATCTGGGCGCGCACCTCGTCAGGTCCGTAGTTCACTCGCATCGAGAAGTCTTGCAGCCACGGCACCACCGCCGTGTTGGTGCCCGCGAGCACGCGCTGGAATTGGGCCAATGAAGCTCTGGTGATGTCGTAGGGCTGTGCCTCCGGGTGCACCACGCCGTACTCGCCGCGCCCCCAGTGCGACGGGTACACCATGGGCGCCACATAGTCGACATGGTCGGACATGGCGCCGATGTCCTGCGCCACCCACTCCCCGCGGTCTGCCGCGATGCCGAACACCGAGACACCGTGGAACACCTGCGCCTCGCGCAGCATGGAATTCGCCTCGGCCAGGAAGCTCACGATGACCGGCGACGGGTCGCCGCCGTCCCAGCCGGGAATCCGCATGCCGCTCAGGTCGCCTTCGGGCCGGCGCATGTAGTCCCACAAGATGTCGTCGATGCCGGCTTCGGCGGCCTCTGCGGCAATGTCCAGGTTGTACTGCCGCACGATCGGGTTGTTGAAGTTGGTGAACCCGCCGTACTTCGCCAGGGGGCGGCCGTCGGGCGTCTGCACCACCCAGTCCAAGCTGCCGTTCGCGACGGCGTATCGGGTGAGCGTCGGGTCGTTGAACGCCACTATGCGCCCGATCACCCGCACGCCGAGGTCGTGCAGCTCGTCGATGACCTCCCGCAGGTCGTAGAGCTCTCTCGACGCACCTGTCAGCTGAGCCAGCCGGACGTCGGTCCGGTGGCCGATACGGCCGTCCTCGTCTTTCAGGTCGAGCTGCACCGCGTTGATGCGGCCTTGCTCGATGAGCTCCACTACCGAGGAGCGCAGCCCGTCGTGGTCCCATGCCGCGGCCGTGACGTGAACGCCCGTGGTGTGCGGATAGCCGATAGGGACGATGACGTCGAAGGTGGTGATGTTGCCGGCAGCGTCAGTGGCGATCACCGGGACCGGGCCGCCGGGAGGGCTCGGCAGGGTGAGGCTGAACGAGCCTGATGCCGTGTCGACGCGCTGCTCCCCGATCTGCAGCGATACGCCCGGCTCGACGGTTCCGGCCAACACCACCGGCTCGTTCAATGCCACCGGCTCGAAGACCCTCGGCAGCTCGACTGCTGGGGGTGTCCCGTCCACCGTGAACGTGACCACCGCAGTTGCCGTGCCGAAGAAGCGTCGATCGACATCGAGCGTCACGTTGTGCGCGCCTTCGGTCAGCTCCGGCACCGGCCACACGATCCGGTTGTCGTAGCGCTGCACTCCGCTCACGGGGAAGCCGTCGAGCAGCATCTGCGCGGAGGTGACATCCCCGCCGTCGACGCTGAACTCCAGGACGGTCCCGACCAGCCCCCCAGGGCGAACGATCGCGCCGTCGTTGATGCCCGAGACGGTGATCTCGGTGACGCGCAGCGCGTTCATTGCCACGAAGCCCACGCCGATGGTGGCGGCGACCAGCAGGATCGCCACGATGACGCGGCCGCCGTGGCGGCGCTTGGGCGGCGGTCCCGCGATGCCGATGACGGCGCGGTCGGCCGCCCGGCGCGCACGCCGGCTCAGACCGGTTGCATACAGCGGCGCTTCGGGCTTCGGCGGACGCCACGGAAAGCCCCAGCCTGCGGCTGGATCGGTCGGACCGGTGGTTTCTTGGTCATCGGTCGCACCGGCGAGGTCGCTGCCCACCAGCGACGGCCCCACTTCATGGCCATGGGGGGTGAGCGACCAGCGTGCGCCCCGCAGGCCCGGCACGGCGCCGGCTTGGCCCGCGATGCCCGATTCCTGCAGGGCGTCGAGCGACATCTGCACGGTCTGGTTGTCCAGCGCCACAGCCGCGCTGATCTCGCCGATCTCGGCCGTCCCCCCACGGCTGAGCAGCTCGCGCAGAACGCGCCTGTCGGCAGGTGCCAACAATGGCATCGGATCGAGTGTATTGAGGCGGCCAGGCGGCCTCTGGTCAGGCGGGCGGCTGCTTCAGCCCAGCGATGCCTGGGCCGGATGGCGGGTCCTGACCGTCGTGGTGATGCCGCCTCGCACCAGCCAGCGCGTCTCGACCGTCGCCTGCTTGGGCGCGACCGCGGCCACCAGGTCGTCGAGGATGCGGTTGGTGATGGCTTCGTGATGGACCGGCTCGTCCCGGAAGCTCCACAGGTAGAGCTTGAGCGACTTCAGTTCGACGATGCGACGGTCGGGGACGTACGCGATGTCGACCGTGGCGTAGTCGGGCTGGCCGGTCACAGGGCACACGCAGGTCAGCTCCGGCGTGGTGCAGCGCACCTCGTAGTCGCGGTCGGGGTAGGGGTCGTCGAGCGCGATGAGGTCTTCGGACGGTTCGCTTCCCATGTCGGATCTCCTCGACTGGCGGGCAGGTGTACCCGTCAGTACGACAGGGTGGCGTGCGGGGTGTTCTCCGCCAACCCCAGCGGCGTCACGGCGACAAACTCGGTGCGCTCGGTGAACTCGGCCAGATTGCGGGCGTTGGTGTAGCTCATGGCGCTGCGCAGGCCTGCCATCAGCTCGCCGATCAGCTTGCCGGCCTCGCCCCGGTAGGGCACGGTGCCTTCCACGCCCTCAGGCGCCCGCTGCTCGAAGTACTCGTCGTCGATTTCTTCGCCGTGGCGCTCTGCCCGGGCCTCGATGGCTTCGAAGCTGGCCATGCCGCGGATGCGCTTGCGCAGCCCGTGCGGGCCCTGCTCGACCTCGCCGGGGCTCTCCTTCGTTCCGGCGAGCATGCTGCCGATCATCACGGTCTCGGCACCGACGGCCAGCGCCTTGGCGATGTCGCCCGATGTCCTGATGCCGCCGTCGGCGATCACCGGCAGGTCGAACCCCGCGTCGGCCAGCCCGTTGACCACGCTGTCGGTCGCCGACAGCTGCGGCACGCCGACCCCGGCCACCAGCCTCGTGGTGCAGACCCCGCCCGGTCCGACGCCCACCTTGATGGCGTCGGCGCCGGCATCGGCCATGTCGATCGCACCGTCGATGGTCGCCACGTTGCCGGCGATCACGTCGGTGTCGGCGAAGTTGTCCTTCAGCCGGCGCACCCCGTCGATGGCATGGTCGGCGTGACCGTGCGCAATGTCGAGCACCAGCACATCGGCGCCGGCCGCTACCAGTGCCTTGGCCCGGTCTCCCATGTCGTGGTCGGTGCCCACGGCGGCGCCGGCGACCAGTGAGCCGTCGTCGTCGTTCTTGATCGCCGCAATCTGGACTGCTTGCGCGTCGATGGGCATGAACCGGTGGACGATGCCCGCGCCGCCCAGACGGCCCATGGCAATCGCCATCTCGTGCTCGCAGACCGTGTCCATGTTGGCTGCGATCACCGGCAGATCCAGCGGGATGTTGCGGGACAGGCGGGTACGCACCGACACGTCGCTGCGGCTGCGGATCGACGAGCGCTGCGGCACGATCAGCACGTCGTCGAAGGTCAGTCCGGTTCTCAGGTCGCGCAGTTTCATGAGCGGCCCCAAGCTACCGTGAGCCGCCATGAGCCCCCGGCGCCGGACGGCACTGACGGCAGCCGTGCTGCTCGTGATCGTCGCTGCTGCAGCGGCTGTCGGCGTCTGGCGAGTGCTCGGCGACGCCCCCGAAGAGGTCAGCCTGGCCGAAGCGGTCGAAGTCGCCGAGCAGGCGCAAGAAGATGCTCCCTCCGAACCGGACACGCCCGGCGCCGGCAGCGATGCCCCCCAGGACGACGACGCAGCACAGGATGCCGGGGCCAGCGGCGAGACAGGCGATGCGGGCGGCGACGATGGTGCCGCCGACGCAGCCGGCGCCGACAGCGCTGCCGAATCGGGAGCAGGCGACGGTGAGGGCGACAAGGCCGCGGCACCCGCGGCTGCGGTGACCTCGACTGCGGAGCTGGACGGCACTTGGGCCGTGGACGCGCAGACCGGGGAATTCACCCTCGAGGACGCCACAGGCTCGTTCGCTGGCTTCCGTGTCGATGAGGAGCTGGCGCGCATCGGCGCGTTCACCGCCGTGGGCCGCACCGGCGATGTCAGCGGCATGTTGGTGATCGCCGAGGAGTCGGTGACCTCCGTGGAGATCCAGGTCGACCTGACCACGCTCCGCACCGACGACAGCCGCCGCGACGGCGCGGTCCAGCGAGCGCTGGGCACCTCGCAGCATCCCACGGCCACGTTCTCGCTCACCGAGGAGTTGCCCATCGAGGGGGCCGTGGAACTCGGCGAATCCATCAGCCTCATGGCATCGGGCGACCTGACGGTCAACGGCATCACCCAGCCGGTGACCATCGACATCGAAGCTCAGCTTGTCGGCAGCCTCATCGTCGTCGTCGGATCGGTGGAGATCACCTTCGCCGACCACGACGTGACGGTGCCGCAGGTGCCCATCGTCCTGTCTGCCGAAGACCACGGAATCATGGAGTTTCAGCTGCTCTTCAGACGTCGTTAGTCGAAGCGTTCGCGCAGCCGGTACTTCTGGATCTTGCCGCTCGGCGTCATCGGGAACTCGTCGACGATGACAAGTTCCTCGGGCCAGAACTGGCGCGTCACCTGCTGCTCGTCGAGGAACTCCGTGAGGTCTGCCAGTGTCGGCGCCTCGCCGATGGGTTGAACGAACGCGCAGCCGATCTCGCCGAGGCGCTCGTGAGGCTTGGCGACGATGGCGGCGACACCCACGCGGGGGTGCCGCAGCAGCACGTCTTCGACTTCCTTGACAGGGACGTTCTCGCCGCCGCGGATCACCAAGTCCTTCGTACGGCCCGCGATGCTGATGTAGCCGTCGCTGTCCATGACCGCACGGTCGCCCGTGTCGAACCAGCCTTCTGTCCAGAACTGCTCGGTGAACTCCCGTCCGGCCATGTAGCCGGCGAACAGCGCGCTGCCGCGGCACTGCAGGTCGCCCTCCGCCTCGGTCACGGCCTGACCGGTTTCGTCGATCACCCGAACTTCGTTGTCGTCCACGGCCCGGCCGTCCGTCAGGCGGCGCTCGAGCGGGTCGCTGGGCCGGCCCACGGTCAGCAGGCCGGTCTCGGTCATGCCCCAGCCCGGCATCACCACGCAATCGGGCAGCAACTCGAGCGCACGTTCGAGCACCGGGCGAGGGATCGCTGCACCCGCACACAGGAATCGCTGCCACGTAGACAGGTCGTAGCCGTCCAGATCATCGACGTTGAGCACATCGGCCAGGAACGGCGTCGCACCCATCGACAGCTGGATGCGGTGCCTGCCGATGAGCCCCACGAACTCCACCGGATCCCACACGTCCTGCATGACGACATGGCCGCCCGTGTACAGCGGCAGCCGCATCCCGTAGAGGTAGCCGGTCTGGTGGCCCAGGGTGGAGGCCATGTGGGTGACGTACGCCTGTGGCGCGCCGGTGCCGGGGTGCGGCTCGAGCCCTTCGCCCACCGTGTTGAGGAAGGCATCGACAGCCACCGCCAGGATGTTGTGGGTGTGCATGACGCCTTTGGGCACGCCGGTGGTGCCAGAGGTGAACATCATCTCGCACACGTCGTTGGGCCCCGGCCGGCACAAGTCGACCGCGGCACGGTCGTACGACGAGAACCGGCCTTCTTCGATCAGGTCCTCCCAGGTGATCGCGCCCTCCGGCAGCCACGACTCGCTGCCGTCGGCATCCGACTGCGAGGTCTCGGGCGAGGGCACCACCACCAGCTCGGTGACCCAGTCGCAGCGCTCGCGCAGCTCGGCGTGCATCTCGGCGAGCTTGAAACCTCGGTAGCTGTCGGCGGTCACCACCACCATCGGCCGGCCGAGTTCGCTCATCACTGTGAGCTCGTTGTGGCGGAAGATCGGTGCCACCGGGTTCACCACCGCCCCGATGCGGTCGCACGCCACAGCTGTCACCGCGAAATGGCGCCAATTGGGCAGCTGCAGCTGTACGACCGTGCCGGGGCGGACGCCGATCTCCAGCAGGCCCTTGCTGACAGCGTCCACGTCGTCGCCGAGCTCGCCCCAGGTCATCGTGCCGAAGCGATCAGTGATGACCGGCTCGCCGGCCCGCTCGGCAGTCCACTTGTCGATCCGCTCGTCGAGCAGCCGGTTCGGCCACGCTCCCGAAGCGCTCAGCTCGTCGATGCGCTCCGCGGCCAGCGTCGTCTCGAAGAATCGCTTTGCCGACATCGGGTCCCTTCCGGCGGTTAGGCCTGCCCCTCGCGAAAGCGTGGAAGCACCTCCGCTGCCCAGAACCGTTCGCTTTCCTCGATATAGCTCATCGGCGAGGCGGCGCTCAGCACCACGGTGCGGGCGCCGGCGTCGATGTATTCCCGCAGCCGCGCTTCGCAGCGGTCGGGATCGCCCGCGATGGCGAACTTGTGGACGAGCTGGGAGAAGTCCTGCGCGTACTGCTTGGACAGCCGCTCGGCGGCGTACTGGACGGCTGTGTCGTTGTCTTCGTGGCAGCAGAAGAAGACGAACATGCCGGGTTCCACCGGTGTCGGGTTGCCCTCGTCTTCCCGGTAGCCGGCGATCGCCTCGATCGACTGCGCGAGCCGCTCGGGCGTGTACATGTACGGCAGCCAGCCGTCGCCGTAGCGAGCTGCGCGCCGCCATGCTGCGTCTTGGCGGCCTGAGACCCACACCGGCGGCGGCGATGCCGGCTTGGGTGCGAGCGTGACGCCGTTCAAGGTGTTGAAGCGGCCCTCGAAGGTGACGTCGTCTTCGGTCCACAGTCGCTGCATGATCTCGAGCGCCTCGTTGGTGCGGGCGCCGCGCTCGCGTACCGGCACGCCGCAGGCCTCGAACTCCGACGGCATCTCGCCGCCCACACCCACGCCCAGGTGGAATCGCCCGCCCGAGGCCACGTCGAGCGACGCCGCGAGCTTGGCGCACAGCGCCGCCGGGTACAGCGGGATGAGCGTGATGGACGTCATCAGCTTGAGCGTGGTGGTGGCGCCCGCTGCCACCGCCAGCGAGATGAAGCCGTTCGAAGTGGGCACGTGGAAGAAGACATGCTCGCCGGTGGTGGCGTAGTCGTAGCCGAGCGCTTCGATCTCCCGGGCTTGGCTGGCGATGTCGTCGCTGCGACGGATTGCCAGCCCGAACTCGATCTTGCCGTTGGCCGGTGTGCTGTCGCTCATTGCGTCCCCTTGGTCTTGCCCGCTCTTGTGGAGCGAGACGGTAGCCGCGGGTGCTAGGCCAAGGCCGTGAGCACAACAACTGACGCTGCAACCACAGTCCAACCGTCCCGCATCGACGCGCTGCTCGACCGCTGCAAGCGCGAGGTGGAAGCGGGGCTCCTGCCGAGCTGCCAGGTGGCTGTCGGCTTCGAAGGCGAGATCGTTGCGCAGGCCACCTACGGCGATGCCACCGACGAGACTCGCTATTGCCTCTTCTCGGCCACCAAGCCGTTTGTGGCCTCGACGATGTGGCAGCTCCTCAGCGAAGGGGTAGTGGAACTCGACGCCACCGCAGCGAGCTACGTTCCGGCCTTCGGCGAGAACGGCAAGGACCAGATCACGGTGTCCCAGGTGATGCTGCACACCTCGGGGTTCCCGCACGCTCCGCTGAAGCCGCCGGTGTGGGATACGTCGGAGTCACGGCTGGTCGCCATGGCGAACTGGCGGCTCAACTGGGCGCCCGGCACCCGCTACGAGTACCACCCGACCTCAGCGCACTGGGTGCTGGCCGAGATCATCAACGCGGTCACCGGCAACGACTTCCGCGACGAGGTGCACGACCGGGTCACCGGCCCGCTGGGGCTGGGGCGCTTGCTGGGTCTGGCGCCCGACGACCAAGACGGCATCGCAGAGCTGATCCTGGTGGGCGAGCCGGCCACGCCCGACGAGCTCGAGGCGACATTCGGCGTGCGGGAGCTGCCCTTGACCGAGGTCACCAACGAGGCAATCCTGCGATTCAACGAGCCGTCGGTGCGCGAGGTGGGCGTGCCAGGCGGCGGCGGGTTCGGCACCGCGGTCGACTTGGCGCTCTTCTACCAGGGCTTGCTCCACAACCCAGACGATCTGTGGGACCCCGAGATGCTGGCCACGGGCACGGGCGAGGTCCGCAATACGATGCCCGACCCGATGGGCATGCCCGCCAATCGCTCGATCGGGCTGTTCCTGGCGGGCGACGACGGCCTGTCGAACATGCGCGGGTTGGGCCGCACCGTGTCGCCGATGGCCTTCGGCCACAACGGCGCCGGCGGGCAGCTCGCCTGGGGAGACCCGGCCACCGGCCTGTCGCTCGGCTACACCACCAACGGCTACGACGAGCACGAGGTTCGCCAACCCCGCCGCGACACGGCAATCGGCAGCCTCGCCGGGCTCTGCACCACGCCGGGCTGACCGGCCGACTGCCTCTGGTGCGCTCTGGCGGGTCAGCGGCTGGTGACGAGGTGCCAGTCGGCCGCTCTGCGGCTGCGTTGACCATCGGTTCCCCGTCATTGGGATCGGTGGCGTTGGCCTGCTCTCGATGACGGATCTCTCAATATCGGTAGATCACAAGTATCTGTTTTGGTAGATCAATTTGCCAATAATGGTAGATTGAAATACTCGAATTTGGTAGATTGCGGGCGATGGGGACTGGTCTGGGGAGTGGTCGACCCGAGAGCGCTCCGCTGACGCTCACCCCGGATGGCTACCGGCCGCGTACAGCTGAGTCGAATGTCGAACGGATGCTGCGCACAGCGCGGGCCTTGCTCATCGAGGGACCCAAGGGGTGCGGCAAGACATGGTTCGGGAAGCGGTTCGCACGCAGCGAGGTGCTGCTCGAGCAGGATCCGGCTGCGTTCGCTCTCGCCCAAGCCGAGCCCCGCCGTGTGCTCGACGGCACAACGCCAAGGCTGATCGACGAGTGGCAGCGGGTTCCGCAGCTGTGGGGTGCAGTTCGCGGCGCCTGCGATGCCCGGGCGCTCGCCGGGCAGTTCATCTTGACCGGTTCGGCGACACCGTCGGACGATGTCACCCGCCACTCCGGCGCGCTGCGCATCCAGCGGCTTGCCTTGCGCACCATGTCGCTGTTCGAGCAGGGGCACTCGACGGGCGCCGTGTCGCTGGCCGGGCTGCTGCGCGGCGACCGTTGTATGGCCGAGCCCACCGGGCGCGGTGTGCCAGAGGCTGTGGATGCGCTGTGCCGCGGCGGCTGGCCCGGCATCGGCCCCGAAGTGACGACCGCGGACGCGACCCGTGTGCTGGTGAGCTACCTGGACGACGTCGCACGAACCGATATTCGCCAAGTGGACGGCGTGGCACGCGATCCGGTGCGCGTCCGAGCACTGCTGCGGTCGCTGGCGCGCAATGTCGGCACGGCGGCGAGCCTCAACAAGCTGGCGAGGGAGTCCAGCGCCGATGCGCCGCTCAGTCGCCATTCTGTGCGTCCGTACCTCGATGCGCTCGAGCGCTTGCATGTGCTCGAGCCGTTGGGAGCATGGCCGACGCACCTTCGTTCTCGCTCGCCCTTGCTCACGACGCCGAAGCACCATTTCACAGACCCCTCGCTGGCGGTTGCCGCGTTGCGGGCCAGCCCGGAGCGACTGATGGCAGACCCCGAGGCGCTCGGGCTGCTGTTCGAATCGCTGGTCGTTCGAGACCTGCGCATCTACGCGCAGGCTGCCGATGCGGCAGTGTTCGCGTTCACCGACACTGCGGGCACCGAAGCGGACGCAATCGTCGATGTCGGCGATGGACGCTGGATCGCAGTGGAGGTCAAGCTCGGCGGCGCTCAGCACATCGAGGAGGCAGCGAAGTCGTTGCGAGCTGTCCGAAGCAAGGTGGACGAGTCCAAGATGGGCGAAGCCGCGAAGCTCGTGGTGGTCACGGCTGCTGACGGATACGCCTACGAACGACCCGACGGAGTCTGCGTGGTGCCGCTGTCCGCGCTCGGCCCCTGAGCATCTGCGGCAACGCATCGGGCGCTCCCGCGGCGTGGTAGCAACGGGGGCGATGCGGCTCCTCGTACTGCAGCACATCGACTGCGAGCACCCCGGCCGGCTGCGTGACTTCCTGCGGGCCGACGGTGTGGAGTGGACCGCGGTGGAGCTCGACGAGGGCGAGCCCATCCCGCCGCTGGAGGACTACGACGCCATGTGGGTGATGGGCGGCCCGATGGACGTGTGGGACGTGGAAGACTGCCCGTGGCTGGTGCCCGAGAAGCGCGCCATCCGCCGCTGGGTGCGTGAGCTGCGGCGACCGTTCTTGGGGCTGTGCCTGGGGCACCAGCTGTTGGCCGATGCGCTGGGGGGAACCTGCGGTCCGCAGCGCCCGCCTGAGATCGGCGTGCTGGCCGTGGATCTCACGCCGGAGGGCCGCAGCGACCCGATCTTCCGCCAGATGGGCGACCGCCAGCACGCACTGCAGTGGCACTCGGTGCAGGTGGCGCAGCCGCCTGACGATGCAGTCGTGCTAGCCAGCTCGCCGGAGTGCCGGGTGCAGGCGATGCGGGTCGGCTCACGGGCGTGGTCGATGCAGTACCACGTGGAGGTGGAAGATGACACGGTGCGCAACTGGGGCGCCATAGACGCCTACCGCGACGCCCTGGAATCGACGCTCGGACCCGGCTCGCTCGACGCGCTCGCCGCCGACGCCGACCGCGCCATGGAGAGCTTCGCCGCCGACGCCGAGCAGCTCTACCGCAACTTCATGGCCGCAGCCTTCGACTAGCGGACCTTCAGACCACGCCGCTTACACAAAATTCTCAAGTGTCCTGTAGCCGGGCCAAGCGGCTTCCATGGACCGGCATCGCCTCCCGCAGAGGTCACCTGCGCTGCGTTCTCAGAGACGTCAGGCTTGCGTGGGTTTCAGGTCAGCAATGGTGCGAAACGTGATCGAGACACGCCGCTCGCGCTTGAACTTCTGGCCGTTCCAGACATCGGACTTCCGCTTGGCAATGCTGTGCCGCCAGTCGGTGCGTGCCTTCCCGCGCAGCACGAGCAGGCTGCGGCGCGCCAGTCGCTCGCCATGCTCTGCGCCAGTGGCCTCGCAGCGAAAGTCCATGTTGATCGCCGCTCCCAGGCTCACGGTCGCGACAACGGGGCCGAAGCAGTCTCGGTCCACATGAGGCGCGATCCCCTGTCCTGGCAGATACTCGTTGACGATCGCCTGTTCGAAGGGCTGCTTCGGGTCCAGTAGACGCTGCACGCCTTCGGAAGCGCTGCCGTAGGCCTTGCGTGCGAGTTCAGCCAGCCAGTCAGGCAGCGATCCGATGCGAGCCGTCTCGTCAAGCCGGCGGTTGGAATAGTCGTACTTGAACCCGAAGTGCTGTACGCGTCGCGAGATGTCAGAGAGCCACCCCGAGGCATCGGCGCATCTGAGCAGATCTAGCTCCTCAGATGCCGTCAGGAATTTCTCGTGGTACTCCAGGCCGGGGGGCGCAGCCGCTGTGTCGTCAGCGAATAGCGGTAGTCGCATGCTCATGGCCGCAGGACCCAGCGTTCTGCCTCCACCTTCCACAGGCGGGGACTTGGCTTCCACTGTACGCGCCCGTCGCTGCTGTCCGGCTACGGGAATCTCCGCTGGACTCTGACACTGATGGGCTCAATCTGCCGCTTGATCCCGGCTTGATCAAGTCCCTGACCAAGCACCGGGATCCTGGCTTCGATGCTGTGGATGTTGCTAGCCGTCGTGTAGATCAGCTCGACAGCGTGATCAGACCGGCCGACTGCTCGGCCGATCAAGGCGGCCCACTGGTCGATGTCCGCTGGCGACACCGCTTCCTGGTGTGACACGTAGCTGAACGTGAAGAGCAGCCGGTCCGCGCCCGTGAAGTTGAGTGCGTCTAGCGACTCTATGTATGCAGCAGACCTGAAGTCGGCACCAAGGTGGTCAAGAACTCGTTCGCCAAGGTCTTGCATCATCGGGTTCGGGTCGAACGCCAGGTAGTCGATGCGCCGCTGTGCCTTTCGGCCGAGAGCTTCGTTGATTGCGATGGCAACTGTGGCTGCCCCGGCCCCTATGTCAACCACGAGCAACCGCTGACCTTTCGCAGGCGGAACATGGAGAGCAGACTTGTAGACCTCGCGAAAGACGTCAGCGTGTCCGCGCTGGTAGTTGAGGGTGTCGTGTAGGGCGTATGCATCGGAGTCATCGTCAGCTAGCTGACCTTGGCGGTCCGAGAGCACGGCAGCATCCTGTTGCCCTTGGGGGAGGTCGTTCCAGGCACGCTGCACGACCGACTCGAAGACAGCGTCATAGTCGACTGCCACCGCGTTCCCTCCCACGCAGTACGCGCCTGACATCCGAATCTGCCGCATGTTGGCGCAGCAGTCGAAGAGTGTGTCATGACCAGCGCTCATTCGAACATGTGCTTCTGCGCAGCTGAGACCGGGCCGCAGACTCGGACCGCGCTTCTGCCAAACGACCTGCGGAGTGCGTCAAGCACGGCTTGGTTTCTTGAGTCGCGTCGGGGCTAGCTTCGGGCCGTCATGAACCAGTCGGTCATTCCTCACGGTCGCGACTCGTCGGCTGTACACGGGGCGTTGTCGGGACTGCGTGTCGTCGATCTGACCGGCGACGCGGGCCGGTTCGCGACGAAGCTAATGGCCGAGATGGGCGCCGACGTGGTGAGGGTCGGCACCGGAGCACCGGGCCTGCCGCTGGCCGATCCGGCTGCAGCAGCGCGCGGCGGGGTCGCCGACTGGTGGTACGACGGCGGCAAGCGCCGCTGCCGTGTCGACCTGAGCACTGATGAGGGTCAACACGCCTACCGCCGGTTGGCTGTCGCGGCCGACGTGATTGTCGAGACGGAGCGCCCCGGCCGGCTGGCCGACGCAGGCATCGACTATCCCGACATCAGTGCAGTCAACCCAGCGCTCGTACAGGTGTCGATCACGCCGTTCGGGCGCACCGGCCCGCGGGCGCAGTGGCTCGGCTCGGACCTCGTGGCCGCTGCGATGGGCGGGATGATGGCGCTGACGGGCCTGGCCGACCGCCCGCTCAACGTGTGGGGCCGACAGGCGTACAACTACGCGGGTTTCGTGGCAGCGGCCTCAGGCGTTGCCGCGGCATTGTCGGCCCGAGCGACGGGCCGGGGAGCGCACGTCGACCTGTCCGTCCACGAGACGGTCACGGGTTCGATCGAGAACCTGTTCATGCAGTACTTCTTCGACGACCTGCTGCCGCTTCCCAAGGTGGCCCCGCGCCAGGGCGCCCTGCACTGGCTTCGTGCCTACGATTTGGCGGAGTGTGCGGGCGGCGACGGCGGCTACGTCATGATCACGCCCACCCCCACGCCCGATCTGCTGCTGGAGTGGATGACCGAGACCGGGTCCGACGAAGTCGACAAGTGGATCGGCATCGACGCCAGCGAACTGCTGCTCAGCGTGGACGAGGTCATGGACGCCGTCCGCCGCTGGATCGCGCCGCGCGATGCGCGCCAGGTCTGGTGGGAAGCGCAGGAGCGGCATGTGGCCTTCGGCGGGGTGCTCGACATCGCCGAGGTCTGCGCGAACCCGCAGTTCGCGCACCGTGAGTTCTTCGCCGACGTCCTGCCGCCCGGCCGGGCCGCTGCAAACGGTTCGATGGTGCCGTCCGGCACATCTGCCGCAGGCACCGCCGCGCACATCACGCGTTCAGCTTCGATCGGTGCCCATGCCGACGCAGCCCTGGCGAGCACCACCGGCTCGGTGACGATGCCGAGCCGGCTGGTTCGATGGAGCGACGCCGGTCGGTCCGGCGCAGTCCCGCCGAGTCCGCCCGCCAGCGTTGAGACGCCGCTCCACGAGGTGCTCGCGTCGTGGGCGGCGCCGCCCGCCGAGGCTCGCAATGGCGACACAGGTTGCGATTCCGCCAGCCGCAACACCGGCGAAAGCGCCAGAGTCGCGACCGCTGACAAAGTTGCGACCGATACCGGCAGCGTGGCTGGCGCCGCTCCGGCCGTGGGCGGCGGCGACCGGCGCCCGCTGGACGGCATCCGTGTGGCCGATTTCACCTGGGTGCTGGCCGGTCCGTCGGCCACCAAGCTGCTCGGCGACCTGGGCGCGGATGTGATCCGCATCCAGAGCGAGGAGCGCTCCACCATCGTCAACTCGCCCGACTTCCCCTACTACTTCGTGTGGAACCGCTCCAAGCGCAGCGCCACGCTCGACATGAAGCATCCCGACGCCTTGGCGGCAGCCCGGCGGCTGATCGAGACGTGCGACGTGCTCATCGAGAACTTCAGTGCCGGGGTGCTCGACTCGTGGGGTCTCGACTGGGAGACCGTGCACGAGTGGAACCCGCGGCTCGTCTACGTGACGATGTCGGGCTGCGGCCATGACGGGCCGTGGCGCCATGTCATCTCGTACGCGCCGACCGTGCATGCCGTGAGCGGCATCACCCACCTGACCAACTTCGCCGACCGCGGCGACGTGGGACCGGGCTTCTCGCTTAACGATCATCTGGCTGGGTTCGCGGCGGCGGTCTCGACCGTTGGTGCGCTGTACGCCCGCGAGCGCACCGGCGAGGGGCAGCGCATCGACATGGCCCAGCTCGAAGTGGGCACCTACGCGATCGGCGCCGCGATCATCCGCCAATCGGCCGGAGTGCAGCCGCCGGGGCCTGAGGGCAATCGCGACGGCATTGCCGACCATGTGCCCAACGAGGTGTACGCGACGAGCGACGGCTTCGTGGCGGTGACCGTGGCCGAGGCGGCGCAGTGGCTCGGGCTCGTCGGACTGCTCGCCGATCACCGGTTGGATGATCCGTCGCTGGTCACCGAAGCGGCCCGCCGCGACCGCAGGTCGATGATCGACGCGGTGCTGGGCGAGTGGGCCGCCGGCCGCACCGCAGCCGAAGCAGCCGATGCCCTGCAAGCCGCTGGTGTGCCGGCGGGGCCGGTGCAGAGCTCACACCAGCTGTACGCCGACGACCCCCAGCACGCCGACCGGGGCTTCTGGCAGCCGGTAGATCACGCGGTCTTCGGCGAGCGGACCGTTGACGCCTTCGCGGGGCTGTGGAACGGCCGGCGCTGGACGCCCCGCCATCTCAGCCCCGCCTACCTGGGCGAGCACAATTTCGACGTCTGGGCCGAAGCTGGCTACTCGCCAGAGGAGATCGCCGAAGGCATCGGCAACGGCCTGTTCCGCTGAGCCGCCGGTTGGCGAAGCACCTGGGGGAGGCCGAGGCGGCCGAGCATTGCATGACGGGCTTGGGCGCCGACGGCGAGCAGGAACGCATCGAGCGGCATGGTGCCGATGCCAGATCTCTCCCGGTCGGCACGGATCACTTCGGCCTGCGGTGCGATGAGGTAGCTGTGACCCCGAAGGTGCGGATGGCGCTCTACCAGCGCAGCGAGTCCTCGGCGGTGGTGGTTGGGTGACGACGCGACCTCGAATGCCAAGGGCTGTCGGGGGTCGTCATAGATCAAGTCCACTTCACGGTTGCCCTCGCGCCAGTAGTGCAAGCGAATGCCGGCATGGACTGCGAGCGACTTGACTGTCGCGGTCACCAGGTTCTCGAGCAGTGTGCCCTGCTCGACCGGATCGGAGAGCGGAGCGAGTCCGCGTTGCATCGCTGCGTTGCGAACTGCGCTGTCCCAGAAGTACAGCTTGCGACCGCGCCGTTGGATCGCGGGCTCCGACCCTGAGTAGTTGGTCAGTGTGAACACCAAATAGGTCTGCTCGAGATGAGTCAAGTAGCGGTCGAACGTGGGCTGCGAGATTCCGAGGTCTTGACTGAGGTTCTTGGGAGACATGATGCCGGTGACCGCCGCGGCGAGCATGTACAGCAGGCGCTCCAGAGTGGCTGGGCTGTCGATGCCGGTTGCTTGAGGTATGTCCTTGTAGACCGCGCGCTCGACGGCGTCGCTGCGAAGCACTCGCTGGGATTCGAGCACCCAGTTCTCGAGGTTTGGCACCGATTTCGCGTCGTCGGCGGGTCCGCGGTGCGTCAACAGTTGCGGATAGCCGCCGACCATCATGAGTATTTCTCGCGATCTTGCCGTCCGATCATCGGCGGGACAGGTGGTCGGCAATGCCGCGAGCGTGTCGGCGAGTGTTTCCGCTGCGTGTGTTCGTGGCGGGCCGGCCGACTCGGCGCGCCACATCAGCATGTGGGATTCATCGAGCAAACAGGGCATGAGGTGATGTTCGTCCCACCGACCGACGCCGCTTTCGTGCCGCTGTTTGCGCAGCGCGGAGCTGCTGCTCGATGTGGCGGCAACCCGAACGGGCCAACGGTCGTCGTGGAACGTCTTGAGCCACAGATCCCACTTGTCGGCGTACACGATCTCGTCGAGCATGAGGTAGGCCGGACGCTCGACTGTCGCCTGCGACCCCTCGACGATGGCGTCAACGAGGTCGCCAAGACTGGACTCGAGGAGCAGTGGGTGGTCGAGTCGCAGCCACCAGATCTTCCCTGCCGGAACGCCATGAGCGAGGAGGTGCCGTACGGTCTGGTACAGCACTGTGGTTTTTCCGACGCGGCGAGGCCCGAGCACGATCTGGTGTCGGGGCGCCCGGTCGCTGATGAGCTTCCTCCACAGCACCGTCGCCAGCGTCCGCTCCGTCTGGGGAGCTAGGCCGCTGGGCAGGCCTCTGGATGTGTGCCATGGGTTCTGTTCACGGTAGATCCTGCGGAAGTCATCTTGAGTGGGTGTCCAAGCAGCCATCACGAATCCGTTCTTGTATCCGTTATTCGGCAATTAGAATATACGTAGTATTTCCTAATGGCTCAACAATGAACATCGACGCTGAGTCGTGTTGCTTGATGAGCAGAGCGTGAGGGTCGGCGACCGCTATCGCTGACCCTCTTTGCTTTGCCGGGGTTACCGGCGCCAACCGCGTGGTCGGCCGCTAACCGTCAATGGGCGGCGATCTCCGCGAGCAGGGAGAGGATCGCGTCGGAGGTTTCGCGGTCCTGGGTGATGCGGTCGTCGGTCTCGTAGGTGATCTTGCGGGCGATGCGCGTGCCCGAGTCGCTGACCGCGGCGATGTGCGCCCGGTCCTCGCC